>JAUNWG010000174.1 GCA_030540435.1 Eubacteriales bacterium
GGCATTGCGGTGATGGGGGTGTGGGTACTGCTTTGCCAGGCATTGGTTGCTGCCATGCCGACCCTGATTGTCAATCTGCTGATTCCGTCAGGAGAATCGGTGCCTGTTGCGGTTTCCTATTTGCGTATCTGGATTTTCTGCATTATCGGATTTGGTTTTATTGAACTGTTCAATGCGGCGTTTCAATCCATAGGCAGATGGAGAATCTCTATGGCAAACACCATTATCAACAAGGGATTTCTGCTTACGCCTGTTATGATACTGCTGGCAAACCTGTTTAAAATAGACGGTATTGTGATCAGCCAGCCGATTACGGAAAATCTGACGGCGCTTGTACTGTTTGTGATCTACCTGATGCTTATGAAAAGAGAAAAGCAATGCCGGGAGAATACGGCAAATTCGTTAGAAAGGAACGGACAAAAACGATGATAAAGACACTTGTAGGGAGCGTTAGAGAGTACAAAAAGCCCGCGATTCTGACGCCGGTATTCGTAGCTTTAGAGGTCGTCATGGAGTGTATCATTCCATTTCTGATCGCTACATTGGTAAATGAAATGAAAGATGGCTGCGAATTGGGCGTGATTATCCGGTATGGAGCCGGGCTGGTGGTGATGGCAATTCTGTCGCTGCTGTTTGGAGCAATGGCCGGCAATACCTGTGCCGTTGCCTCCTGCGGGTTGGCGAAGAATCTGCGGCAGGATATTTTCCACAGCATTCAGACCTTCTCGTTTGAAAATATTGATAAATTTCTGGTATCGTCCCTTGTGACCCGTCTGACAACCGATGTGACCAATGTACAAAATGCTTACATGATGATTATCCGAAGTGCAATCCGTGCGCCGCTCATGGTAATTTTTGCTTTCACGATGGCAATCCTTATGGGCGGAAGGCTGGCGTGGATCTTCCTGATCGTTATGCCGGTTTTGCTGGCAGGGCTGCTTATGATTGTGTTCCACGCAATGCCGCTGTTTAAGAAGGTGTTTAAGAAATATGATAACCTGAACGCCTCCGTACAGGAAAATATCAAGGCGATGCGTGTCGTGAAGTCTTTTGTGCGGGAAGATTATGAACAGGAAAAGTTTGAAGTCGCAGCGGAGGATGTCTGCAAAGATTTTACAAGGGCAGAAAGAATCCTTGTGCTGAATAATCCGCTGATGCAATTCTGTCTCTATGTTGTCATGATTTTCATTCTTCCCTTCGGCGCTTATACCATCATTACTTCTCATGGCCTGAATCTGGATGTCGGACAGCTTTCCGCACTTTTGCCCTATGGCTTTATGATGCTCAGCAGCCTGATGATGCTTTCGATGGTATTTGTGATGATTACGATGGCAGTTGAATCGGGGAAGCGTATTACAGAAATATTGGAAGAACGCAGCACACTGACGAATCCCCAAAATCCGAAGTATGAGGTTTTGGACGGCTCTGTTTCTTTTGAACATGTGAGCTTTAAGTATTCGCTGCAAGCGGAGCGGATGGCTCTGGCAGATATCAATTTGAAGATCAAGTCCGGCGAAACGATTGGCATTATCGGCGGTACGGGTTCCTCCAAATCCTCTTTGATCCAGCTGATTTCCCGGCTTTATGATGCTACGGAAGGTGTAGTCAGGGTCGGCGGGATCGATGTTAAAGAATATGACTTGAATACACTGCGCGATCAGGTTGCAGTTGTACTCCAGAAGAATCTCCTGTTTTCCGGTACTATCAAAGAGAACCTCCGATGGGGTGATGA
>JAUNWG010000015.1 GCA_030540435.1 Eubacteriales bacterium
CCGTTTTCCCACTTATTATAATTGCCAAATTTTACTCCTAAGTTAGCAGCGCAACTTATTTGGTTTAAATTTTTACGTTCACGCAATTCACGAAGTCTATCTTTTAATTCCATATGTCGCTCCTAATATTATATAAAGAGAAAAGTTATTAATAATATTAGTTTAAGTGAATTGCAATAGGCTGTCAATAAGAAATGATCAAATAAATGTTTTAATGTTAAACTATAGAATCTAAAATCTTAAAACAGATTATAAGAAAAATCTCAAAACAATGTTGAGAAAATAAAGATACATCTAGCACAAGATGTTTAAAATAAAAGAAAAAATATATTTTAAAGTTGACAACCAACTCCGACTATGGTATACTGTTATACAACAAATACCAAAGGAGGGTTTCTCGTGTTAAACAAAGATGATATGTTGAGCTTGTCTCAAGCTGCTGATTTGGTTGGTGTAAGCCGCCAGACTATGCGTAAGATCGCAAACGCCAGCGACTTTCCCATTGTGAGGATATCGCCGCGACGTTTGGTCATCTACCGCCCGAAGTTGGAAGAGTGGATTAGAAGAAAGTCTGATCAAAGTGTAGGAGGATATAATGGCGCGCCCGAAGATTGATTATTCTGACAACAGATGGCATAACGGTATTAGAAAAACAGAAAAGGGCAAATGGCAGTGCCGTATCTACTACATAGACCCGTTGACAGGTAAACAGCGTGAAGCGATTCGTACATGCAGA
Organism: Eubacteriales bacterium; assembly: GCA_030540435.1. Classification (GTDB taxonomy): domain Bacteria; phylum Bacillota; class Clostridia; order Oscillospirales; family Butyricicoccaceae; genus Butyricicoccus_A. Next base: position 737 of record JAUNWG010000015.1, read on the forward strand.
ACTCAAAAAGAGTGTGGGCGCTTGCGCGAAAAGGAAAAGGAAATGCTCGAAAACGGTTTGAAAATTGCACCTAAAAATATGACCATAAGGGAGTTGGTTGATGATTATATTGAGCATTTCCAAGGTGCACCATCTACAAAACAGTCGTATATATCATGCGCAAAATATATTGATCAAATCATAGGAAATCTTCAAATCTCAAAGTTCAATGAGAATACGATGCAATTATTTATTGAAAAGCTGGTGAAAAAACCGCGGCAGCGGCAAGTGGAAGGGGCGGAAATTAAGATGATTTCCGGTAAGACCGTCCGAAATACGGTTGCACTGCTGCAAGGAGCGTATCGTAGGGCAACTCGATTTAAATGGATTGCATACAATCCTACACTTGAATGTGAGTTACCTAAGAAAGAAAAACCTGAAATTCAAGTGCTGTCAAAGGATGAGTGTAAGCAGTTTATTCAAAAAATCAATGGCGAGGAGTATGAGCTTATTTACTTGGTGGATTTATTCACCGGCATGAGAGAGGCAGAAATACTTGGTTTAACATGGGACAAAGTAAATTTTAAGCAAGGTACGATCAAGATTTATCAACAGCTTAAAAAGGTAAATGGTGTTCAGACGCTACAAGAGCCAAAATGTGAGAGCAGACGAATAGTAAAGCCCGCCGAGTATGTCATGCAACTTTTAAAACAGCAGGAGCAAGTGCAGAAGCAACAGCAAGAGCTTGCGGGCGACCTATGGGACAACGGCTTAAATCTGGTGTTTACCAATGGAATAGGTCATCCAATATCAGATCGAACATTATACCGACACTACAAACGAATTGTGGCGGATATGAACAGACCAGAACTAAGATTTCATGATTTACGGCATACATATGCAGTTAATTCGTTGTTGGCAGGTGAAGATTCTAAATCTGTATCAGCCAATCTTGGGCACAAGTCAGTCGCATTTACATTGGATGTTTATGCGGGTTTTACAAATGACATGAGGGAGATTTCTTCTGTACGGCAGCAGAAGCTCATTGATGATTGGAAGTTATTTGAAACAAAACAATGAGAAAATTCCTGACCGGGACTTCAACGGGACTTTTAAAACCTGCGAAGTCTAAAACCATCGATAAAGTTATCAAAACAAAATAAAAAGAGCTAATCACTTACTCTAAGCATAGAATAAATGACTAGCTCAATGGCGGAGAGGATGGGATTCGAACCCATGTGCGATTGCTCGCAAACTGATTTCGAGTCAGCCCCGTTATGACCACTTCGATACCTCTCCATATTGTATTCGAGCAGTTCCGTCTGAGGAACTACTCGAACAGTATACAACAGTTTTTTTCATCCGTCAAGAAAAATTTCATCGCTTTTCACGAAGAACCTCGCGCATGCGCTCTACCGTCAGCGGGCTGACAATATGTTCGATTCGGCAGGCATCCGTTTCTGCCGTAACAGCATCGATAGACAATATCGTCATCAAAAATTCTTTGATGAGGACATGACGGTCATAGATATCATTTGCACGTTTCCGTCCGGCATCTGTCAAACGAATCGTGCCATAGGATTCCTGATCTACATAGCCAGCTTTCTTTAACACACCCATTGCGCGGGTTACACTGGGCTTGGAGTAACCCAATTCGTTGGCAATATCAACAGCGCGAACCGTTCCGTTGCGCATTTCGAGCAGCAGGATTGTTTCCAGATAATTTTCACCTGATTCCTGAATTTTCATGTATTCACCGCCTTGAATCTATTGAAAGTATCCTTATTATACCATAGAATTTAGTCAATGACAACAAAGCAGTTTGAGATTTAACAAACTTTTGCTATGTTTATAGGAGAATATAGGCACATTTCTTCTATAATTCCGCTGTACATGACATTGCGAAAATGGGAAAACTATGGTATGCTTATAATGCTTTTTTTAGAATCTACTTTTTTAGAATCTGTTTATGATACATTAATAATATATTAAATCATTTGGAGAGGAAATAAGATGGATTATAATCGTTTGGCAGAGCTGTTGTTCCCGGACGTCACGGAGACACCGGAGGAAATAGAAGCCCGTTATCCGGCACGCGACCTGCCGGAAGGAGCAAAGGTAACACGTATGGCGCCCAGCCCGACTGGCTTCATGCATCTGGGCAACCTGTTTGGTGCGGTAGTGGATGAACGTCTGGCGCATCAGTCCGGCGGCGTATTCTATCTGCGCATTGAGGATACCGACAAAAAACGCGAAGTAGAGGGCGGCGTGGAGCTGATTTTGGAGACTTTCCGGAATTTTGGTCTGCCGTTTGACGAAGGCGCAACAGCAGATGGCGACAACGGCGCGTATGGTCCGTACCGTCAGAGCAAGCGTGCGGCGATTTATCACGTTTTTGTCAAAGAGCTTGTCAAGCGCGGCTATGCGTATCCGTGCTTCTGTACAGAGGAAGAGCTGGCAGAGATGCGCGCACAGCAGGAGGCAAACAAAGAAAACTTTGGCTATTATGGCAAGTACGCGAAATATCGTGACTGTCCGCTGGAGGAGATCGAGCGCCGCCTGCAGGCAGGCGAGAGCTATGTTGTCCGCTTCCGTTCAATGGGCAGCATTGAAAATAAGGTGCGCCACACCGATCTGGTAAAGGGCAATCTGGAGCTGACGGAGAATGACCAGGATATTGTCCTGCTCAAGTCCGACGGCATTCCGACCTATCACTTTGCACATGTGATCGATGACCACCTGATGCACACCACACATGTTGTACGCGGTGAGGAATGGCTGGCAACGCTGCCGGTACATTTGCAGCTGTTTGATGTCATGGGTTGGAAGCGCCCGAAGTATGTGCACACGGCGCAGCTGATGAAGATGGACGGCGGCTCCAAGCGCAAGCTGTCCAAGCGCAAGGACCCGGAGCTGGCGCTGTCTTATTATTATCAGCAAGGCATTCCAGTACCAGCAGTCATGGAATACCTGATGACACTGCTCAATTCCAATTTCGAGGAGTGGCGCCGTGCAAACCAGACCGCAGACATCAATGACTTCCCGTTCAGCCCGAAGAAGATGAGCGTTTCCGGTTCGCTGTTCGATATGGAAAAGCTGCGTGATGTCAGCAAAAATGTCATCTCCCGTATGAGCGCAGAAGAGGTTTATGACTATGTATCTGCATGGAGTGCGGACAATGACGCGGCATTCCACGATCTGTTTGTCCGCGATCCCGAGCTGACAAAGAAGTTCCTTGCCATTGGTCGCGGCGGAAAGAAGCCGCGTAAGGACCTGACCTTCTGGAGCGAGACAAAGGCGTATATGGACTTTATGTTCCCGGAGCTGTTCCAGCCGGACTATTCCGGTATGCCGGAGAGCACAAAGGCGGATGCCAAGGCGATCTTGACAGAGTATCAGGGCATCTTTGATCCGGCAGATGAAATGTCCGTCTGGTTTGATAAGATCAAGGCGCTGGCGGACAAGCATGGCTTTGCGCCGGAAACCAAGCTGTACAAAAAGAATCCGGACGCATACAAAGGCCCGGTCGGCGATATTTCGATGGTACTGCGCGTTGCTGTCTGCGGACGCACCAATGCACCGGATCTGTATTCCGTTATGCAGCTGCTGGGACAGGACGAGGTGAACCGCCGCCTGACTGCTGCATGTGACGCATTATAAAAATCAATCAGATATTTTTGATGACAACGGGGTCGGATTTCCATGAGGAAGTACGCCCTGCTGTCTTATCCTGATGGAGATCAGCTCCGAAATAATAGTAAAAGAAAAGGGGAATACCGATGGAGTTTGCATCGAATTTTCTGCATGAAATCATTGATGAGGACATTAAGAACGGTCTGACAGAACGGATTCATACCCGTTTTCCGCCGGAACCGAATGGCTATCTTCACATTGGCTCGGCCAAGGCGATTTATATCAACTGGTCTGTGGCACAGAAGTATAATGGCCTGTTTAACCTGCGTTTTGACGACACCAATCCGGTGCGCGAGGACGATGAATATGTACAGTCCATTTTGCAGGACGTTGCATGGCTGACTGGCTCCGAGCCGTCCGGCGGCATTTTCTATGGCTCAGATTATTTTGAAAAGTGCTATGAATGTGCAGTATACCTCATTAAACAGGGAAAAGCATATGTTTGTGATCTGACGCAGGATGAAATGCGCGAATACCGCGGCACACTGACCGAGCCGGGCAAGAACAGCCCGTATCGTGACCGTTCGGTCGAAGAAAATCTAAAGCTGTTCGAGGAAATGCGCAGCGGTAAGTATGAAAAGGGCGCAAAGACCCTGCGTGCGAAGATCGACATGTCGTCGCCGAATATGAACATGCGCGACCCGGCAATCTATCGCATTGTGTATGCCGAGCATCACCGCATCGGAAACAAGTGGTGCATCTATCCACTGTATGACTTCGCACATCCGATCCAGGACGCGATGGAACACATTACGCATTCCATGTGCTCGATTGAATTTAAGAACCATCGTCCGCTGTATGAGTGGGTGGTGGACAACTGTGCACCATGCCTGCCATCTCATCCGAAGCAGAGGGAATTTGCACGCCTGAATGTGACCAATACAGTCATGTCCAAGCGCTATCTGCGTGAGCTGGTAGAGACAGGCAGAGTTGACGGCTGGGACGATCCGCGTATGCCGACGCTGTGCGGTCTGCGCCGCCGTGGTTATACGCCGTCCTCTATTTTGGAATTTGTCACCCGCGCAGGCGTTTCCACCACGGACAGCTTGGTTGATATCAAGCTGCTGGAATACTGCATCCGCAATGAGCTGAATGACACCGCCCTGCGACGCATGGCAGTTACCGAGCCGATCAAGCTGGTGATCACCAACTATCCGGAGGACAAGGAGGAGACCTTCCCGGTTGCGAACAATCCGAAGGACGAATCCGCAGGCACCCGTGAGGTTCCGTTTACTCGCGAGCTGTGGATCGAAAAGAGCGACTTTGCGATCGTCCCGCCTCCGAAGTTCAAACGTCTCAAGCCGGGCGGCGAAGTCCGTCTGATGGGTGCATACATTGTAAAGTGCGATGAGGTCATCCAGGACGAGGAAGGCAATATTGTAGAGGTGCACTGTACAGCTGATCTGGAGGCCGGCAACGGCAATCCGCTGGATGGGCGCAAGGTCCGTGGCAATATTCACTGGGTATCTGCAAAGTATGCTGTTGATGCAGAGCTGAATTTGTATGACAATCTGTTTACGCTGGAGAATACCGGAGCAGTACCGGAGGGCACCAATTATCTGGACTACCTCAATCCGGAATCCAACAAGCAGCTGACCGGCTGTAAGCTGGAGCCGTCGATCGTCGATGTACCGGCAGACACCCGGATGCAGTTTGTCCGCATGGGCTATTATATCCAGGATAGCAAGCAGACAGGAGATGGCGTACTGCGCTTTAACCGCATTGTCTCGTTGAAGGACGGATTTAAGCCGGACAAGAAGTAAGAAATATGACAGAGATGGTATCAGAAGGATACCATCTCTGTTAATTTTTTCACAAAATTCAAAAAGTTTCTGCAAATTGTCTTGATGTTGCCAGCGAGAAAGAGTACAATAGGTATCAGATTTTGAGGAAAGCCGTAAGAACAGGAGGAAATACAAATGGCATATGTAACACTGGAGCAGAAGGGCTCGGTTGGCATTATCACAATGAACCATCCGGAGGTTCTGAATGCACTGAATGATGAAACACTGAACGACCTGTCCGCAGTACTAGATGAGGTTGAAGCAAATGACGAAATTCTGGTAGCTATTATTACCGGTGCGGGCCGCGCATTTGTTGCAGGCGCAGACATCAGCCAGATGGCACACATGTCTGCATATGAGGCAAAGAAGTTTGGCGCGCTGGGCAATCAGGTATTTATGAAGGTGGAGAATCTGACCAAGCCGATCATTGCTGCTGTTAATGGCTTTGCACTGGGCGGCGGATGTGAGCTGTCCATGGCGTGTGATATCCGTCTGGCAAGTGAAAAGGCGAGATTCGGCCAGCCGGAGGTAGGTCTGGGCATCACCCCGGGCTTTGGCGGTACACAGCGCCTGCCGCGCATCGTGGGCGCTTCCAAGGCAATGGAGCTGATCCTGACAGCGCGCACCATTAAGGCAGACGAGGCAAAGGAGATCGGTCTGGTAAGCCATGTTTACGCACCGGAAGAGCTGATGGACAAGGCGCTGGAGATGGCGAATGCGATCGCATCGCAGGCACAGATCGCAGTCCGCGAATCCAAGGCAGCGATCCGCCGCGGTATGCAGGCGGACATCACCACAGGCGCTGCATATGAAACTGAGGCATTTGGACTGTGCTTCTCGACAGAAGACCAGAAGGATGCAATGAATGCATTTGTGAACAAGGAAAAGCTGAACGGTTTCAAGAACCGGTAATTGACAAAGAAAAAGACGTTCTCTGCGGGGCACATCGCTCCAAGAGAACGTCTTTTATTTTTTTGTATTGCTTATGCCAGCATGCCGAAGTACAGCAGTACCAGGATACCGAGAACGATACGGTACCAGCCGAATACCTTGAAATCGTGCTTGCGGATGTAATTCATCAGGAAACGGATGACAACCAGTGAGACGATAAATGCCGTGACTGTACCCACGATCATAACGCCGATCTGTGCGCCGGTGTAATGGAATCCGTATTTGAGTATTTTCAGGCCGCTGGCGCCAAGCATGACCGGGATCGCGAGGAAGAAGGAAAATTCAGCGGCGACAGAGCGGTCGCAGCCGAGAAATACCGCGCCGAGAATCGTCGAACCGGAGCGCGAGGTGCCCGGAATCAGGGAAAGCATCTGGAAAATACCGATGCAGAATGCCTTGCGGAAGGACAGCGTTTGAAGTGACGTAGTCGTCGGACGCTGGCGGGTGTTTTCCAGCAGAATGAATAGGATACCATAGACGATCAGCGCAATGGCAATGACGACCGGGGTATACATGAGGTCGTGGATCAGGTCATCGAACAGGATGCCGATGACGCCTGCCGGAATGCAGGCAACGATGACCTTTTCCCATAGCTGCCAGGTATGACGTTTTTCTTTTGCTGATTTTTTAGAGGAAAACGGGTTTAGCTTGTCAAAATACAGCACAAGAACTGCGAGAATGGAGCCGAACTGAATGACAACAAAGAACATGTCGGTAAAGTCCTTGGGGAAGTTCAGCTGTAAAAATTCATCGACCAGCAGCATATGTCCGGTGGAAGATACAGGAAGCCACTCGGTAATACCTTGAACGATGCCAAGGATAAAGGATTTGAGAAGTTCAATAAACATAGGTGTCTCCTTTCGCACAGGCGAGGAAATAAAACGGCGTACCGTACCGCGCATTGCGATTTGCTTCGTTCCAAAGAACAGGTTTAAGTATAACGCATTGGAAGGGAAAAGTAAAGCGATGCGCTTGCATCGTGCTGTAAATTGTGCCATACTGGTAGGCAGACGAAAAAACGGAGGGAAAACAGATGGATCTAAAGCATCGGCTTCTGCAGGAGTCGTTTGGCTATACAGAATTTCGCCCGGGACAGCAGAAGCTCATTGATGCGATCCTTGCCGGACGGGATGTGCTGGGCGTTATGCCGACCGGCGCGGGAAAATCCATTTGCTATCAGCTTTCCGGTATGCTGCTGCCGGGGGTGACGCTGGTCGTCGCGCCGCTGATCTCCCTGATGCAGGATCAGGTAGCCGCATTGCAGCGAAAGGGGATTTCCGCTTGCCTGCTCAACAGCGCACAGACCGCGCAGGAACGCCGCAGTGCGATGCAGATAGTGGCTATGGGGCGCGCGAAGCTGATCTATGTTGCGCCCGAACGGCTGCTCGCGCCGGATTTTGCCGCACTTGCGAAAAATCTTCCGATTTCCATGGTAGCGGTGGACGAAGCGCACTGTATCTCCCAGTGGGGGCATGATTTCCGCCCGAGCTACCGTCAGATTCCGCAGTTCATCCGCAGCTTGCCCAAGCGCCCGATCATCTCCGCCTTCACTGCCACGGCAACGGCTCAGGTGCGGCAGGATATCGTCACTGCGTTGGAGCTGCAGACACCGGAGCGGTTGGTCACCAGCTTTGACCGCCCCAATCTGCATTATGCCGTGCTGCGTGCCTATGACCGCGAAGCGCAGCTGGTGCGATTTATCCGGCAGCAGGACGGTGCGTGCGGCATTGTGTACTGCCTGACGCGGAAAAAGACAGAGGAAATGGCGCGGTACTTGTGCGACAATCATATTTCCGCTGTGGCATATCATGCAGGGATGGATGCAATGGCGCGCCGCACCGTGCAGCAGCGCTTTGTCAGCGGTGCAGTGCCGGTCATCGTTGCCACCAATGCGTTTGGCATGGGGATCAACAAGCCGGACGTGCGTTTTGTAGTACATTTTGGCATGCCGCGGGATATTGAGAGCTATTACCAGGAAGCCGGGCGCGCTGGACGTGACGGTGCACCGGCGCATTGCCTGCTGTTGTTTGACGAGAATGACATCAACCTGCATGAGTATCTGATTGGTTTGGACCCGGAAAATCCGGCACTGACGGACGAAGAGGTCGAACAGCTGAAAAAGCGCAATCTGGCGCGGCTCAAGCAGATGCGCCGCTATGTGTTTACCGACCAGTGCCTGCGTCAATATATATTGCAGTATTTCGGGCAAGATGCGCCGAGTTTTTGCGGCAGCTGCGGCAATTGTGAAGCGTCCAGCGTAGAGCAGGATGTGACGACAGCGGCACAGAAGGTGCTGTCATGTGTGTACCGGGTAAAGGAGCAGTGCGATGCGGATGTTATCTGCCGCATCCTGCTGGGCAGTGCGGACGAAGATATCCAGTGCTATGCTGCGGTGTCGACCTATGGCATCATGCAGGACAGCACGGCGGAGGATATCCGGGCGGTTGTTGACCACCTTGTCAGCTTCGGTTATTTGGTGAAGCAGGAAAATCCGCATCCGCGCCTGCGGCTGTGTGCAAGCGCAAAGAAGGTGCTCTTTCATGGACAAAAAGTTGTGCTGCGTGTGCGGGTATCCCAGGAAGAAGCGCGGGAAGTGCGGGAGAGCAGCCGCTCATCACGCCCGGAGCTGGCAAAGGAACTGAGGGAATACCGCAGAAGCGCTGCCAGACGGCGCGGTGTCCTGCCATATACCGTGATGCCGGATACGGTGCTGGAAAAGCTGGTACAGCAGCTTCCGCTGACAGAGGATGCGGTGCAGGCTATCCTGCGCACGGACAGCAGACAGGGGAAGCGCGATGCGCATAAAATTGTAAAAATCATCCAGAAATATTGTCTCAAACATTTTACAGAAAAGAAGTGAAATTCCGCTGATATTGTGCTATACTATAAGCATCCTATGAGTATATTGGAGTGAGCAGATATGAATAAAGGATTGAATATTGCGGAACTGGTGCTTGGCGCTGTAACGATCGCACTCGGTGCCGCAGTTATGGTGATCAGCATTATCGGGCTGAACCAATCGGATGATTCTATCAAATTTTAAATCAAATAGGGACACTGCATCGGAGCGGAAAGGGTCATCCTTCCGCTCTGTTTTTATATTTGGGAGGACAAGCGTATGAAACAGCCGGTAATTGTCGGCGTGACACCGTTATATGATATCCAGCGCGACAGCCTGTGGATGGTGCCGGGCTATATGGATGGCATCGTGGATGCAGGCGGACTGCCGATCATGCTGCCGCTGACAGCAGATCAGCAGCAGCTGGAACAGCTGATAGATCGGATTGACGGCGTGCTGTTTACAGGCGGGCAGGATGTTGACCCGGCAGTCTATCACGCGGAAATGCTGCCGTCGTGCGGCGAGATCTGTCCGGCGCGTGATGCGATGGAACGTGTGTTGCTGCGCCTGTGCCGCGAACGGCACAAGCCGGTGTATGGCATCTGCCGCGGTATTCAGTTTTTCAATGCGGCGCTGGGCGGTACACTTTATCAGCATTTGCCGGTGGAACTGCCGAGCGAGGTGGAGCACCACATGCAGGCGCCATATGACTGCGCTGTACATACCGTTTCCATCAAGAAAAACAGCCTGCTGCACCGCATTCTCGGTAAGGAAAGCGCAGCGGTCAACAGCTATCACCATCAGGGCGTCAAGACGCTTGCACCGAGCTTGATTGCAAGCGCGTTTGCACCGGATGGGCTGATAGAGGCGGTAGAGGATGTCTCTCAGCCGTTTTTCCTTGCGACACAGTGGCATCCGGAGTTTTTCTTTGAAAAGGATGCGGACAGCCGGAGGATATTCCGTGCATTTGTACAGGCGTGTGCGGAAAAGGCGTGAGATTTTCCCCGGGCTGTGCTATACTATCTGTAACAGACATCAGGTGATGGAGGACAGAGGTTATGAAGATACAGCGCATCCGTATGGTTTATTTCAGCGCAACTGATACGACAAAGACAGTTGTGCGGCGCATTGGCGATCAGTTTGCACAGACATGGGGCATTCCGGTACAGGAGAACGACTTTACGCTTCCGGCGGCACGGGAAGCAGACATCGTATGCAGTGCGGACGAGCTGGCAGTTGTCGGTGTGCCGGTTTATGCGGGGCGCGTGCCGAATAAGCTGCTGCCATATGTGCGTGACCACATCAAAGGCAATGGGACGCCGGCTGTTGCTGTCGTGTTGTTCGGCAATCGGGATTACGATGATGCGTTGATCGAGCTGCGCGATGTACTGGGTGCAAACGGCTTTTGCGCGATTGCCGGAGCGGCATTTGTCGGGGAGCATTCGTTTTCCGATACGCTGGCAGCAGGGCGGCCGGACGCTGCGGATTTACAGTTGGCAGACAGCTTTGCGCAGGACATTGCCGGAAAACTGGATGAAATGGAGCAGCTTCCCGCGCAGCCGGTGGCAGTCAAAGGAAATACGCCGCCCAGACCGTACTATACCCCGCGCAATGCGAGGGAATATTTAAAGGTAAAGCCGGTTTTGCGTGATACATGCACGGGCTGCGGGCTGTGTGCATCGCTGTGCCCCACCGGGGCGATCGACCCGCAGGATGTACGGCAGTACCGTGGTGCATGTATCAAGTGCGGCGCATGTATTAAAAAATGTCCGCAGAAGGCGCGCTATTTTGACAATGAGATATACCTGTCTCACAAACGCGAGCTGGAGGAGAAATTCACACGGCGTGCGCCGGTAGAGCTATTTCTGTAATATGAACATTCCCGATATCTGTTGCGGATACCGGGAATTTTTTGTATTCTGCAAGACTTTACATACATTTTACGTTAGCAAAGCCGCGAATCTGGTATAATAGAAAAATAGATAATAGGAGAGGAGTGAATGGTATGGAAGATATGACGATTTTTGTCGTGGAGGACGATGAGAGCATCCGTACCATGGTAGTATATGCGCTGAATGGCAGCGGCTATACAGCACAGGGCTTCCCGGACGGGAGGTCATTTTTCACCGCGCTGGACAGCGGTATGCCGGACTTGGTATTATTGGATATTATGCTTCCAGGGGAGGATGGCCTGTCTATCCTGCGCCGCCTGCGGTCAACCTCGCGCACGGCACAGCTGCCGGTTATTATGCTGACAGCTAAGACAGCGGAAATAGACAAGGTACGCGGTTTGGACCTCGGCGCAGATGATTATGTATCCAAGCCATTCGGCATTCTGGAGCTGCTTTCCCGTATCCGCGCTGTGGCACGCCGCACGGTTGAGTCGGGGCGTATGGCTGCGCAGCCGGAGAATGACGTCTGTGAATACCGCAATATCCGCATTGATGAGGCGAGCCATATTGTCACAGTGGATGGCAATGAGGTCGCCCTGACGCGCAAGGAATTTAAGCTGCTGTGCGATCTGATGCACAATCAGGGGCGTGTACTCACCCGTGACCAAATCATGGAGCAGGTCTGGGGCTTTGATTACGGCGGAGCCACCAGAACAGTGGATATCCACATCAATACCCTGCGCAAGAAGCTGGGGGATGACGGCAGTCTGATCCAGACCGTGCGCGGTGTGGGCTATAAGATCGACAGGGAAGCATAAGCATGAAAACACGAATTTACTGGACGCTGTTTCTGCTCAGTGCAGTTGGCGTATTGAGTGCATGTTTTTTGACGCTGACGGTAATGGTACAGCTGTCGACGCGGCAGGCAGAGCGGACAATATGTGATCTGACGGACACCGTCAGCAAGGTTTATGGCGCTATGACGCTGGATGCTTATACGGAGCAGCTTGCCTCTTTGCCGGAGGATACGCGTGCAACGCTTATTACACAGGACGGCACGGTATTGTACGATTCCAACGCCTCCGCAGCGGAGATGGAAAACCATCTGGATCGTCCGGAGATTCAGTCCGCATTGGAAAACGGTACGGGCGAGGATACGCGCCGTTCGTCAACGATTCATGCATCGACCTATTATTATGCTATCCGGCTGCCGGATCATTGTGTCCTGCGCCTGTCGCGGCGGTATTCCAGCATCCGCAGCATCATCCTCAGCGCAATTCCGGGAATTTTGGTTGTGGTTATCATATTATTTGGTCTGGCGCTCATCCTGTCCCGCAGACTGACGCGCTGGATGATTCGTCCGGTGGAACGGGCAGCGGAGGCGATCGAGCATGAGGGCGCGGAAGGCGAAACATATGCCGAGCTGACGCCGTTTGTGTCGCATATCCGCGCACAGGATCAGCAGATCAGCAGCCAGCAGGAGGTGCTGCAGCGCGAGCGCGATATCCTCGGTACTGTTACAAATAATATGCGGGAGGGCTTGCTGCTGGTATCCAGTGACAATAATATCATATCTATCAATCCAAGTGCGACCCATATGCTGGCGGGACGCCGTGCAGAACCGACTGAATATATCGGGCGCAATTATCTGCTGGTCAACCGCACACAACAGATGCGCGCATGTGTATGTGCGGCGCTGGAGGGTGAGAGCCGGGACGATGAGTTCTCCATGCATGGAAGCGTGTATCATGTATATGCCAGCCCGATGATGCGCATGGGCGAGGTGCATGGTGTGGTCGTCATCGTTCTGGATGAGACGCAGCAGCGGATGGCGGAGCACAGCAGGCAGGAATTTTCCGCCAATGTGTCGCATGAGCTGAAAACGCCGCTGACTTCAATTTCCGGCTATGCCGAGATGATGGAAAACGGTATGGTCGCAAGCATGGAGGATATCCGCACGTTTTCCGGCAGCATTCACAAGGAAGCGCTGCGGCTGATCGCCCTGATCGAGGATATCATCCGACTGTCGCGTATTGAGGAGCAGCCCAAGCAGGTGAGTGAGATGGAGCCGGTGGATTTGTGCGACCTATGTGCGGCTGTGCTGGAGTCGCTGCAGCCGGTTGCGGAAAAGGCACAGGTTACGCTGCATTTCGACGGCAGTGCGCCGCCTGTCACCGGTGAAGACGCTATGCTCAGTGAGATGGTGTATAACCTGTGCGAGAATGCCATCAAATATAACCGTCCGGGGGGCAGCGTATGGGTCTCGCTGCGCGAGCGGGAAGATGAGCTGGAGTTTACCGTAAAGGATAATGGCATCGGCATCCCGGAAGAGGCGCGGATGCGGGTTTTTGAACGGTTTTACCGCGTGGACAAAAGCCGTTCCAAACAGATCGGCGGTACGGGGCTGGGGCTGTCTATCGTCAAGCATGTAGTAGAATACCATGAGGGGCGTATTGAGCTGGACAGCACGCTGGGTCTTGGCACGGAAATCCGTGTCTATCTGCCGAAGCAGTAAAAATAAAAACGAGGTCAGAGCCGAAGCTGGTTCTGACCTCACTTTTTATGCCTCTTATACTTCCTCCGGCGGGATCGTCCGCGCCATCGAACGGTTTTTATAGGTAGCGTCGTGCGTTACGTCGCGCAGGATATGCAGATAGTCCGGCAGCGAAAGCTGCTGCTCCGGCTCACTGATCTGCACCTCCAGAATCGCCTGCTTTTTCCAGAATGGATAGACGTCAATTTCGAAATAGAGATTATTGTCTGTGAGGCAGTAGCGGTTTTTCCGAATCTGCCGCAGGGTCGTGTCGGCGTCCATAAGCAGACTCAGGTATTCATCCTTGGTGATGCGCTGCTCGGTTTCAATGCGCTTTCCGCTGCCGACCAGTGTTTTGACAGTTTTGATGTAGATATAATTGCCGTTCCGTCCGCGCTGTCGCACGCGCAGCTCGACATTTTTATCGCCGCTCAGCAAGTAGGTCTGAATGATCTCCACCTTTTTGCAGTTCGGCAGCTGCTCCAGTCTTTCCAGATTCGGCATGGAAATGAGAAATTTCCGTTCGGTCTCAAACGGGGCAGGCTCACCGAGGAACTGCGTGATCTCGTTGACAAGGCGCTTCATTTTCGTATTAAAGTCGGTGGAGTTGTCAATGACGCGCAAGTGCGGGTGCCCTGTCCAGCAGGAGAGTACCTTCTGATCCATTTCGATCGCTTGCTCCGGCGTTTCCGTCCGCGCCTGATTGTTAGAAAGGGTGTAAAATTTTGGTGCGCCCTGCGCAGCTGTAACGAGGTGGAATACGGCATCATAGGTATCGCGAAAGGAGACTTCACTGCCACCCAGCTCGTGGCACAGGCGGTCAAATTCCTCGTCGGTCATATATGCCTTGTTGTCCGCAATGCCGCGGTCAGCGACGATCAAAATCTTTTCGTCGTCCATGTTGCGCGCAGCCATTTCAAAGACGCGTTCCTTTTGGATCTGGAGCGAGACAAGCGCCTTTTGAAATTCATAATTGGAGCTGACAGTCCACGGCGCAACACCGCCGAGAATCAGCTCGGACGCGGTTTCCGGAATGAACAATACCTTATAGCCCTGCTTGGACAGATTGCTCTCGATCCATGTCATAGCAGTGGATTTGCCGCCGCACGGGCCGCCGGTCACAACGATTTTGGTAATAGATTTCATAAGGGGAATCCCTCCCGTATACAGTGCCGTATTTGCTGCTTTCAGTATAATATTTCTAAAACCGGAAGTCAACGAAGGGAAGGGAAAATGCCGCCCTCTCGCAGTGAGAAGAGCGGCATTGGAAGCCTTGGGCATTACAGCTTTAGCTGATCAAGTGCATTTTGCAGCGTCTGGGCAGAGGTGTGCAGCTGATGCAGCTCATCTTCGCTCAGCGGGATATCCAATACGGTTTCCACACCGCCGCGGCCAATCACGCAGGGCAGGCCAATGCACACATTGCCGAGGCCGTAGTGCCCCGCCGCATAGCAGGAGACCGGCAGTACACCGTGCTCACCTCGTACGATACAGGTCACGATACGCAGCACGGACATGGCGATGCCATAATAGGTCGCGCCCTTGCCCTCAATGATCTCATATGCAGCGTGACGCACGGATTCAAACAGACCGGAAAAGTCATCTGATACATTGCGGCCGGCGCAGTAATCGTCCAGATCGATACCGGAGATATTTGCGCTCGACCACACGGCAAGCTCACTGTCACCGTGTTCACCGATGACAAAGGCATGGACATTTCTGCTGTCTACGCCCAGCTGCTGCCCCAGCAGGAATTTTAGGCGGGCGGTATCCAGTACAGTGCCCGAACCGATGACGCGCTCCGGCGGGAAGCCGGAAATGCGCAGGGCAATGCCGGTGAGCAGATCGACCGGATTGGATACGATGAGTAGGACGGCATCCGGGCAGACGCGGGTGATTTCTGTGATGATCGAACGCATGACGGCGGCGTTGCGGTTGAGCAGGTCCAAACGGGATTCCCCCGGCTTCTGTCCAACACCGGCGGCAATGACAACAAGGGCGGCATCCTTGAGGTCATCGTAATCGCCGTCAATGACACGGCAGGGCTGGGAAAAGGAAATGCCGTGGCTGATATCCATTGCTTCGCCATGTGCACGCTTACGGTTCATATCGATCAGTATTAGCTCGGAAAACAGACCGTGTGTCGCGAGCGTATATGCTGCCGCCGCACCGACACTGCCGCAGCCGATAATGCCGCATTTCAGGGGATTTGTCAAAATTCACACTTCCTTCATAAATTTTCAACTTTTGATGTTTCCATAGTTTCCCCGATGTGTTATGATGTATACATGGATTTTTACGGAAAACAGGCAAAGACCTGTGCTTCTGATACAGAAGAGGGTTGGTTTGATACAATGAAACGAAGAATGGTCTATCCTGATGTGTTGCGTGCGCTCAGCTGTATTGCGACAGTATTCCTCAGCGTATCGCTGGCTGCTGGCAGCACCGGTATGAGCGGCCTGTTGACTTGGGCAGCGCCGATGTTTGTCATGCTGAGCGGTATGTTTTTTCTCGACAGCAGCTGGTATATCGGCTCGCGGGACATGGCGCAGCGCTATGGACTGCGATTGCTGGTATCCTATATCGTGTGGGCGGCTGTTGCAATGGGCGTCAATATCGCCACCGGCGGTGTGCTCAAGGGCCTGCTCAGCGGAAGAGGTTTCTATTTGAATTTTCTGTTTATGATGATCATCCTGTATGCATTTTCTCCCATCCTGCGCGTGTTGACCCGCGCGGCTCAGCCACGTGAGCTGTGGTATGTGGTGATATTTGGCATTCTGCTGGGCTGCATATATCCGTTTATCCAGATCCAGTTGGGTACAACCCGCCTGGGGGACTATGCCATGATGGGCTTTGGCTATATCGGTGTATTTACTGCGGGCTGGTTCCTGCGCACTGCGACGCTGACGCGAAAGCATCTGCGCATCGCGTATCTGTTGGGTGGCATCTGCCTGATCCTGTCGCTGCGCGGCATCTGGATGGGGCAGGGGATTTTTTCCACAGACCCGGCACTGATGGTGCTGTCGCCGGATGCCGTGCTGATCGCAATCGCACTGTTCCTTGTGGTAAAAAACACGCTTGCCGGTACACGCTTACCGCGCAGGGTGCTTCGCCCAATCGCTGCGTTGGCGCAGCTCAGCTTCGGCATCTACCTGATTCATCCAATCCTGCTTGCGGTTCTGTGTCATGCGCTCAATGCAGCGGGTATTGTCCTTCCGACTACGATCTTTATCCCGGCGGCAGCTATCGGACTGCTCATCGTTTCCGGTATGTTGTCTATGCTTATCCGTAAAATTCCGAAGATCGGTCGGTATCTCGCATAATCAAACAAGCATAAGCGGTCTGGCGCATGTCAGGCCGTTTTTTATTTTGCAAATGCGCAAGAATGTGATATACTGATGCTATCAACAGCAAGATCAGGCGCTATCTGATTAGATACGCCTAGCAGGAGGGAATTGAAAATGGATTTACAGACTCGTATCCCGATTTGTAACGGTACATCGATCCCGTGTGTCGGTTTTGGCACATGGAAGACCCCATCGGAACAGGCGGAGGCTTCCGTAGCGGAAGCGCTGCGCGTTGGCTATCGCCATATTGATACTGCAACTGCATATGGCAATGAAGTGGGCGTCGGCAGGGCGATTGCAGCTTCCGGCATTGACCGGAAGGAGATCTTTCTTACCAGTAAGCTGTGGAATCCGCATCAGGGATATCAGAGTACGCTGGATGCTTTTGAGCGCACGCTGAATGCGCTGCAGACTGATTATCTGGATCTCTATCTGATCCATTGGCCGCATGACCGCAAGTATTTTGATAACTGGGAAGAAATGAATATTGAAACATGGCGGGCGTTTGAGAAGCTGTATCAGGACGGCAGGATCAAGGCGATCGGCACAAGCAACTTCCGTCCACACCATCTGGAAAATATTATGAATCATTGCGAGATCGCGCCGATGGTAGATCAGGTTGAGATCCATCCGGGTATGCCGCAGGATGATATGATTGCATATTGTCGTGCGCATAACATGGTCGTAGAGGGCTGGAGCCCGCTGTCCACCGGACGCATTTTTTCCGTGCCGGAGGTACGGGAGATCGCTGCAAAGTATGGTCGCACGATTGCGCAGATCGTCCTGCGCTGGCATATACAGCGTGGTGTTATTCCGCTGCCCAAGTCGGTCACGCCGTCCCGTATTGCGGAAAACAGCCAGATTTTTGACTTTACGCTGGAGGCGGAGGATATGGCGCGTATCAGTGCGCTGACGGATTGTGGCTGGTCGGGACTTGATCCGGATAACCTGATCTATTAATGTGACAGCAGGAAAATACAATTAACAAATATGTGATCGCAGGAAAATACAACGAAAAAATGTCCACTTTTTCCAGCGATGGAAGACGTGGGCATTTTGCTGTAAAAGGTTACAAAAAAACTGCAAAATCATGGTGTCAATGCAGATTGACGGTTGTGCCGCGGCGTATTATACTTGGTTCAGTTTCAAAGTAAAACAGAAATTGAGGGTATTTCATCATGGAACAAACGATTACGCGCCGGCTCTGCCCACATGCGCTGACGAGAAGGCTGTTTTGGCTGTGTGCGGCTACCTATGTGATTGGATGTTTTGGGCGTCTGAGCTATTCCTCCGTTATGGTCGATCTGATCGCTTCCGGCAGGATGGATATGGCACAGGCGGGCTTGATCGGCACGGCGTTGTTTATTGTATACGGCGTATTTCAGCTGATCAGCGGTCTGGTCGGCGATCGGGTCAGCCCGAAAAAGATGGTATTTACCGGCGTTGTTGGCTCCGGCGTGATCAACCTGCTGATGGGACTTACCGGACAGTACGGCATTATGCTGGTGCTGTGGTCGTTCAACGGTGTGTTCCAGTCGCTCATCTGGTCCCCGGTCGCCCGTATTTTTGCGGAACAGCTGCCGCCGGAGGAACGCAAGCGTGCAGCAAGCAATGTCGCTGTTACCTATCCGTTGGCAACCGTACTGACATATCTGCTTTCATCCGTCATGCTTTCTGTCTGGAACTGGCGCAGTGTATTCCTGATTTCCGCTGTCGTCATGCTGGCGGCAGGTGCATACTGGATGTACCGCATGAGCTGGTTTGAAAAGCAGATCGCACAGAGCGAGGAAATAGAGGTCATTCACATGCATGAGCAGAAGCAGCATGAGAAGGGCGGCCTGCTGCATCTGATGGTGATTTCCGGCATCCTGCTGGCAGCGGTCAGCTCTATGACACATGGCATGCTGCGTGATGGCATTCAGACATGGCTGCCGTCGCTGATGACGGATAATTTCCACTTCGGAACATCCGCATCGGTTGCATTGGATATCATCGTTCCGATTGTAAACATGCTTGGCGTTGTATTTACCAAGGCGATTGCGAAGCGGTTTATCGACAATGAGCTGAAAGGCGCTGCCGGATTTTTCGCTGTCACGATCGTGGCGTTGTCACTGCTGGGCATCCTGTGTGACCGCAGTGCAGTTGCATCGCTGCTTCTGCTGACTGTAGCGAGCACCTGTATGGTTGGCGCAAATATTATGCTCATCAATTTGATCCCGGTACATTTCGGTCCGATCGGGCGGGCGTCCTCCGTGACCGGCATTCTCAACTGTTCGGCATATATCGGCTCTGCATTGTCCAGCTTCGGTGTCGGTGCAGTGGCGCAGAGCTTTGGCTGGTCGTCAGCCATCTGGGTATGGGTCGCTTTCTCACTGCTGGCTATGCTGGCTGCCTGCATCGGCGCAAAGCCGTGGGGCGG
This sequence comes from Eubacteriales bacterium, assembly GCA_030540435.1. Classification (GTDB taxonomy): domain Bacteria; phylum Bacillota; class Clostridia; order Oscillospirales; family Butyricicoccaceae; genus Butyricicoccus_A. Next base: position 20,174 of record JAUNWG010000015.1, read on the forward strand.
ATATGAGCACTCGATTTCGTGACTTCCAAATATCTCCTAAATATAAAAAACGGGCTTTATCTTTCGCGGGAAGGATAAAGTCCGTTTTAGGTTATTTTGTTTATAATTTTGATGTATCAACACCAAAGGCCTGAAAAATCTTTTTCAGCTTGCGCAGCAGGCTGTTTGCTGTACGCAGATGGCGCTGTGCTTCCTGCTGCTGTTTGCCGGTGATATCCGGACGGTCGAGGATCTGGTTCAGGTAATGTCGTTCTTTCTGCACCAGCTGGTATACTTGGAGTAGGTCGACGGATTTGAACGAATTGTTTTCCCGCAGAAATTCATCCTGCAGCTTGTCCAGCTTCTGGATGTAGGCAGTCATACGGATGCGTTCCTCTTTGCCGAGGGAAGCGCCTTGCATTGCCGATTCGGTATCTTCGATTTCCAGCTGTAACGCAGAGATGCAAAATTCCAGTTCTTCTGCAGAAAAGCTCGTATTCATTTCTTCCATACTGCACACACTCCTTCTATCAGTCATTTCATTATAAAATATTTTATCATGAAACTGCATATCCGGCAACAAAATGCAGAAAAATTTACAATATAGGGATTGTGACCCTTGACAAAAAGGGTACGTTATGCAATACTATAAAATATGGTTATCAAAACTACTTAACGCGAGGGAGCAGACTATGAGAAAGAGAAATACAGCAATCCTTGTTGACACAGGATGTGATGTTCCACAGTCGTTTATCCAAAAGTATAATATAAAAGTACTGCGTCTGCGGTTGTCTTATGGCGATGAGCACTATCTGGACAGTGTGGAGCTTGCATCGGAGGTTTATCGCAGGTTTCCGGGCGAGATCCCGCATACTTCTACACCGACGATGCAGGATTATTATGATATGATCGAGGAGATCAAGGCAGAGGGCTATGAAAATGTCATTGGCGTGTTTATTTCAAGCAAGCTGAGCAGCACCTGCCACACGGCGCAGATGGTGTTCCGTGAGCACCCGGAGCTGAATTCCTTTATTTTGGATTCCAAGAATATTTCTATCGGTGCCGGGCTGCTGGCAATGTGGGCAGCGGTACAGATCGATAAAAAGGTTCCATATGAAGAGGTCTGTAAAGGGCTGGAGCACAAGGTCGCAGATTCAAAGGTATTCTTTTATATGGATACACTGGAGTATCTGCGCAAAGGCGGACGCATTGGCGGCGTGACCGCGGTAGCAGGAAGCCTGCTGAAGATCAAGCCGATTATCTCCTGTGATAAAGAGGGCGTATATTATACGGTTGCGAAGATTCGCGGCGCAAAGGCAGGCATAGAAAAGATCGTGTCCCTCGTGGAGGAAAAAGCGGGCGGAAAACCCGCATGGCTTGCGCTGATGAACGGTGCTGCAGCAGATACTGCGGCGCAGGTCAGACCGCTTTTGAAAAAAAGGATCAAAAAAGGCAGCATTGTGGCAGACAGCCAGATTGCTGCAACACTGGCGGTTAACACCGGCCCGGGGCTGCTGGGCATCGGCGTACTTGAAAATCCGTAATAGAACAATGACAGGCAGGGAGTGGAAAGCCACCCCCTGCTTTTGTTATACTGCATGAAAAATCCCGCCTGACGCGCAGGCGGGATTTCATGTTTGATTACGCTTTGGATTGATCTGCAGCAATCAGCAGACGCATCGCCGCAACGGCAGTTTGGACACAGGTATGCGTATCATGCACCTGAATGTCTTCCAGCCCCATTTCCCGGCGCGTCTGGTTGCCCAGAATAAGCAGGATGGAGCCAATGCGTACACGCCGCACTGCAGCGACAATAAACAGTGTTGCGGATTCCATTTCGCTGGCGAGGGCGCCGCAGCCAAGCCATGCCTTCCATTTCTGTTCCAACTCTGCGGAAACAGGCATATTCTCCGGCTCGTGCTGCCCATAGAAGGAATCCTTACACTGGACAACACCGGTATGGGACCGTACTCCGGAAGCAGATGCCGCCTGATGTAAGGCGTTGACGACGTCAAAGTGTGCAACAGCGGGATATTCGATTGGGGCATATTCCGTGCCTGTGCCATCCATACGCACTGCGCCCGTGGCGATTACCAAATCGCCGCCCAGGACCTCTGGCTGCATACCGCCTGACGTACCGACGCGGATAAACGTATGTGCGCCGCAGTGGATCAGCTCTTCCAGCGTGATGGCTGCGGATGGGCCGCCGATGCCAGTGGAAGTAACGCTCACCTTAACGCCGTCCAACGTGCCGGTATAGGTCGTAAACTCGCGGTTGGATGCGATTTTGACTGGCGCGTCAAACAGCTGGGCGATCTGCTCACAGCGTCCGGGATCACCGGGGAGGATCACATATTCCCCGACATCCCCCGGTTTGATTTTTAGATGAAATTCTTCATTGGGGCTGTATGCGGTTGCCATTGTAATACCTCCAATCAAGATACAGGATAAAGAAAATTATGCCTTGTAAGCAGCGCCGATGCGGTCAGCCTCCATGATAGCCGCATAAACCTCATCTGCTGTAATGTCCTTGCGCAGATTTTTTGTGGACTGGGTCGGAACGACGGCAGCTTCCGCAGCCTTGCGGATCTCTTCCTCCTTGACATCCGTGATGCCAAGATCAGCCAGTGTCATCGGCAGGCCAACCTGCTTCATGAATTCCAGAACCTCACTCATCTCTTCGTCCGAAGCCTTTTCCAGAACGAGCTGGGCGATGGTGCCGAAGGCTACCTTTTCGCCGTGATACATGCCGTGTGCCTGCGGGACGTATGCAAAGCCGTCATTGATCGCATGTGCTGCTGCAAGGCCGCCGCTCTCAAAGCCAACGCCGCTGAGGTAAATGCACGCTTCCACAACGTTGTCCAGCGCGTCGTTCGGCTCCTTTACTTCCAGGGCCTCCAGCGCCTTTACGCCATCGCGGATGAGGATATCATAGCACAGATGGCTCATCATCAGTGCGGTGTTGGAGCACAGACCGCGCGCCATTGTCTTTGCGCCCGATGCCTTGCATGCGCGTGCCTCAAACCAGGTAGCCAGTGCGTCGCCCATGCCTGCGACCAGCAGACGCTTTGGAGATTTCGCAATAACAGCGGTGTCGACCAATACAAGATCCGGATTGCGCTTCATCATCAGCGCCTTGATGACAACGCCAGCTTCATTATAAATAACTGCTACGCCGCTGCACGGGGAGTCATTGGATGCTACTGTCGGGATGATGACCAGCGGATAACCGCCCAGATTGGTGACAACGGCCTTTGCTGTATCGATCACCTTGCCGCCGCCGACGCCGATGACGACATCGCAGCCAGTTTCCATAACAATATCCATGACGCGGGAGATTTCAGCTTTTGTGCATTCGCCATTGAATTCACAGAATACCGCTTCTTTTTCTACCGACTTGATGCTCTCTTCGATTGCGTTACCGACGCGCTTTTTGTTGTTTGCTGTGCAGAGAATAAGGAACTTTTCTCCCATCTTTTTTACATTTCGACCGAGATTGGACAGCTCTCCATTGCCCTGAACATATCTTGCAGGGGACTTGATTCCGTAAGACATAATAGTTTCTCCTTTCAACTATAACAAAGGAGAGCTGGCAAAACAGCACAGCATTCTCCCTTCTTCTTACCATAAGTGTACCAAAACACACAACTTTTGTAAAGAACAAACAAATAATATCCGGCAAGAAATTGGAGTAATTGCAGGATGTGACGAAAAAACAGAAGGCGGAGCAAAGCAGCCCGAGGGAGTGCTGCACAGCCGAATAAAAACCAAGTGAGAGGGACGTGTGAGATACTTAGAGATCAAGATATGCGGGACAGACTGCGGACAGATATAAAAATGCAAAACCGGGAAAGAAAAATGCACGCAATGTGCACGCACACGCGGGTGTGCGTGCACAAATTGGTAAATGTCTAGACAAATAGGAAATTTAGTAAGAAAATCGGGACAAAAACAGCAATATTGTGATAAAAAAATGCAAGAAAGCAAAGGAAAAATAAGGAGAAAATAGCTGAAAACGACACATTGCACAAATAATGAATGACAAGAAATCGAAACAAAGAAAAACTTAGAGTGATATTTTGCTCAAAAAAACACGGAAAAAACCGGAAAATGCAAAAATAACACACAGAATTGTCAGAATTGCATGCAAAAGAAAATGAAATCAAGATTTGAAGCAATATAGTATATGTAAAAAATGTACAAAAATAAAGCGCGAAACTTAGATGATTTGCATGAAATCTTCGTTTGCGGGCAAAAGAAGAGCAGAAACACTTGCAATTGTAACATTTGAGTGATATCCTAAATACATCCAAAAACCGTGTGCATCATCCCAAATGCATCTCGGAAAAAGAAGAGGAGAGAAACTATGAAACTGAAAAGAACAATGGCCCTGCTTATGGCAGGCGCAATGAGCGTTGGTCTTCTGGCTGGCTGCGGCTCTAGCGGCGGCAATACGGACAACGGTTCTGCTCCATCCACTGGCTCTGGCGACAATGGCACGATGACTCTGATCATGGCTTCCCGTGACGAGTTCCTGTCTACGCTGGAAGCAGCAGCTCTGCCGGCTGCAGAGGCAGCAGGCGTTAAGCTGACTTCCCAGGACGCACAGAATGACTCTGCAAAGCAGATTCAGTACATTGAGACCGCTGTCAATGGTGGTGACAAGGCTGTTATTGTTAACCCGGTTGACTCGGATGCTGCACAGTCTCTGGTAGACGCTGCTGGCGATACCCCGCTGGTATTCGTAAACCGTCCGCCGTCTGATCTGAACGTTCTGGCAGCTGAAAATGTTGGCTTCTGTGGTTCCAACGAGGATACCTCCGGTTATTTCCAGGGCGAGTATCTGGCTGAGTACTTCAAGGGCAAGGGCAAGACTGACATCAAGTACATCCTGCTTCAGGGCGAACTTGGTCAGGTATCCCAGATCAAGCGCTGCGCAGGCGTTCTGCAGGCACTGAAGGACAACGGCATCAATGCTACCTCGGTTATCGATATCGCTGGTAAGTATGACCGTGCAGAGGCTATGAACAGAATCAGCCCGGTTCTGACTTCTGGTCAGGAATTTGACTGCATCATCTCTAACAACGACGCTATGGCACTCGGCGCTATCGAGGCTTGCGAAGCAGCTAACGTAGACCCGAAGGCATTCCCGATCGTTGGTATCGACTGCACCAAGGACGGCGCTGCTGCTGTTGCTGACGGCAAGATGGCTATGACTGTATTCCAGAACCCGACTGGTCAGGGTCTGGGCGCTGTACAGGCTGCTCTGAATCTGGCTGACGGCAAGGCTGCTAACGACGGCATCGACGAGTCTGTCTTTGATAAGGACACCTCAGGCGAAGCTTACTCGGATTCCATCGTTTGGGTTCCGTTCGAGCCGGTAACTGCTGACAACGTGGCTGATTACATGTAATTTTTCGGTTATACAAGAGAGAGTATAGCAATAGTATTTTGAGTTGAGACGTTGGGGGCGTCGGACAATGTCTGGCGCCCCCAATTATCAAGGTAGGAAAGGCAGGGTGAACAAAACGTGAGTGAAGAGTATATCCTCGAAATGCACGACATTGTCAAGGAATTTCCGGGCGTTAAAGCTCTGAAAGGCGTACAGCTGAAGGTTCGCCCCGGTACCGTTCACACCCTGATGGGTGAGAATGGTGCAGGTAAATCGACACTGATGAAGTGCTTGATTGGTATTCAGCCGTGCACCTCTGGCAAGATCATCTTCAACGGACAGGAAGTCGAGTTTAAGAGCCCGCTCCAGGCGATGAACGCTGGTATTACCATGATTCATCAGGAGCTGTCTCCGGTACCGGATCGTACGGTATGTGAGAACCTGTGGCTTGGCCGATTCCCGATGAAGAACAAGCTGATGTGTGACCATCCGAGAGCGCGTAAGGAAGCAAAGGAGCTTTTTGAAAAGTGGAAGCTCGCGCTGAATCCTGACGACATGATGAAGGATTTGACCGTCGCACAGCAGCAGATGGTAGAAATCGCTAAGGCAGTATCTTACGACACCAAGGTTGTAATCATGGACGAGCCGACCTCTGCGCTGACAGAGACTGAGGTTGAGCATCTGTTCGACATCATTGCAGACTTGAAGTCTAAGAACGTAGCTATTATCTACATTTCCCATAAGATGGAAGAAATCTTCCGCATCAGTGATGATATCAGTGTATTCCGTGATGGTGAATACATTGGCACTGACCGGGCAGCAAATCTGAACGTAGACAAGGTTGTTGAAATGATGGTAGGTCGTCAGGTAGGCAACATGTTCCCGAAGGTCGACTGCCCAATCGGAGACGTCATCCTTGAGGTTAAGGATCTGGCTTCCGGTAAGGCGTTTGAGCATGTAAGCTTTAAGGTACATCGCGGCGAGATTTTCGGCTTTGCAGGTCTGGTAGGTGCGGGCCGTACCGAAATCGTTGAGACTATCTTTGGTATGCGCAAGAAGACCGCTGGTCAGATTTTCCTGAATGGCAAGGAAGTTAACATTAAGAGCCCTGAAGACGCTATCGCAAATAGCATCGGCCTTCTGACGGAGGACCGCCGTGGCAATGGTATCTTCGGACTGCTTGATATCACAGAAAATACTGTAATGGCAAGCCTGAAGAATTATGGTTTCCCCCAGAACCATAAGAAGATGGAGAGCGATGCGATCAAGTGGAATGAGGCAATGCGCACCAAGACACCGTCCATGCGTCAGAGAATCATGAACCTGTCTGGTGGTAACCAGCAGAAGGTACTGCTGGCACGTTGGCTGCTGCTTGATCCGGATATCCTGATCGTTGACGAACCGACTCGTGGTATCGACGTAGGCGCAAAGTCTGAAATCCACTCTATCATTACCAGACTCGCAGGCGAGGGTAAGGCGATCATCATGATTTCCTCTGAGCTTCCGGAAGTATCCGGCATGGCTGACAATATTCTGGTTATGTATGAGGGCCATATGATGGGTATTATCCCGCGTAACCGCGATGGCGGAGATCCGTATGACTCTCAGGAATTGCTGACATACGCACATGGCGAAAAGAACGATTTCGCTACGGCTAAGTAAAGAAAGGGGAAACTGAATAATGGAAGCAACAAAAAAGGGCTTTAATTTCAAGCAGTTTATATCCAACAACATTATGTGGGTCGTACTGGTTGTCCTTGCAGTCGCACTGACCGCTGTACGTCCGGCATTCTTCACGGTCGCTAACCTGACCACGCTGATTTCCGCTGAGTCCGTTAAGGGCATAATTACCTGTGGCGTTTGCTGGTGCATTCTGTCCGCTGGTATCGACCTTGGCCCTGGCGCTGTAGCAGCTCTGTCCGCAGTAGTTGCAGCTTCTCTGGCACAGCCGGCTGATCTGGCAACCAGACTGCATCCGGGCGGAATCCATCTTCCGGCTATCGTCTGCATCATCGTAGCTATGGTCATCGGCGGTATCGTAGGTATCATTTGTGGCTGGCTGGTAGCCTGCACACATATCCATCCGTTTATCGCAACGCTGGGTTCACAGTTGATTTGCCGTGCGCTTGCTAAGATGTACTCCAGCTCTCCGGTATCCAACCTGGATCAGGGCTTCCGTAACTTTGCAGTATACAAGATTCTCGGTATCCCGATGGTAGTATTCATCTTCCTGATTGTATTCATCATTTCGTGGTTTATGATGACACAGTGCCGTTTCGGTAAGAACATCTTCGCTATCGGCGGCAACAAGCAGGCAGCTCGCGTAGCTGGTATCAATGTTGAGAAGAACCTCATCCTGACCTATATGTGGTCTGGCCTGATGGCTGGTCTGGCAGGCGCTATGCTGGCAGCACGTACTGGTTCTGCTGACCCGTCCACCAACGGTCTGCAGTACGAGTTCGACGCGATCGCAGCTGCTACCATCGGCGGTACTTCCCAGACTGGTGGTATTTGTAAGATGTCCGGCGTTATGTCCGGTATCCTGATTCTCGGCGTTATCAACAACGGCCTGGTTCTGCTGGGCGCTAACGATAATATTACCCAGGTTATCAAGGGTCTTATCATCGTAGTAGCCGTTGTATTCGATATGAGAAAGAATGCAGTTAGACCGTAATTAGATCTCTCGGTTCTCTTAAAAAATAACAGACGGGCTATGGAGCAATCCATAGCCCGTTTTTTACGTCTGTATCGGATAAGCATGAAAAGAGCTCCCTCAAACCGAGGAAGCTCTTTCGTATAACGTAAAATGAATGTTACTCTGCAACAGCAGCCTTCAGTGCGTCAACACGGTCAGTCTTTTCCCAAGCTACGTCCAGATCGGTGCGTCCCATATGACCATATGCAGCTAGCTGGCGGTAAATCGGACGGCGCAGATCGAGATCGCGGATGATTGCGCTCGGACGCAGGTCAAATACCTTTTCAACAGCTGCTTCCAGAACATCGTCCTCTACCTTACTGGTACCGAACGTATCGACCAGAATGGATACCGGCTGTGCAACGCCGATTGCATAAGCAAGCTGGATCTGGCACTTATCTGCAAGACCTGCTGCAACAATGTTCTTTGCAACATAGCGGGCAGCGTATGCAGCAGAACGGTCGACCTTGGTCGGGTCCTTGCCGGAGAATGCGCCGCCGCCGTGTGGTGCGGAGCCGCCGTAGGTATCGACAATGATCTTTCTTCCGGTCAGGCCGGAGTCACCCTGCGGGCCGCCGATGACAAAACGTCCGGTCGGGTTGACAAAGATACGGGTATTTTCGTCGAACAGATCAGCCGGCAGCGTCGGTTTGATGACCAGTTCGATCATGTCCTTATGAATCTGCTCCAGAGATACGTCCGGTCCATGCTGCGTGGACAAAACGACCGTATCGATATGAACCGGTTTGCCAGCCTTGTCATATTCTACGGTAACCTGTGTCTTGCCGTCCGGACGGAGATAATTTACCTTACCAGTTTTGCGGACTTCAGTCAGTTTTTTTGCCATCCTGTGCGCGAGGGAGATTGCCAACGGCATCAGCTCCGGCGTTTCGTTGCACGCATAGCCAAACATCATACCCTGGTCGCCGGCACCTCCGGTCAGGTCAGCCTCTACATTTTCTTTGCTTTCCAGCGCCTTGTCAACGCCCAGCGCGATATCGGCAGACTGTTCATCAATTGTTGTGACAACAGCGCAGGTGTCGCAGTCAAAGCCGTATTTTGCGCGGTCATAGCCGATCTCGCGGACGACCTCCCGTGCGATTTTCGGGATATCTACATAGCAGTGGGTGGAAATCTCACCCATGATGGAAATAAGACCGGTGGTAACGGTGGTCTCGCATGCAACACGTGCAGTCGGGTCCTTTTCAATGATCGCGTCAAGCACTGCATCAGAAATCTGATCACAGATTTTGTCCGGATGTCCTTCGGTAACCGATTCGGACGTAAATAAATACTTGCCCATAAATGTATAACCTCAACTTTCAATAAAGATAATGGATAACAAAAGAAAAAGCGCATCTGCCGAGAAACAGAGCGCTAAATGAGTTCCTCATCTCTCGATCTGAGACACCGCCGGATTTGGCACCTTGCAGTTCCTGCAGGTTGCCGGGCTTCATCGGGCCGTTCCCTCCGCCGCTCTTGATAAGGATATAATGTTGTTGGTCATATCCTACCTCATTTTATGTTAACTGTCAAGTATTTTCGGGTAAAAATTCATTTATTGATGAAAACCGGGAAAATTCGGTTGAAAAAAAGGGTTTTACATGGTATATTTTAATATGTAACCAAGTGGAACGTGAAGACAATGCAGGTTTGTTCCAGATTAAATATACAGACAGGAGAGTAAGGTATCATGAATATTTCGTCGATTTTTTCTTATCCGAACAATGGTATGGCGTGTATTTCAAAGGCAGGTTCTATTACCTATGGTGAGATGTATCAGAGGAGCGAAAATCTTGCCAAGCACATTGTGGAACGCGGTGCAAAGCGTGTCATTGTCTATGGGCATAAGGAATACAGCATGATTCTGGCATATGTAGCCTGTCTGCGTGCTGGCGTTGCATATATTCCAGTCAGCCCGGCACAACCGGTTACACGCCGTAAGGCAATTGCTGCACAGGCAGGTGCTGACTTAGTGCTGTGTGCAGTTGGCCGCGGCTTTGCCGGAGCTGGCGATATTCCGACGGAAAACATTATTTCATTGTCTGAAACAGCGCCTGATGTTGCGCTGCCAACAGAGATCAGTGACGATACGCTGGCATATATTACCTTTACCTCCGGCAGCACCGGCGAGCCGAAGGGCGTTAAGGCGACCCGCCGCAATCTGAGCAATTTTATTGACTGGATCGACCGCACAATCGAACTTCCGGCTGAGAGCGAAGGCAATATTCTCAATCTTGCAATGTTTTCCATCGACCTCTCGATGGTAGATATCTATTATGCGCTGTCGCATGGTCGTACACTCGTTACAACCACTTCCGAACAGCAGCAGCACCTGTCCGACCTGTATCCGCATCTGCAGAAAAGTGATGCTGCGATGGTCGTTATGACACCGACGATGGCGGAATTTTTGATGCGCAGCAAACGCTTCAACCGCGAGATGATGCCCAAACTGCGCGTGATCTATCTTTCGGGCGAATCTCTGCATCCGGGCACAGTACGCCGCCTGTTGGAGCGCTTTGAGGGTGATCTGACGGTATACAACGGCTATGGTCCGACAGAGGCGACCTGCAATGTCAGCGCTACAAAGATCACAGACGACATGTGTGATGACCGCCTGCCGGTCGGTATCGTCGCAACTGCTGCTACGGAAATCCGGATCATGGACGGCGACAAGGAGCTGCCGGATGGTGAGGAAGCAGAGATTGTACTGTTTGGCGACAGCGTGACCGCAGGATATGATCCTGAGGGTGAGGAAAGCGGCTTCTGTGAGATCGATGGCAAGCCGGCATACCGGACCGGCGACATTGGCTTCAAGAGTGAGGACGGACGCCTGTTCTGGAGTTATCGAAAGAACAGCATGATTAAGGTAAAGGGCTATCGTATTGAGCCGGGCGATGTTGAAAATCATATGACCCGTATCAAGGGCGTAACTGGCTGCGGCGTAGTGGAGCGCTATGGACATCTGGTGGCTTATGTAACACTGAACCGTGAGATGACACCGGGACAGGTACGCGCGGCGGCACGCTCCTATCTGCCGACACAGCTGATTCCGGGTATCGTACGCATTGTAAATACCCTTCCGATGACAGAAAACGGTAAGCTTGACCGTGATTGTCTGGAATAATCATCTGTCTATTGTAATATGTTGTACAGCCGGCAGCGACGCTGCCGGCTGTTTGTGTAAGCAGTACAAACATTTGCCAAAAATGGGGATAAGGTGTTTCATTTTTGTAAAAAAATTGGAATTTGCGCGGAAGAATGCAGAGAAATGTTGACTATTTCATCGAGAATGGTTAAGATACTGTTAAACGGTATTCGGGCGTATCTGAAAAGTCGAAAATTTTGACTATTTCTACAAATACGGGCGGCTTCATCGTTAGAATTACTTGAAATCCGAAAGGATTCCTGCGTGATCCCGCCTCGAATCCACCTCATTTTTGCGAAATATTCTTCATTTTCTTGGTTTTCAGATAACGCCTAATAAACAACTCTTATTTTTTGCCCGCTTTGCGGGCAGATCATTGGAAAAAGGTTATCGTATGAATGTATTTTTAGGAATTGATATTGGTTCAACAACTGTAAAATTAGTGGCGGCTGGCGAGAATAAAACGACCGGCCGTTTGGAGATTTTGTATCAGAAGTATGAGCGGCATTTCTCCAAGGTACGTGAAAAGGCATGTGAAATGCTCCGTGATGCAAAGCGTGTGATCGGCGAAGCGGATATCCGTGCAGCAATCACCGGCTCTGCTGGCTTGGGTGTTGCCAAGGCAAGCGGCGTGGATTTTGTGCAGGAGGTATTCGCAACACGCAAGTGTGTAGGAACCTTTGTGCCGAAGGCGGATGTTGTCATCGAGCTTGGCGGCGAGGACGCGAAGATCGTATTTTTGACCGGACAGCTGGAAGAAAGAATGAACGGAACCTGTGCTGGCGGTACAGGTGCTTTTATTGACCAGATGGCCATACTGTTGGATGTTCAGCCGAATGAGCTTGACCGTTTGTCGATGGATGCAAATCGTATTTACACGATCGCATCGCGCTGCGGCGTATTTGCAAAGAGCGATATCCAGCCGCTGCTCAATGAAGGCGCGCGCAAGGAAGATGTTGCAGCATCCATTTTCCAGGCCGTGGTCAATCAGACGCTGACTGGCTTGGCGCAGGGACGCGAGATCAAGGGCGATGTGTTGTTCCTTGGCGGCCCGCTGTTCTTTTTTAAAGGCTTGCAGAAGCGTTTTCAGGAAACACTGCAGCTGTCGGATGAGCACGCGCATTTCCCGAAATTGGCGCCGTATGCCATTGCGGCAGGCGCGGCGTGCTATGCAAAGGATACGGCAGGACGTACATACAGCTATGATGAACTGCTGGAGACATTGGAAAAAACCGCCGGGGAGCCGGTCCAGACAGCGACGCTTGAGCCGCTGTTCCACGATGAGGAGGAATATGCAGCCTTCTGCCGCCGCCATAATTCCAGTGATATTATGCGTGAAAATGTCACGATGTACAGCGGCAAGGCGTATCTTGGCATCGATTGCGGCTCGACAACGACCAAGCTCGTGCTGATCGGCGAGGATCATCAGATATTGTACAACTATTACAGCGCCAATAAAGGCAACCCGGTCGATGTTGTATGTGAACAGCTGCTTCAGCTGTATGAGCTTTGCGGCGACCGCGTTACAATTGCCGGCTCTGCTGTTACAGGCTATGGCGAAGCGCTCATCCTGAATGCGTTTGGCATAGACTGCGGTCTTGTAGAGACAATGGCGCACTTTAAAGCGGCCCGCCATTTTGAGCCGGATGTCGATTTTATCATTGATATCGGCGGTCAGGACATCAAGTGCTTTAAGATTGCAAATAACTGTATTGATAATATTTCGCTGAATGAGGCATGTTCCTCTGGATGCGGCTCTTTTATTGAAACGTTTGCACGTTCGATGGGCTACAGCATTGAGGAATTCTGCCGTCTGGGACTGTTTGCGGAGCATCCGATCGACCTCGGCTCGCGCTGTACGGTATTCATGAACTCCTCTGTCAAGCAGGCGCAGAAGGACGGCGCAGGTATTGACGCGATCTCGGCAGGTTTGTCTGTCAGCGTAGTAAAGAATGCACTGTATAAGGTCATCCGTGCGCATTCACCGGATGATCTGGGCAAGCACATCGTGGTACAGGGCGGAACCTTCCTCAATGATGCTATCCTGCGTTCCTTTGAAATGGAGATCGGCAGAAATGTGACGCGTCCGGCAATTTCCGGTCTGATGGGCGCATATGGCGCTGCGCTGCATGCACAGGCAAATGCAAAGGAAAGCAGCTCGCTGATCTCTCTGGAGGAACTGCAAAACTTTACGCATAAATCCACCACCACAAAGTGCGGCATGTGTACCAACCACTGTTCGCTGACAGTTTCGATGTTCCCGGGCGGACGCCGCTTTATTTCCGGCAACCGCTGTGAGCGCCCGCTGGGCGGCGGTGATAAGCTCAAGCTGCCAAATCTGTATGAATATAAGCTGAACCGTTTGCAGGAATACCGCGAAAAGAGCAAACCGGGCAAGGCACGCATTGGCCTGCCGTTTGGGTTGAATATGTTCGAGCTGCTGCCGTTCTGGCATACCTTCCTGACAGAGCTTGGCTTTGAGGTCGTGCTGTCGGATGTATCGACGCGCTCCATGTATGCGCTCGGACAGAATTCCATTCCATCCGATACCGTATGTTATCCGGCAAAGCTGATCCACGGTCATATTGAAAACCTGCTCGAAAAGGGCATAGATTCCATTTTCTATCCGTGTATGACCTATAATCTGGATGAGCATCGTACGTCGAATTGCTATAACTGTCCGGTGGTTGCGTATTATCCTGAGCTGTTGGTCGCAAATATGAATCACCTCAAGGATGTGGACTTCATGATGCCGTATGTTGAGCTGGGGCGTCAGAAGGACTTTATCAAGACGATGGGCGATCTGTTTGCAAAGAAATACAAGCATATCAACAAGCGTATGGTGAAGAAAGCGGCGCTGGATGCGTACGCAGAGCTTGACCGTTTTTATGCAGATGTTGCGGCAGAAGGGCAGCGGGCGATCGACTATGCCGATGAGCACGGTCTGGATATTGCAGTCATTGCAGGACGTCCGTATCATATTGACCCGGAGATCAACCACGGTATTGACCGACTCATCCAGTCCTATGGCATGGTCATCGTGTCCGAGGATGCAGTCGCACCGCTCGGTGAAATGCCGACAGTAAATGTGCTGAACCAGTGGACATACCATTCGCGTATGTATGCTGCGGCGAATTGGGCCGTCAGCAAGCCGAATGCACAGATCATTCAGCTGGTATCCTTCGGCTGTGGTATCGATGCGATCACGACCGATGAGATGCGCGCTATTACGGAAGAAGGCGGCAAGATCTATACCCAGCTGAAAATTGATGAGATCAACAATCTCGGTGCGGCAAAGATCCGTATCCGCAGTATGATCGCCGCTGTAGAGGAGGGAAGAAAGTATGCCGCAAAGTCGTGAGTTGCCGCATGTACCGTTTACGGAGGACATGAAGAAGGATTATACCATCCTGGTCCCCAATATGCTGCCGGTACAGTTTAAGTTGATTACCTCCATTATGAAGAATTATGGCTATACGATGGAGGTTTTGGAAAATGATGGCCCGCAGGTTGCCGAATGTGGACTGAAAAATGTACACAACGATACCTGCTATCCGGCGCTGCTGGTCATTGGCCAGTTTATTGACGCGCTGGAATCGGGCAAGTACGATACCCATAAGGTTGCGCTGATGATTACACAGACGGGCGGCGGTTGCCGTGCGTCCAACTATATTCATCTGTTGCGTAAGGCGCTGATTAAGAGCGGTTATGGCTATATTCCGGTCATTTCACTCAACTTCTCCGGGCTGGAAAAGAATGCCAATCCGGGCTTTAAGCTGACGCCGAAGGCATTTATCCAGGTCGTCTACGGACTGCTGCTGGGCGACTTTATCATGCAGATTTACAACCAGTGCCGTCCGTATGAAGTCAAAAAAGGCGACTGCGATAAGGCGGTGGACGATTTGGTTCGCAAAATCACCAAAGATTTTGCAGGGGACAAATTCATCCATTATAAATATGTTAAAATGCTGTATATCTTGATTTGCAAGCGGTTTGCGCAGATTGAGATGAAGGATTTTGGCTCCAAGAAGAAGGTTGGCATCGTCGGTGAGATCTATGTCAAGTTCTCTCCACTGGGCAATAACAATCTGGAACAGTTCCTGCTCGGTGAGGGGACGGAGCCGGTGCTGCCGGGTCTGCTGGATTTCTGTATGTATTGTATTTACAATGGCATCATTGATTTCAAGCTGTACGGCCGCACACCGAATAATGCGGCGATCATGCAGGCGGTTTACCGTTTCCTGCTTGGCAAGCAGAAGGATATGATTGAGACGATCAAGCGCGATGGCCATTTCCGCCCGCCAATGGAATTTGACAAGGTGCGCAAGCTGTCCCAGCAGATCATCAGCCCGGGCGTCAAAATGGGCGAGGGCTGGCTGCTGCCGGCAGAAATGGTCGAGCTGATCGAAGAGGGCGTAAACAATATTGTACTGACCCAGCCATTTGGCTGTCTGCCGAATCATATTGCGGGCAAGGGCATGATCCGAAAGATTCGTGCCGCGTATCCGAATGCAAACATTGTCAGCGTAGACTATGACCCGGGCGCATCCCGCATCAATCAGGAAAATCGCATCAAGCTGATGCTTTCCACCGCAAATTAAATTTTATCCAAACCGGTATGGCATATGCTGTACCGGTTTTTCTTTGGTATGGATACTTTCAGGTAATAGCACAGATTTGTGTCATGTGATATAATAAAAACAGTAACAGGTGGGAGGCTGAGTTTATGAGACAGCGCTTTACGATTGAACAGGGAGACATTACGACATATGCCGTAGATGCCATTGTCAATGCGGCAAACACCTCACTTTTGGGTGGCGGCGGTGTGGACGGTGCAATCCACCGTGCAGCAGGTCCGGCGCTTTTGGAGGAATGCCGGACGTTACACGGATGTAAGACGGGTGAGGCAAAAATCACCGGCGGTTATCGTCTTCCGGCAAAGCATGTTGTGCATACGCCGGGGCCGATTTGGCGCGGCGGAAAAAACGGGGAGGCACAGCTGTTGGAAAACAGCTATCGCAACAGCTTGACGGTTGCTTGGAAAAACGGCTGCCGTACCGTAGCATTTCCGTCCATCAGTACGGGTGTTTACCATTTTCCATTGGATCAGGCAGCACGTATTGCCGTGCGTACCATTCTGGATTTTTTGGAGGAACATCCGGATATGGAACATGTAACGATGGTCTGCTTTGATGTGAATACACGGTGGGCGTATGACGCGGCGATTCAGGAATTCATGGCATGACATAAAATATATAAAAAAGGAAAATCTCCCAACAGTCCCAAGTGAACTGCCGGGAGATTTTTTAGAAAAGGGAAAAGATTACAGCGTAACGAGCTTGCCTGTCTTCCATGCTTCTGTGGTGCCGAAGCCGATGGCAGTGGATTTTGTACCGTCGTATACCGTGACGCCCGGCTTTCTGCCCTCGCAGATGCAGTCAATAAACTCCTGCATTTCCAACAGATATGCTTCTGCAAAACGCTGCGGGAAGGCTTCTACACATTCGGTGACAACGCCGTTGGTGTTGTACAGCTTTGCGAGGTTTTTCTGCGGCTCTGGGCTGATGCGGATGCTGCCCTCTGTACCTACGATTTCGGTTTCGACATGATAGCCATGCGGTGCGGTACGGCCTACATGGATGATGCCGATGCCGCCGTTCTTGAATTTATAGGTAGCAACTGCGGTTTCATCGTCGCCAACTGCCTTAAATTCTGGATGCTTAAAGGTAGAGCCGATTGCATAGACCTCGGTCGGCTCGTCCTCAAGGAACCAGCGCATCAGGTCGATATCATGGATCGCCATGTCAATGAAAATACCGCCGGAGGTAGCTGCGAATTTGATGGAGCCTTCCACCAGAGCTTCCGGGTCAATACCAGTGGCTTTGACCATGTACGGGGTGCCGATCGCACCTTCCTCAATCTTTTTCTTAGCATATGCATACGACGCGTCATAACGGCGCATAAAGCCGAGGAAGAAGACCTGCTCCGGATTGCGCTCTACAGCGGCTTCTGCCTTTTTGCACTGTTCGAGGTCGACGCCCAGCGGCTTGTCTGAGAAAACATGCTTGCCTGCATCCAGAGCAGCCTCGATTTGCCAGCAGTGCTCGGAAGAGGTCGTCACGATTGCAACCGCGTCGATGTCAGCCTTAGCCAGCATTTCGCGGTAATCAGTATACAGATCGGTCACACCTAACGCATTCTTTGCATATTCCAGTTCAGCTGGAACGATGGAGCAAGCAGCGGTCAGCTGTGCATTCGGGATTTTAAAAGCGATGTTGTTTGCATGTACTTTGCCCAGACGTCCCAGTCCAGCAATACCAACCTTGATTGTTTTCATAAAAATACCTCCGATGGTTTCAATTTTTTGTTTACATTTTCTCTGTGGTGTTTTGTCCTCTGGTTTCGATGGTTGTATTGTAAAATGTTTCGGAAAATAAGTCAATAGGTGCAAAACAGCTTTGTATACATGCCTGAAAAGTTCAAAATTCGTTGGACAATGTCCACAACAAAACAGCGGGAAAAAGCAGAAAAAATCCGTGACGCGTGACAAAAATTCCAGTTGACTATCGCGCTGACCACAGTCCTGTGTTATACTACTGGAGAAGGAAAAGGGAGGCGGGGAAATGAAGCATACAGTGCGGAGCATTGCAGCGCTTGCCGGCGTATCGCGCGGGACTGTTAGCCGGGTCTTAAACAACCAGCCGGATGTCAGCCCGGAGGTACGTGCGCGTGTATTGCGTATTATCGAGGAGACTGGTTATCGAAAGGATGAGCGGTTTTCCGGCGGCGATGGAATTTGTATTGGCGTAGTTGTGGCGCACTGGCAGGATGACTATTTTACCAATAGCACACTGCATGGGATACACATGGCCGCGCGTGAAATCAATGCGGGTAAGGTAGCATTAGAGGTTCGGCGCATGAACAGCCGCTCGGATGAAGAGTACATCCATATCTGTGAGGAACTGCTTGCATTTGGGGTGCAGGGGCTGGTGCTCAACGCGCCGGATAATATCGTCATCACAGCGGAGATAGAACGGTTGCATCAGGCAGGAGTCGTGGTTGTGACCTATAATTCAGACCTGCCGGACAGCAGACGCATCTGCCATGTTGGACAGGATCTGCTGAAATCCGGTAAGATCGCCGCAGGGTTGATGGCACGCTGCATTTCACCAAAGGATCAGGTTTTGGTCATTACAGGCAATATGGAATTCCAATCACACCGTGTTCGTGTAGATGGGTTTCTGGAGCATTTGGAGGAACTGGGTTTTGGTTCAGAATGCTATCAGCTGGCGGAGTGCTATGAACGCTATGATTTGACGTATGAAACAGTACGTCGCGCGGTGGCAGCGTATCCACAGCTGCGTGGTATCTATATGGGAACGGAGGATGTGCAGGCTTGTGTGGATGCGCTCGATGGGGTGAAGCGCCGCATGGCGGTGGTTGTTAACGACCTGACGCCGGAAGCAAAGCGGTTTCTGCGCCGCGGCAGAATAGATTTTGTCGTTGAACAGGATTTTTCGGGGCAGGTCTATCGGGCAATCATGGTATTGCATGAACTGCTGGCATATGGACATCGTGTCCGCCGACCGATCATAAATGTGGAAACATCTATTGTCACACGTGAATTATTGTGAGAAATCCGGGTATACTAGGAATGGTCATTTTTTGCAGCGAGTTGTTTGGCAAAAGAACATTTGAAAAAAATAGGATTTTTTGTTGACAAACGCAGCAGAAAGTGGTATCCTAATCAGGCGCTCAACGAGAGGGCATGAGAAAACCGAAGAGATTG
>JAUNWG010000016.1 GCA_030540435.1 Eubacteriales bacterium
ATCTCCCGGCACCGCAAAACCCTCTTTTGGAGGTGGACTATGAATCGAAATACCGTCCAAACAATCTTTATAATTTCCCTTGTGTATTCTGCGGCGTACGCCCTGACACTTTCCAAAGGTATCTTTTACAATGAACTGCTGCAAGGATTTTATGTGTCGAATTTCCAATTTGGTCAACTATTCAGTGTCTTAGGACTTTGTTCCATGGGCGCTTATCTGTGTTCGGCATGGTTTGCCACACACTTTTCGCCTAGAACAATCGTCTTAGGCTCGCTTGTCATCAATACCGCTGTTCCGGCAATCCTTAGCACAATCCCGCCTTATGGTATCATGCTGCTTTGCTTTGGCGTGATGGGATTTACCAATGGGATCTTTTATCCGACTTCTGTTTCCGTCCTACGGCTTTCGGTTCCGCTGACAAAACAGGGGCAGGCGTTTGGACTCAATTACATCTTTATCAGCCTTACGGGA
Organism: Eubacteriales bacterium; assembly: GCA_030540435.1. GTDB lineage: Bacteria > Bacillota > Clostridia > Oscillospirales > Butyricicoccaceae > Butyricicoccus_A. Next base: position 472 of record JAUNWG010000016.1, read on the forward strand.
ATGCTGATTACAATTATCGGCTATATCGCCATTCTGTTTGGACGGACATCGGAAAATAAGATACAGATTCTCCTTATCTTGTTTGCTGTCTCCAATGCAGTTTCTCTGCTTCTGGCATTTCTCAAAATTCATCCCGATCCCGTAGAAAACGCTTCCACACCGCACAATCTGCATGCCACCTTGCTCCAGCTCATCCGCAATCCCAAAGTCTGGGCCGTCATTTTTATTGTCTTTGTCAACTACATCGACTATAGTACACTCAATTATACACAGCCGTATCTTTCCAACGAATTTGGCTTGCCGCCGTTGGTGGAAAACCTGATTACACTCGTTCGCATGTATTTCATCGTCGGCTTGGCAGCTCCACTCGCCGGCACGATCACAGACCGATACCGTTCCTCTGTTATTCTAATCCGTGCGGTATTCTTACTATATTCTGTAGCGACACTGGCAACTGCTTTGCATGCCCAGATTTCAACAGCACTTGTCGTCCTTCTGATTCTTATCATGTGCCTGACTGCAAACATGGCAAAAAGTATGTCGTTGATTACAATTTCGGAAATCGGGCTAGATCAATACGCAATTACAATTGCCCTGTGTATGATCTCTTTCCTCAGTTTTTCGCCTGATGCGTTTTATTACAGTATCTGCGGATGGATTCTGGACCAGTTCCCCTCCTCCGGCTATCAATACATTTTTTCTTTTACAGCCATTTTGACGCTCATAGGCTTTCTCGTATGCTCTTGGCTGCATCGACAAGGAGCCAAGCGCTCGTTTTGACAATAAAACGCAGATAGAAAGAGCAGCTTCCTGCAATAGATTGCAGGAAGCTGCTCTATTTCGCTTTTCTATCATCAGCAATTCCAAAGTGATCGATTAGATGTTGCTACTGCCGCCGCCCCGGCAGACAGCGCACTCATAATATCCTCCTTGTCCTGCGAAAGACCGCTCGCAACAACAGGCTTATGAATGGCTTCTGCCAAATATTTCATGACCTTGGACAATCCTGCCGGCATGAATTCAACAACATCCGGATTGTCTGTCTTAACATGCCGTTCGATATTGGCATAAGTAAAACCATCCATCATATAAAAGCGCTGTATTGTAAACAGCCCCAATTCTCTTGCGCGGCGGATCAGCGGTGATTTCATGCTGATAATCCCATCTGCTTTTGTATACTTTTTAATGAAATCAACACTGATTTCCTTTGGCGAAAGGCCCATAATCAAATCAACATGAACAATTGCAATTTTCCCCATCTGTTTTACGCGATCCACAATATCAGCAATTGTACAAATATTTCCGTATAAAATATATACAAGCTCACTTTCCGATTCCGGCAAATGCTCCAGCCATTCATCGTTCTTTACCTCTGGAATAACAGGACAAAGTTCAACTGCTTCAATAAAATAGTTGCTCGTCAGTCTTCCCATCTTAATCACCTCTTGCCATCGCACAATACAGCGTCTTAACAATGTTCTAATTGTACACGACAAGCCATTTTTTGTCAATATTTTTATGCACTTTATCCATTTCTGAAAAATTCTGACTTAATTCACATATTACGGATTGCCAAACCATTATAAATTTCCATCTGGGTGGGCACGGACAGTTCCCCGTAGGAAATGCCACAGGGACGGACATTTCCCCCAGCTCCTCCTTGTTGCCGTTGACCTGTGCAGTGCCAAATAGAAAACGATTTATATCATATATCCAATACATAGTGATTTTCCTCTGTGTCAAACTCAAAAGCCTGTGGTTCTGGGAATGCATAATCGATGTGCTCCGTCAGCATGACACCGATCCCGCTCTGCCGCTGTTTTCTCAGAACCTCTGCAACTCCATGCGGCCGTCTGTGGAAAACAACGCGGTATGCATATGCGTATCAAACATATCCGCCATCCTGCTCCAAAGCTGCCGCCGCATTTAGATACACTTCGCGGATTTCCTGCGGTACAAGGCTCCCTCCTGTCGCCCATACGATATGTACTGCATGCTCCATCCGGGAAAGCAGGTCATGTTCTTCCAGATACCGCTTCGTTTCAGGTTCGCTGTTTATGCAAACAGCTCCCTGAAACGCTGCACACGCGCTCGGTTCCAGAAAAATATGCTCGGTTTCCATCAGATCCTTCATATAGCGGTACAGCTTTGCATCCTCAACCGTAAATTCGCCGCTCAGCATGGTTCTCATGATACCGCCGACAAATGCAGATGGTCTGCCCACGGCGAGTCCATCCGCCTGTGTTTCTCCACTCAGTCCAATATCCTGTACAGAAATTGCATTGTCCAGACCGGTTGCCATCCCCAGCAGCATACAGGGAGCCTGCACCGGCTCGACAAAGAAGCAATGTACGTGATCGCCGAACACCTGCTTCAATCCAAAGCTGATTCCACCAGGAGCGCCGCCGACGCCACATGGAATGTACACAAACAACGGACGCTCCGCATCGACCGTGATTTTCAACTCCTCCAGCTGTTTTTTCAGGCGCTTTCCAGCGACTGCATAGCCCAAGAACAGGTTTCTGGAATTCTCATCATCGACAAAGTAACTCTTGGGATCAAGATCAGAAAGGGCTCTGCCGTTTTTTACCGCTTCTCCATAATCGCCCTGATACTCCCGCACATCGACACCGTAACGTCGCAGCAAATCCTTTTTCCATTGCTTGGCATCCGCCGACATATGCACGACAACATGATATCCAAGCACGGCACTGATGATGCCAATACTCAGGCCAAGATTCCCGGTAGAGCCGACCTGTATGGTATACTGCCCGAAAAACTGTTTCTTCTCCGGGTCCCCGAGTCTGTCGTAGCTCTCACCCTGCCCCAGCAGCTGATGTTCTACGACAAGATCCTCTGTATGCTTGAGCACTTCATAGATCCCACCGCGCGCCTTGACTGATCCCGCGATGGCAAGATGGCTGTCCTCCTTCAGCAGGAGCCTGCCGACCAGACTGCTTCCGTAATTCTGACGGAAACGTTTCTTCATCGCGCTGATTTCCACCAGCGGGGATTCAATCAGACCGTTCTGCGGCTGCGTCTCCGGAAAATACCTCTGAATCAGCGGCGCAAAACGGAGCAACCGCGCTTCTGCTTCATCAATATCATCTTGTCCCAGCTCACAGCCGCGCATGCTTTCCGCCATGCAGGTTTTCTCCGAATTCACCCAAGCGACCTCCTGTGCCTGTCTGACCAATTCTAGAACGGGAGCTTTACGGATCAATGCCTCCAAGTTTTCCATGCTTTTTCCTCCATACAATCGTAAACATAAACTTCTGAATCATCCCTGCGGCGGCGATGGACGTAATGCCGTTACCATCAAATGCTAGGCACCACATCAAGTCCCCTTTTCAAAGGGGACTTGACAGACCATTATTTGACTTACCGCACACGGTGCTCCTTCTTCTCAATATTCCTTTTTGGCCTGGATACGAATGGAAGCCGAAATAGATACCGGAAGCAATACAGCTGCTACGCCTGCCATAAATAGCGTCGAAGTATATACTGTAACCAGTCTTTCCCATTCATAGGCTATTGAGCCAATTCCACACAGAGCGCCAAAGAAAATCAAAAACAACAGTAACATGATGATTCTGCCGCGTTCTGAACCGAACCGGTACATGACCGGAATCATGATTTCCAAATACAACACCGCAACGATAACACACTGTACCAGAGACAACAGCCAATCAGTCATTGCCAATTCCATCGTCCCCGCAACCCCAGAAATCGCTCCTAAAGCTAGGCTTGCGATAATGCCAACTGCCATACAGATACCCAACATCCCATAACGTGCCAGCACGATCTGGCTGTTTGATACCGGCAGCGCCGCCTTATATCTATTCCAATGATCTGCCTCCTCATAGCTGAATGCAGCAATGCCAAATATCGCGGAGATAAAAACGACAATATAAGAAAACAGATTTCCATCACTGCTAAAAACATTTAGAACTGCCAACAAGATCAGATACAGCGCAACAAAGGCGCCCTTTATACCGCTGCAAATCTGCATCAGGTCATATTTCATCAACCCTCTCATTTCCGTACACCACCTTCCAACAAAACGAGAATCCGCTCAATATCTGTCTGGTCACACACAAGCTGTGGATATTTCCGTATGATTTTATTCCTATCCCGGCACAGCGCTTCAAACGAATAGGCATTTTTACGCAGTCCAAGAATATCAGTCCTATCGACCTGTTCCAGTGCTTCCGGACTACCCTTCAAAATGCAATAGGTGTTCAAAAGGGCATCCTTATCCTCATCCATCCTGACCTCGCCATTTGACAGAAATATGATCTGATCGGCAACCCGGTCAAGGTCTGTGGTGATATGCGTGGACAATAGAACGGTATGCGTGCCATCCTCGACAAATTCCTGCAAATCATCCAAAATCTCCTCACGCGCTACCGGATCAAGACCGCCCGTCGGCTCATCCAGAAGCAGCAGCTTTGGGTTGTGTGCCAATGCTGCGGCAATAGACAGCTTCTGCTTCATACCGCGGGAAAATGTTTTACATTTCTTATCCTTTGGCAATCCATACTTTTCGCAAAGCCCGAAAAATACATCTGTAGACCAATTTTGGTAAATCGAACGAAGTACAGAATCGAGCTGGTTTAGCTTGAGCAATCCACTAAAACAGCATTCGTCATACACAACACCGACCTCCTGCATAATATCTGTACTTCTCTCCTGTCCCAAAATACGGATCTCACCGCTGTCAGGCCGTACTGCCCCCAGTACGCTCTTGATCGTGGTTGTTTTTCCGGTACCGTTTCGTCCGACCAAACCGGTGATCGTTCCCATTGGCAGGGAAAAGCTGACATTTTTGAGTGAGAAATCCATGTACTGCTTGCAAAGCCCCTTTACTTCCAAAGCGTTCATATGTCTCCACCTCCAAATAATTCATGCAGACTTTCCATCAGTTCATTTTCCTGAATGCCTGCAGCTTTCGCAATTTCTACCGCTTCCAATAGCTTTTCTTCCGCACGCCGGAGCTGTTCCTCGCGGATGACCTCACGATTGGAATTTGCAACGTAGGTGCCGCGTCCCTGTACAGTTTCTACAAAGCCATCCCGCTCCAGCTCCTCATACGCCCGCTTGGTCGTGATAACGCTCACGCGTAAGTCTTTTGCCAGCGTACGGATTGACGGCATCTGCTGTCCGGCTTCCAGTTCACCGGTGATGATACTCGCCTTGATCTGCTCGGCAATCTGCTCGTAGATCGGTTTGCCACTGGCGTTTGACAATATGATCGCCACGCTATCGCCTCCTCGTATATACTGTTTATATCTTATATATACAGTATATACGAAATATACACAGCTGTCAAGCCAAATCTGCTGCAGGGGCAAAAAAATATGACTGCACCGAAATGCAGCCATATATCGCTATCATCTGTTATTTTTTGCGGTTTTTTATCCAGATGCGGTGCAAACCATACAGCACCATATCATCCATCCGGCATACCTGCTCATGCAGATAATCTGCTGCCAGTGACGCATCCGTACCAGTGAGATATACTGTCAAGTCGTCGCCCAGTTGTTCCCGGCAGCGAGCGATCATGCCATCTATCATACTCGCCGCACCATTGAGCACACCAGATGCCATCGCATCCACCGTGTTTTTCCCCAGCAGCCTACAATTGGAACGGCTCAGGCTGATGGACGGCAGCTGTGCCGCTTTTTCATGCAGGGCGTCCAGACCGATATGCACGCCGGGTGCAATAATTGAGCCAACCAATACCCCGCGCTTATCCAGCGCTGTGAACGTGACAGCAGTATTCATATCAATGACTAGCGCCGGAAGCCTGCCCTGCGCTGCCGCTTCCACCGCTACACAAACAAGATCGCTGCCCAATGCGCGCGGGTTATCAATCTGAATACTCAATCCGGTCTTAACGCCAGAAGCAACATTAACCGCTTCGCAGCCGCACAGAATTCGCACTGCGTCGTACAGTACCATACTGAGCGACGGCACGACCGAGCACAGCACGGCTCCATAGATTTCCGATGCCGCATAACCGCGCAGGCGCAGCACACTGTCGATCTCGCACGCATACTGGTCTGCCGTGTGCTCCGGCTCGGCAGCAATCCGCGCCACCATCCGCAGTCCTCCCGCGTTGTCGAAGCATCCCAGCGCAATGGCTGAATTTTGTACATTGATTGCAAGCAGCATGTTGTCCTGTCCCCTTCTGGTTGTCCTTATAATTGTATTATATTATATGCTGATTCTGCGCTGCTTGCAAGCCGGTAACGCATCTATTTCGTCAGATGGCTTGCGCATGACAACAAGATTGTCCGCAATGCGCATCAATGGCGCACTCAGGAAGAACCAAATGGCGCTGTACCGGATACATACCTGCCCTGCGATATTGAATAACTCATTGGAATAATCCCAAACCTGCATGTGCAGTCCCAAATTAAAAATACAGCCAAACAAAAATTCTACGCTGGTAATCGCCGCTGCCCCGGCCGCGCAGCGCAGTGCAATATGCCGTCCATGCATCCGGTCAGAAATGCGCCCCAGCAGTCCAAAGCAAATGCCGCCTGCCAGCGCCATCGACCAGTGTGACCATCCACGCCACAAAAACTCTAAAAATGGATATCCCCAGCATCCAAAAGAAACCAAGATCGCTGTCTTTTCCGCTTGTCTCACAGTTCATCACCCACATGCAGTGTGCGCGAAATCATATCAGAATATACGGTTGATTTTTGGATATGCTAACTGTGGTGATTTTTTATGAAAAAACAATATCATCTCGGTGCGCAAAGTCATCGTCTTGGCGGTCTGTTAATCCATCCGCGTTACTGCTCCTGGAGAAAAGCTATGCTCCGCAAATACCGATATGGTTCCATTATTCAACAAAAACATACCTAATATGTGTACTTTACGGGGCTTCGCGTCTGTTGTATAATAATTGCATAATAATATAATAAAATTGAGGTGACTGCTATGGGACTCAACGCAACCCCGTCTGCGGAACGGGTACATATTGGTATTTTCGGCAAGCGGAACGCCGGAAAATCCAGCTTGATCAATGCAATGACCGGTCAGGAACTGGCAATCGTGTCTGATATTGCCGGTACAACGACAGATCCGGTGACCAAGGCAATGGAACTACTGCCTCTCGGCCCGGTAGTTATGATCGATACACCGGGACTGGACGATACCGGAGAGCTGGGTGCGCAGCGCGTCCGCAAGGCAATGCAGGTGATGAACCGCTGTGACCTCGCTGTAGTCGCCATTGATGCACTGGAAGGGCAGACAGACGCACATACTGATCTTCTGACCCGCCTGACAGCCAAAAATATCCCGCATGTCATTGCCATGAATAAATGCGACCTGCTGGATACTGTTCCGCCGGATACCGAACAGGTGCGCTATGTCAGTGCAACAACTGGCGCTGGCATTTACGATCTTAAGGAAAAAATTGCACATCTTGTCCCATCCGGTAATAACGGACGGCGTATTGTTGCCGACCTGCTCCAGCCAAATGATTTTGTTGTGCTTGTCGTTCCAATCGATTCTGCCGCACCGAAAGGCCGGTTAATCCTTCCTCAGCAGCAGACGATCCGCGATATTCTGGAAGCAGGCGCGTGCTCTATCGTCTGTCGGGAAACCGAGCTTGCCTCAACGCTGGAAAAGCTCGGCCAGCCTCCCCGCATGGTCATCACAGACAGCCAGGCCTTTGCTTCCGTCTCCAAGGACACCCCGCAGGACGTCCCGCTGACCTCATTTTCCATCCTGATGGCACGCTACAAGGGCAGGCTGGAAAGTGCAGTACACGGCGTCCGCACACTGGAAACGCTTCAGGACGGCGACACCGTCCTGATCTCTGAAGGCTGCACCCATCACCGCCAGTGTGATGATATCGGCACCGTCAAGCTGCCGCGCTGGATCAAGGAATACACCGGAAAAAACTTAAATTTTGCATTTACCAGCGGCGGCGAGTTTCCGGATGACCTGACGCCGTACCAGTTGATCGTCCATTGCGGCGGCTGTATGCTGAATGAACGCGAAATGAAATACCGCATTGCCCGCGCGCAGGACGATGGCGTCCCGATGACCAACTACGGCATTTTGATCTCTTATATCAATGGCATTCTGGAACGTGCAATCGAACCGCTTGCGGACTCCCTGTAAAAACAGCAACACCCTCAGAGAAAATCTCTGAGGGTGCTTTTGTGTCTATTTCCTTTACTTCGCAGCAATGACATCCGACATGTCATACATGCCCGGCTGGGTCTGGCTGCCGAGATAAGCGGCAGCATCGACTGCACCGACTGCAAACACTTCACGGGACAGCGCCACATGGCGGATCTCAATCAGCTCGTCACGACCTGCAAACAGAACCTCATGCTCGCCAACGATGGTACCACCGCGGACTGTATGCATACCGATCTCATGCTTCGGGCGCTTCTCGCGACGCTCATGGCGGTCATATACATACTCCGCATCATACGGCAGCGCTTCATTGACTGCATCCGCCAGCATCAGCGCGGTGCCGGACGGTGCATCCAGCTTCTGATTGTGGTGCTTTTCCGTGATCTCAACGTCATAGCCATCACCGAGGACAGATGCAGCTTTGCGCAGCAGATCCATCATCAGGTTGATGCCGATGGACATATTGCCCGAACGGAATACCGGAATCTCTGCGGAAGCAGCACGCATTTCAGCCAGCTGCTCCTTGCTGTGTCCGGTGGTGCAAATCACAACCGGTGTCTTGGTTTTCTTGCAATAGTCCAGCAGGGTTTCCAGCGAAGCTGCATTGGAGAAATCAATGATAACATCACAGCCGCCCGTGTACTCATGCGGGTCAGCATAAACCGGATAATCCGACAGCTTTTCGGTGTAAGCATCAAAGCCTGCCACGATCTTCATATTTTCCTTCTTGGAGACAATGTCTGTAATGACTCTGCCCATGCGGCCATTGCAGCCGCAAAGTCCGATTTTCAACATCCTGCTCTCCTTACTTTACCGGTGCATAGCCAGCTTCCGCCATTGCCTGCTTCAGCTGCGCAACGTGTTCGTCTGTCATATCGCACAGCGGCATACGCAGCTCACCGACGTCCCAACCAAGGAACCGCATCGCCATCTTGACCGGAATCGGATTGACCTCGATGAACAGTGCATTGATCAGATCAAGATACCGGAGCTGCAGCTCACGTGCCTTGGCATAATCGCCGTCCAGGCACAGCTGTGCAATATTATGCGCAGCATCCGGTGCAACATTTGCCAGAACCGAAATGACACCCTTGCCGCCCATTGCCATCAGCGGAACGATCATATCATCGTTGCCGGACCAGAAATTCAGCTCGTCACCGCACAGGCGCATTGCCTCTGCCAGCAGGGAGAAATCACCGGTAGCTTCCTTTGCACCGTTGATATTCGGGTGCTTGGAAAGCGCCTGATAGGTCTTCGGCTGGATGGTAACACCGGTACGGCTCGGCACGCTGTACAGGATGATCGGGGTGGTGGTTGCATCCGCCAGCATATTGAAATGCTTGATTAAGCCCTGCTGGGTCGCCTTGTTGTAATACGGTGTGACAGTCAGCAGGCCGTCAGCGCCTGCAGCAGAAGCAAACTTGCAAAGCTCCAGCGCATATCTGGTATCATTGGAACCAGTGCCGGCAATGACCGGAACACGCCCGTTGACATAATCAACGCCAAACTGGATGGCCTCCTTGTGCTCCTTGTCAGTCAGCGTGGAGCCCTCACCCGTAGTGCCACAGATGGTGATGGAATCAATGCCACGGTTGATCTGGTCATCAATGATGCGCTTAAACTCCGGATAATTCACACCGGTTTCCGTCATAGGGGTAATAATGGCAACGCTTGCGCCGGTAAAAATAGGCTTCTTCATAGGTTTTCCCTCCGATCAAATAATATCTATCTCTTTCAAACTGTTGTTCAGTCCATATAGCCTTCTGCGCACAGCAGCTCTGCCATCTCGACAGCGCCGCCTGCTGCACCGCGCAGCGTATTGTGGGACAGGCTGACAAAGCGGTAATCAAAAATGACATCATCGCGCAGACGGCCAATGGAAACCGCCATGCCGCCCTCCAGATTGCGGTCCAGACGGGCCTGCGGACGGTCATCCTCTTCAAAATAGTGCAGGAACTGCTTCGGTGCGCTCGGCAGGTCAAGCTCCTGTGCGCGGCCGCTGTAGTTTGCCCATGCCTCCAGGATCTGTTCCTTGGTCGGCTTGTTCTTGAACTTGACAAAGGCGGCAGCGGTATGGCCATCGCTGACCGGTACACGCAGGCACTGCGCGGAAATAACAGGCTCAGAAGCAGCGACGATCTCATCGCCCTCAACAGTGCCCCAAACCTTCATCGGCTCCTTCTCGGATTTCTCTTCCTCGCCGCCGATGTACGGAATCACATTGTCGACCATCTCCGGCCATGTCTCAAACGTCTTGCCTGCACCGGAAATTGCCTGATAGGTGCACACAGCGACCTTCTCAATGCCAAAATCCTTCAGTGCGGTCAGCGCCGGAACATAGGACTGGATGGAGCAGTTGGACTTGACGGCAATAAAGCCGCGCTTGGTGCCAAGGCGCTTGCGCTGTGCCGGAATAATCTTCGCATGGTCTGCATTGACCTCTGGAATGATCATCGGAACGTCCTTGGTGAAACGATGCGCGCTGTTATTGGAGATGACCGGGCACTCCAGCTTTGCATACTTCTCTTCCAGTGCACGGATAACATCCTTCTTCATATTGACTGCGCAGAACGTAAAATCGATCTGGGAAGCAAATTCCTCTGCATCGCCCTCCGCGTCATACAGAACCATATCCTTTACATTTTCCGGAATCGGTGTGGTCATCTTCCAGCGGCCTTCTACGGCTTCGGCATAGGTCTTGCCCTTATTGCGCCCGCTGGCAGCAATAGCGGTCACAGTGAACCACGGATGATTTGCAAGCAGGGTGACAAAGCGCTGACCCACCATACCGGTCGCGCCGATAATGCCAACTCTGTAATTCTTCATGTTTGTATTTCCTCCTGAAAAGCAAATAAATTAACGTATGAAAATAGTATTACCGCACCGATTTCATGCAACAAAAAGCCGGTCGGAATATACCCGGCCGGTGATGCGGAACAAAACCTCCTGCTGAAAAACGCAGGTGAAACGTAGCGATAGCGCATCACGGGAGCAAAACCGGTGACAGCCGGACAGATATTCTCGTGCCCGTCCAGACAGACACCTGCGAACGGATGCCCTCTTCGGCGGCTGCCCCTTTCCTACCCGCTCGCCGGAGTGTCCGCCTCCTAACGGGCATTACTGATGAAAGCCGCGCCTCAATCGTACTATAAACTTAGCTTTTCTTATTTTATCATGCTGCAAAATGCTTTGTCAAGGTGAATCCATGGGGAAACCGCACAAAACGACGCTATTTCCCGCCCTTGATTTCGTATATGCTTTGCGGTATGATAGAAATTGTATCATTCCTGGCAGCTGTGGCAGTATTTTTCGCAGCCTGCCGCATGGGGATAAGGAGGTAGACGCGCTGTACTCGCGTCAATTTTAAACATGAAAACAAGTGATTTTTATTATGAACTGCCGGAACGCCTGATCGCACAGACGCCGCTTGACCGCCGCGATGCATCCCGCATGCTGGCACTGGACAAGGACACCGGCAGCATTGCACACCGCCATTTCTTTGACCTTCCTGAATATCTGCGTCCGGGCGATACGCTGGTGCTGAACAATTCCCGCGTCATTCCGGCACGCCTGTTGGGTGTCCGTGCAGACACCGGCTATCCGGTCGAGCTGGTGCTGCTGACCGACAAGGGCGATGGGGTATGGGAATGCCTGACACGCCCGGGCAAAAAGTGCCGTGTAGGTGCAGAACTCAGCTTTGGCGACAGCAAATTAACGGCAACCGTGGAGGATATCCTGCCGGACGGCGGAAACCGTCTGATCCGGTTCCATTATGAGGGTATCTTCCTTGAAATTCTGGAAGAACTGGGTATGATGCCGCTCCCGCCGTATATCAAGGAAAAGCTGGAAGATCCGGAACGCTATCAGACTGTCTACAGCAAGACGCCCGGCTCTGCCGCCGCGCCGACTGCGGGACTGCATTTTACGCCGGAGCTGCTGCAAAAGATCAAGGAGATGGGCGTTAATATCGCTTATGTGACACTGCATGTCGGTTTGGGTACCTTCCGCCCGGTGAAGGTCGAGAATGTCAACGACCATGTGATGCATTCCGAATTCTATATGCTGGATGAGGAGAATGCCGCTATTATCAATCATACGCGCGAAAATGGCGGTCGTGTCTTTGCAGTCGGCACAACTGCAACACGCACGCTGGAAACCATCGCCGCAGAGGACGGTACCGTGCGCGCCTGCTCCGGCTGGACAGATATCTTTATTTATCCCGGCTACCGGTTCAAGATAGTGGATTGCCTTGTTACCAATTTCCATCTGCCGGAAAGCACACTGATGATGCTGATTTCCGCTTTTGCTGGACGCGATATGATTATGGATACCTATAAAACTGCTGTTGAACAGGAATACCGCTTTTTCAGTTTCGGTGACAGCATGCTGATCTATACAAACAAGGAGGACCCCCATGTTTAAGGTACACAAAACAGAGGGCAATGCCCGCCGCGGTGAATTTACCTGTGCCCACGGCACAGTCCAGACGCCGGTTTTCCAGAATGTCGGCACGCAGGGCGCAATCAAGGGCGCAGTTTCTGCCAAAGATTTAAAAGATCTCGGCTGCCAGATCGAGCTGTCCAACACCTATCATCTGCATGTGCGTCCGGGTGACCAGATCGTCCGCGCGATGGGCGGACTGCACAAGTTCATGAACTGGGATGGGCCGATCCTGACGGACAGCGGTGGATTCCAAGTGTTTTCCCTCTCCTCCCTGCGCAAAATCAAGGAGGAAGGCGTGTATTTCTCCTCCCATGTCGACGGTCGCAAAATCTTCATGGGGCCGGAGGAGAGTATGCAGATCCAGTCCAACCTCGGTTCGGATATTGCGATGGCATTCGATGAATGCTGCGAAAATCCATCGCCATATGACTATGTCAAGACTTCCTGTGAGCGTACCACCCGTTGGCTGTATCGCTGCAAGGCAGAGCTTGACCGCCTGAACAGCCTGCCGACAACCGTAAACCCGCATCAGATGCTGTTTGCGATCAATCAGGGCGGCACCTACGACGATCTGCGCATTGCACACATGCAGGCAATTTCCAAGGTTGATGTGGACGGCTTTGCTATCGGCGGCCTTGCGGTGGGAGAATCCACCGAAACCATGTACCACATTCTGGATGTCGTCCTGCCGCATGCACCGGTCGATAAGCCACGCTACCTGATGGGCGTCGGCACGCCATCTAATATTATCGAAGCCGTATGGCGCGGCGTGGATTTCTTTGACTGTGTCATGCCGACGCGCAATGCACGGCATGGGCACTTGTTCACATGGGACGGCATCCGCAATCTGAACAACGCAAAATACCAGCTGGATGACAAGCCGATCGACGAACGCTGCAATTGCCCGGTTTGCCGAACCTATAGCCGCGCCTATATCCGCCATCTGCTCAAGTCCGGCGAAATGCTCGGTCAGCGCCTGACAGTTATGCACAACCTGTGGTTCTACAACAATCTGATGGTCGAAATCCGCAAAGCGCTGGACGAAGGCCGTTTTGCCGCATTCCGTGCGGAATGGAGCGAAAAATTAGGCAAGCGGATTTAACGGGGATGGCAGTGTTCCGGGACACCGATATCGGCAAGTACGAGCTTGCCGCAATATGGTTTTGCGGCTTCGGAAACATGTACCTGTTTATAGGAATCGAACGCAATGGTCAGCTGTGCTTTTACCGCACCTTCCGCTGCAACACCGGTATCTGCCGCAGTGCCGCTTGGCAAGTCAAGCGCGGCAACATATGCGCCGGATGTGTTCATCAGGCGGCATGCCTTTTCCCCGGACGGGCGCAGCGCACCGTGGAAGCCGGTGCCGTACAGCGCATCCACAACAACATCTGCCGGTGCAAGGCTGTCTGTTTCATCCAGCGTACAGATATGTACCGGAAGCCCTGTCAGGCGGTCGAAATTTGTTTTCGCATCCGCTGTCACCGGCTGCCCCTCTGCAAGTATCACACGGACCTGTTTCCCCTCCTGCGCTGCCAGACGTGCAATGACAAAGCCGTCGCCGCCGTTGTTCCCCTTTCCGGCAACAATAGCGATCGATTGACAGTTGAGCGGCGCAGCACAGATGGCGCGATATGCCGCAGTGCCCGCATTTTCCATCATCTGCAAATACGAAACGCCGCTTTCATCCGCATTTTTCTCAATCTGTTTCATTTGTGCTACTGTGACGATACGCATAAAAAAGCCTCCTTCAAGGAATCAATTCATATACATACAGGCATGTATTTACCTGCTTCAATACTAATATTTTAACACACAACGGTAAATTTTGAAACTCCATTCACCAAACAGATAATTTACGCCATCTCGGATTCATGATATAATAACCAAACGATATAAAAATTTGGAACAACAGGAGGCAGCATATGAACCGTATTTTTATTATCGGCGGCGGCGCTGCCGGAATAACAGCTGCGCTCAGCGCGGCGCAGGAAAATCCACATGCGCAGATCACGATTTTAGAAGGGCTTGACCGTATCGGTAAAAAAATCCTTGCCACTGGCAATGGGCGCTGCAACCTGACAAATGAGATGATCTCTCCAGAGTATTACCATACCCGGCAGCCGGAGCGGCTGGCGCAGCTGCTGGGTGATATGCCCACCTCCCGCACACTGGACTTTTTCCAGTCGATTGGATTGTACAGCACAACGGAGGAAATGGGGCGCGTCTACCCCTATTGCAGACAAGCCTCCATGGTACTGGATATTCTTCTTCTTGCGCTCCGGCGCGCCGGAGTACAGGTCCTTTGCGGCTGCAAGGTAAACCATCTTATCCCGCAGAAAAAGAGCTGGCTTGTCCAGACGGAACAGGGTCAGGAATTTCATGCCGATGCCGTGATCCTCACAACTGGCGGAAAAGCCGCACCGAAGCAAGGTTCGACCGGCTCCGGCTATCCGATGGCTGTCCGCTTGGGGCACCACTATAACAGGTTATATCCCTGTCTGGTGCCTTTGCAGTGCAAAAGCACCGTTCTGAAGGGCTTAAAAGGCATTCGTGTCAATTGCGGGGCAAGGCTGCTTGCGGGAAACAAAAAACTCACAGAAGAATTCGGTGAAATTCAGCTGACTGATTACGGCTTATCTGGCATTCCGGCGCTACAGCTGTCCTGCTGTTTGGAGGACTTCGCAAAGGGCGCAGATTACAGCGTCAGCCTTGACCTATTCCCTGATTGGACACATGACACACTGCGCGCGCTCATCCGACAACGTATCCAACAATATCCACAGGATACACTGGAAACCTTTTTGCTTGGACTGATAAACAAGCGTATCCTGTTTGCCATATGCAAAACGCTGTGTATTGAGCCACTCTCCCGCCCTGCCGAAACATTGACCAAGCGAGAAATCGATCAGCTGGTCTCCACCTGCAAGGGCTGGAAATTCCCCATTGTCGGGACACTTGCATGGGATCATGCACAGGTCACTGGCGGCGGCATTGCACTGGATGAGATACGCGATGACTTTTCCTCCATCCACCAGCGTGGGCTGTATTTGGCAGGTGAGATTCTGGATGTCGCAGGAGACTGCGGCGGGTATAATCTCCACTGGGCTTGGTGCTCCGGCTTGACCGCAGGAAAAGCAGCCGCAGGATTTGTCTACGGGCATGAAAAAATGCAATAGCTATAAAAACAAGGACAGAAGCCATTTAAAGCCTCTGTCCTTTTCGTTATCTCATTGATTCGCATTAAGATACAGCCGTGTATTATGCCTGCTGCATTTCTGCACGCATTGCACGGAAGGTCTTGCCGAATGCCGCCTGTGCAATCAGCGGGATGACCATGATAAACCAGATGATAGGTTCGGATACTATAACACCCATATAGTCCAGACGCGGCACCAACAGGATAACGATCAGCACCTTGCCGACCAGCTCAATACTGCTGGAGATCAGCGGTGTTGTCAGATCGCCAAGTCCTTGCAGGGAATTGCGCAGGACAGAGATCACAACCGTAACAAAATAGAAAACGGCATTGATATGCAAGTATTTTGTTGCTGTCCCAATGATCTCCGGCGTTGTACTACCGGTTACCATATAGATCAAGGTCGGAACGATCGTATACACAATCGCAATGACGATCAAACACCACATCCACGACAGGAACAGCGCACGCCATATGCCGGCCTTAATGCGCGCGATCTGGCCTGCGCCTAAATTCTGGCTGCAATAGGTCGCCATTGTTGTTGCTAGCACGGAAAATGGCATCATAAATACCTCTGTCAGCTTGCGCGCCGCTGTATGTGCCACAATAATATCCGCGCCAAAGGTATTGATCGCACTCTGTAGAACAACCGAACCGAGATTGACCAGCGACAGCATGAAGCCCATGGACAATCCCGTGCTATACATCCACTGAAATACATGCCGGTCATGAAAGAAACGCATAAAATCGTCCCGCCCCGGCACAAGCTGGGGATATTTTCGCTTGATAAACAACAGGCACATCAGCACAGAAATACCCTGTGCCATTACGGTTGCACCTGCCGCGCTCGGCACGCCCCAATCGAACACACAGATAAACAGAAGATCGAGCACAACATTAAATGCTGTGGACAAAACAAGGAAAATCAGCGGCGTGATGCTGTCCCCCACCGCACGCAGGGTCGCCGCACAGGCATCATAAAACACCGTGACAAGCATACCTAACAGGATGATACGGAAATAGGATGCGGACTGCGCCAGCAACTCCTCCGGCGTATTGAGAATACGCAGCAACGGTGTGAGGAACACGACTGTCAGTACTGTCAGCGCAGCTACAGTCACTGTACTGAGTACAACCGTACCAGCTATCGCCTTTTTCATGCCCTTGTGATCGCCGCCGCCGAAATACCGCGCTGTAACGATCGCAAAACCGTTTGTCATACCCATCAAAAAACCGATCATCAGTGAATTGAGGGAATTGGTCGCACCGACAGCTGCCAGCGCAGATTCTCCCAAAAAGCTGCCCACGATACGGGTATCTGTCAGGCTGTACACCAGCTGGAACAGGTTTCCTACCAACAGCGGAATCGCAAACTGCAGGATCAGCCTTGTGGGATTCCCCTTTGTCATATCCTTCATTGCAACAAAGTCCTTTACAAAAAAATCAGGCGCCGACCCCTTCGGCACCTGATTTATACTATCACGTTTTCCAACAGCGAACAATCTACATAACGTACAAAAAAATTCAAATTTATGGGATTTTTATTCTTCGTTCTGATCGGAGCTTTTCTCCTGCTTGGGCTGCTCCACAGCTTTGTCTTTCTTCCACAGCTTTTTCCGTGCACCGACCCACTGTTGCAGCTTTCTGCCTGACCTTGTTTCAAACATTGATACCCGCTCACGCTCCTCCGGCAGCGTACGCTCTGCTTCCGGCAGGCCATCCAGCCTGCGCTGTTTGCAGCGCCGTGAAACGCCTGCAACCATACCGAGGGCGAGATACATTGTAACGATAGAGGAGCCGCCATAGCTGAAGAACGGCAGTGTCAGGCCCATAACCGGACCAATGCCCAGACACATGAAAATATTTTCAAAGGTCTGGAACAGCAGCATACTGCCGACACCGACACAGATCAGTGAGGATATCTGCCCATGCGCACGGAACGCGACATAATAAACACGGAAGATGAGCGCAACCAACGCGATGACGATCGCCATACAGCCAATCAGGCCCCACTCTTCGCCCGCAACGCCGAAAATAAAGTCTGTCTGCTTTTCCGGCAGCATATTATTCTGCGTCTGGTTGCCGCGCAGGAAACCCGTACCTGTCAGTTTGCCGGAACCGATCGCAATGCGGCTCTGCTGCTGCTGCCAATAGGTATCCGGCGAGATCGTCGGGTCAAACAGCACCAGGATACGATCCTTTTGTACATTGTTGAGCACCTGCCACAATATTGGCACGGCTGCACAGCCGAGGATCGCACCGCCCGCAAACCATTTCAGGCTCAAGCCGCCGGCAAACAGCATCAGCAGCGCGATGAATACATACGGCAGCGACATGCCCACATCCTTTGACGGAATAATGATGGCTGCCATGACCACCAGCAGATGTGCACCAAGCATCAACAAGCTCTTGACACGGTTGAGCCGGTAACGCAGCATGTTTATCTGCTTGGCAAAGGTAAAAATAAATAACAGCTTGCCCAGCTCCGCAGGCTGGACGCCGATACCGCCGAAACGCAGCCAGCTCTTATTGCCGCCGTCTTCATAGCCGAAGAATATCAGCGAAAGCTGAAATAGAATATTGACAAGCAGTACAAGCCTCCAAATCGGCGCGAACCGCTCCAGATCTATGTACGACAGAATGGCAAAGCCAATCAGTCCGAGCACGATGGCAACGCACTGGATGACGATATACCGTGTACTTCCGCCGTCCAAACTATGGGTGGCTGAATAAATCAGCACCAAACCGAACGCAGAGCACAGCAGTGCCAGCACAAGCAGGAAATAGTCCGTGGTGCGGACATACCGGCCAATTTCCTTTTTAAAATTCTGCATGAACCGATAATCCTTTCCGGAAATTTGGGCAGATCATGAAAACCACCCTGATTTATAGTTTCTATCATACCACCTTTGCTTCAAACGGTAAATAGTTTTTTTCCTTCATTATCGGCTGAATCCGCCGGAAAATCCGTGCTTCTGTCCCCAATCTACGGACAATTGTTCAACTTGATGCACAACTTCGCGCAAATTTTCCTGATTTTATGAATCCTGTCCATTGTTTTCCTTCGAGAATCTGCGTATACTATAGGTGTAATCAAGGGATGGACAAAATAAACGAAAAAGTTTTACTCTCCTTCGATTTACGGCTTATTTTATAGCCTGCCACCGCACAGTTTTCCCATTCTGTGCTTTCATATATCTCTCTCTTTACTGTATGGCGTGCCGAATCTCCTACCAATCGGCACGCCGCTTTTCTGCCTTTTTTTGCGGGCAATCCATTGTCTTTGCCCACAGTTTATGATATTATTATTTTGTATGCGCCGCATATCCCCTGCAGGCGCATTTTTTACAGAACAATGCTGTATAAAACAACCCTGATCGGAGGTTTTATCTTTTGCCAGATTTAAAATCAGAAATTACAAAGCGCCGCACGTTTGCGATCATTTCGCATCCGGACGCCGGCAAAACAACAATTACAGAAAAATTCCTGCTCTATGGTGGAGCGATCCAGCTTGCCGGTACAGTTAAGGGTAAGAAAAACACCCGCCATGCCGTTTCCGACTGGATGGAAATTGAAAAACAGCGCGGTATTTCCGTCACGTCCTCTGTCCTGCAGTTTGAATACGATAACCACTGTATCAATATTCTGGATACGCCGGGCCATCAGGACTTCTCGGAGGACACCTACCGCACACTGATGGCAGCGGATTCTGCGATCATGGTCATCGATGCATCCAAGGGTGTCGAGGCACAGACCCGCAAGCTGTTCAAGGTCTGTTCCATGCGCGGCATCCCGATTTTTACTTTCATCAACAAAATGGACCTGGAATCCCGCGACCCGTACGACCTTCTGGACGAGCTGGAAAAGGAGCTTGGCATTGACACCTATGCTGTCAACTGGCCCATCGGCTGCGGCAAGGAATTTAAGGGCGTATACGACCGCCAGAAAAACCACATCATGGCATTTGAGGCTGCATCCGTTTCGGGTACAAAGGAAGCAAAATCTACGATTTACGCCATTGATGACCCGGCGCTGGAGCCGTTGGTCGGACAGCGCCTGTGGGACACCTTACAGGACGATATCGAACTGCTCTCCGGTGCAGGTGAAGATTTTGATATTGACCGCGTCCACGCCGGCACGCTGTCTCCGGTGTTCTTCGGCTCTGCGCTGACCAACTTCGGCGTAGAACCGTTCCTGCAGTATTTTCTGGAAATGACGCCGCCGCCGACTGCACGCACCTCGCGCGGCGAATTGATCGACCCGTTTGACGAGCATTTTTCCGCCTTTGTCTTCAAGATTCAGGCAAATATGAACAAGGCGCACCGCGACCGCATCGCTTTCATGCGTATCTGCTCCGGCAAGTTTGAAAAAGGCATGGATGTTTTCCATGTACAGGCAGGCAAAAAAATGCAGCTTGCGCAGCCGCAGCAGATCATGGCGCAGGATCGCGCGATTATTGATGAAGCATATGCAGGCGATATCATCGGCGTATTTGACCCCGGTATTTTCTCGATTGGCGATACCGTGTGCACTCCAGGCTTTGACTGCAAATTCTCCGGCATTCCGACCTTTGCACCGGAGGTATTCTGCCGCATCCGCCAGAAGGATACCATGAAGCGCAAGCAGTTTATCAAGGGTATGGAACAGATCGCACAGGAAGGCGCCATCCAGATCTTCCAGGAGCCACACACCGGCATGGAGGAAGTAATCGTCGGCGTTGTCGGCACACTGCAGCTGGACGTGCTGGAATACCGCCTGAAGAACGAGTACCGTGTTGATATCGTCATGGAAAGCCTGCCATACCAATACCTGCGCTGGATCGAAAATGAGGACATTCAGCCGGATGAGCTGAAGATTACCTCAGACAGCAAGGTTGTACAGGATTACCGCGGACGTTATCTGCTGCTGTTTACCAGCATGTGGAATATGAACTGGGCTATTGACAAAAACCCGGATCTGCAGCTGGCTGAATTTGGCCGCGCAGAGGAATAATACCATCCAAATATACAACAGGAGCACATGCGCTTGCATGTGCTCCTTGCTTTTGCTGTCAACTTTTATACATATCTTGCTGATTCCTACTTAATCAAGCCTGCCTGCGCCAGACGGCGGCGAATCTGTGGACCGATCACAGCCGCAATAACGATCTTTGCCAGATCGCCCGGAATGAACGGCAGAACACCTGCTGCCAGCGCAGCGGAAAAGCTCATGCTTGCCTGAAATGCCAGCCACGCCGTGCCGAATGCATAGCACACGATTGTACCCAGCACCATGCCAATGAAGCTCGGCACGAGTTTGCACTGGAACGTATCGATACACCAGCCACAAATCAGCGCCATAAAGATAAAGCCGATCAAATAACCGCCAGTCGGGCCAAACAGCTTACCAACACCGCCGGAAAAGCCGGAAAATACCGGTACACCAACCAGACCGATCAGCAGATATACAATGTAGCTGACAGTGCCGCGCTTGCAGCCGAGTACGTATATAGCCAGATATACAGCAAAGTTTGTAAGAGAGATCGGCACGACGCCGATCGGTACCGAAAGCGGACCAAGGATACAGGTAACCGCTGCCATAACAGCGATCAGAGTCATTTCCTGTACGTTTGTCTTTTTCTTTTGTTCCATTTCATTTCACCTGCAATATAAAAATCCTGATTCATTGAACCAGGATTAGTATACACGTAACGCAGCACAATGTCAACCTTTTTCTTTATCTGGTTAACACCATTTCCTTCTTCCACGACAGCACGACGGAACTGCTTGGGTGTACAGCCCACGTGCTCCCGGAAGGAACGGATAAAATTGGTCGTGCTGTGGAAGCCACATTCCTCCGCAACACGCTCGACAGACTTCTGTGATACCGAAAGCAGCTGGCGCGCCATCGTAATGCGCAGGTTGACGAGATACGCATGGGGCGACATGGAGGTGCATTTACGGAACAGGCGGCTGAAATAATATTCGCTCAGGTTTACCTGATCAGCAATCTGCTCAATGGACAGCTTTTCGGAAAAATGATGCTCCATAAATGCGATTGCACGCAGTACAGCGGCGTTTTGGACAGATTCCTTCTGCCCGTCCTGCACGGCCAGCTCTGCTAAAATACGGTACAGCTGTGCAGAAATACGGTGCTCGTCATAGGTCGTATCCGTGACCAATGCAAAAATGCTCTGTACCGCGCTCTGTACCTCCACGGAACGCACTGGACGGACAAAGTACCCCTTTTCACCCGCAAGCAGACGGTAATATTCCTCACTGCTGCCGCCGCGGAAATAAATATACCGGAAGGAAACTCCCTCAACCGCGCCATAGGTATGCGGCAAGCGGCAGTCCAGCAGGATCGCTTCACCGGCATGTACCTCAAATTCCGTGCCTTTATACCGGAAAAACATGCCGCCGCTGTCCACAACAGCAAGCATAAAATAATCCAGACAATTCCGGCGGACCACATAGGTCTGGTCACAGAAATAATGTCCAACATAGGATGCATAGATCAATGCAGTCCGCGCAAATTCTGACGGGAGGTGTAGGAACACCTTGGACGGCGGTAGCACGCCGCCATTATCCATTCCCCCGTTTTTGTCATGTAAATCGGCTGAAAATGCCGTGTCCTCATAATTTCTCATGCTGATATCATACCATGCGGCGGTTTTTCTGTAAACCCTTTCCAGCCAAATTTATTCCATATTTTGGATATTCTTTTTGTTTTCGACCTGCATGTACATACAGGAGCAGGAATCATTTTTGCTGTGTCCGATGCTGTAAAAATCCTGTGAGGAAGTTTTTTGCCAGGCTTTTCGGTACAATTTCCTCTTCCGCCCGATCCAGTGGCACCCATGCTGCACGGTCGACCTCATCTGTCATGCCGCTCAGGTCCTCGCTGTCTGCAATGCAGGAAAAATTCAACATCAGCGTATTGCTCGGTTCAAAAAACCGACTCTGCTGAAACGTGATATCATGCACATCCAAGCCAACCTCTTCCTTCACCTCTCGTGCAACAGCATGCTCTGCCTGTTCACCGCGGTTTACATAGCCTGCCACGAGGATATTGCGCGTTCTTCCATACTGCTGGATGAGCAGCACATGTGTCTGCGCCGGATTTAAAACCTCCATGCTGACAGCGGTATTATAGATCGGAAAACGGAACTGCTGGCAATGCGGACAGTACTGCACCATGCCCTCGCGCTCCAGATATTTCTCCGTCAGCTTTGTGCCGCATTCATAACAAAACTTCATTTTTTCCGCTCCTTCATTTTAACCTTTACTTAACCTTTACCTTATGCTTTTTCTTCGTACAGATATATTATACCCGGATCGCTTCATCTTGCAACCGCTTTTTCTTCGCAGTATACTAATAGCAGAATCATCTGGGAGGACCTATCTATGGATCAGACAGAACAGCATATCTGTGAAACGATCGATACACATGCACACGACCTGATCGCATTTGCAGAGGACATCTATGCACACGCAGAATCCGGGTATGCGGAACACCGTACTGCGCGATGCGTTGCAGACTGGCTGGAACAGCGCTGTGGGCTGAAGGTGGAAACCGGCCTGGCAAATACCGGTGTCCGTGCGCGCGTGGGGAAAGCCCGTCCCGCAGTCTGCCTCATCGGTGAGCTGGACGGCATCCGTTCGCCGGAGCATCCGCTCGCCGTACCAGAAACCGGTATGTCCCACGCTTGTGGGCATCATATGCAGCTTGCTGCTCTCGCCGGTGCAGCACTGGCACTAAGCGCACCGAAAACTGTAGCTGCACTGGGCGGCAGTGCTGTCTTTTTTGCTGTACCCTGTGAGGAGCATGTCCCCATGAACCGTCTCGCCCAGCTGAAAGCACAGGGCATTGCCTCCCGGTGTGGCGGCAAGCCGGAGCTGCTGCTCTCCGGTGGCTTTGACGGCATAGATGCCGCTGTCACCACCCATGCCCATATGGTACCGTGTAACAGCGATTTCCTGCTCGGCAGCAATTCCACTAGCGGCTTTCTATCCAAGCTCATTCATATCAAAGGCCGCGCTTCGCACACGGCGATCGCACCAGAAAAGGGCATCAATGTCCTGGATGTCGTGACCCTCGCGCGCAGCGCCATCGGTATGCTGCGCAGCACCCTGCGCGATGCAGATTGTGTCCGCATTGGGGAGGTCGTGCACATGGGCAGCTCCGCCATCAACGTCGTGCCGCATGAAGCAACCGTCGATCTACAGGTCCGCGCTAAGACATGGGACGCGCTGCTGGATGTCGATAAAAAGATCGACCGCGCCTACCGCGCTGCGGCATATGCATTTGGCGCAGAAATCGAAATCACAGATGATATGGGATACTTGCCGGTAATCCCCACGGCACCTTGTCCCGCGCTGGTTCAGGCGGCAGAGCTGTTATCTGACAAAGCATCGTACGAACCGGTTAACTTTGCTGTACATAATGCTGCTTCTACCGATGTCGGTGACCTGTCACACCGTATGCCGGTCGTGAATTTCACCTTCTCCGGCTTTTCCGGCACGCTGCACGGTGCAGATTTCCGCATTACAGATAAAGAAAAAGCATACATTCTGCCGGCAAAGCTCGCGTCTCTGACCATGTATCATCTGTTAAAGGACGATGCCGCACAGGCACGTGCACTGATCCAGCAGCACCAACCGCAAATGACTGCGGCGGAATACCACGATTATGCCGCAAAATTTGACAGCGGCTTCGTCGGTGAACCATCGCCATTTTAGCGCGCAGAAAGGCCTGCTATGGAAATGTTCCGCAGCAGGCCGTTTTTTATACTTCTTTTTCTGTTTTTACACGGTTGACCAACACAATGCCGACGCATACGAGCACCAGTGACAGCATATTGCGCACAGTGAATACCGTCTCATGCAGCACGACGCCGGACATCAGGGAACCAAATACCGGAACAAGGAAATTGTATACTGTGACCTTGCCCACCGGATATTTTTTCAACAGCCATGTCCAAATGCTGAATGCCGCCGCCGAAAGGAAAATGAGATAGCCCAGCAGTGCAAAGCCGCCGAATGACATCTGAGAGAAATGTCCTCCGCCTGCAATACCAGCGATCAACAGCACGGCACCGCCAACAAACAGCTGCCAGCCGGTAATCATCATCGTTGACTCGCCCTTTGCGACAAATTTGCTGATAACTGCGCCCGCACCGGAGGCCACTGTTGACAGCAGCATAAAGCCCTCTCCATTGAGCGCAAAGCCGCCGCCCAGCGAATCTATGGAGCTTAAGCTGATCATAACAACACCTGCAAATCCAACCAGACAGCCGATCGCTTTGGCGGAAGTCAGCCGGTCCTCCGGAAACAGGAAATGAGAAATGCCGACCGCAAGGAAGGTTGACATTGCTGTAATGACCGAACCCTTGACGCCTGTGGTATGTGATAGACCGATATAAAAGAAGACATACTGCATTGTCGTCTGCACCAGACCGAGCAGCAGAATCCCCTTCCATTTGGAACGCGCCGGTATCAGCAGCCTTTTATTCATCACTGCTGTGACCGCTAACACAGCCACACCTGCCAGCATAAACCGCCAGCCAGCAAAAAACAACTTGCTAAATGCATCGTCTCCAATGCCAAACAATGCATATCCCGTTTTGACGGACGGGAATGCACTTCCCCACAGCAGGGTACAGATCAATGCGGGAAGCAGGATACTGCCCGCCTGTTTTGTTTTCATGAAAATTCCACCTGTCTTTTTATTCTTTTCTATGGTACAGCACACAGTCAACAAATACAAGAGGCCAATTATACAGAAAATCCGTCAACTTCATCATGGATGCCCTTGACGGAAGCCGCCAGGGCTGGTACAATAAATACGGCAAAAATGCCATTTTCGTATGTTTTGCGTTTGTTTTTGGATTTTTTTGGGTATGTTTTGTTACATGGAGGGTTTTATACTATGGATTATCAGGCACTCTATCAGAGTAAGCTGACTACCGCTGAAGAAGCGGCAAAAGTTGTAAAAAGCGGCGATTGGGTGGATTTTGGCTGGTGCACCGGTACGCCGGATGCGCTGGATAAGGCTCTGGCTGCACGCGCAGAGGAGCTTATAGATGTTAACATCCGCGGCGGCGTCCTGCTGGCACCGCTGGCAATCGCGCAGGTTCCGAATGCAAACAAGCATTTTTCGTGGAATTCCTGGCACATGAGCGGCATCGAACGCAAGATGATAAACGACGGTATTGCATACTATGCACCGCTGCGTTACTCCGAACTGCCGCGCTGGTATCGCGAGAGCATCTGCCCGCCGGATGTCGTCATGATTCAGGTTGCCCCGATGGACAAGCATGGCTACTTTAACTTTGGTCCAAGCGCCTCCCATCTGGCTGCTGTCTGCGAAACCGGTAAAAAGGTCATCGTTGAAGTAAATCAGAATATGCCACGCTGCCTTGGCGGCTTTGAAGAGGGTGTGCACATCACCGATGTCGATATGATCGTAGAAGGCGACAATCCGCCGATCCGCACGATGGGCGGTGCTGCTCCGTCTGAAGTCGACGAGACAGTCGCAAAATTGATCGTAGAAGAAATTCCGAACGGCGCCTGCCTGCAGCTCGGTATCGGCGGTATGCCGAATGCCGTCGGCTCCCTGATTGCACAGTCCGATTTGAAGGATCTGGGCGTACATACCGAAATGTATGTCGATGGTTTTGTTGACATGGCTGCTGCCGGTAAGCTGTCCTGTGCAAAGAAAAATATTGACAAGGGCCGTCAGGCATTCGCCTTTGGCGCCGGCACCCAGAAAATGTATGATTACATGGATGACAACCCGGCTTTGATGAGCGTGCCGGTTAGTTATACCAACGATTCCCGCGTCATTGCCCAGATCGATAACTTTATGTCCATCAACAATGCGGTTGACCTCGACCTGACCGGTCAGATCAACGCAGAGTCCGCAGGTACCAAGCATATCAGTGGCGCTGGTGGACAGCTGGACTTCGTACTTGGCGCATATCTGTCCAATGGCGGCAAGAGCTTCATCTGCTGCTCCTCTACCTTCACCACCCGCAGCGGCGAGCTGAAGAGCCGTATCGTCCCGACCCTGTCGCCCGGTTCTACCGTTACCGACACCCGTACCAACACCCATTACCTGGTCACTGAGTACGGTAAGGTCTGCCTGAAGGGTCTGTCCACATGGGAGCGCGCAGAAGCAATCATTTCTGTTGCACATCCGCAGTTCCGCGAAGATCTGATCAAGGAAGCGGAAAAGCTCAAGATCTGGAGAACCTCCAACCGCAGATAAACACGCAAGCTGATATGAAAAGCCGATGGCATCTGCCATCGGCTTTCTTTATCTGTCATTTTGCTGCAAATACAAACCTACCTGCCAGTTTATACACCTGATTGACCTCTCTTGATAAAATATCCCATGTATTCAACTTCTGTAGGATCAAATCTGGATATTTTTTACTGATATCTCGCAACGCGTTTCCTGCGGATTTTCTTACATACTCACTATTATCCTCTTTGTGAGAAGCCAACAATGCGATAGCAATTTCAGAATGTCCTTCTCTGGTATGATGTCTGAAAGATATTCTATATATTTATTATATTCATTCATGTCATTTTACAGCTTTTAGAACGTTTTGTTATTTAATCTTACTACATTTTCTCTGACCCACAAACGGAAAAAGAAAAGGGCAATCGAATCTCATTTCCAATTGCCCCTGTATTTTATCTATTACCGGCGGAAGGTCAGCGCACCGGTCTTTGCATCCATCGCATCGACGATCGCCAGCGATTCGAGACGTACACCGCGCTCACGCAGCAGCTTGCCGCCCTCCTGGAAGCCTTTTTCCACCGCAATGCCGACGCCCTCCAGCGTCGCGCCGGATTCTTCGATAATATCCAGCAAGCCGTTGACTGCACAGCCGTTTGCAAGGAAATCATCAATGACAAGGATATGATCCTCCGGTGACAGGAACTTACGTGAAACAATGACATCATACACACGCTTGTGGGTAAATGACTGTACCTTAGCGGCATATACCTCGCCATCAATATTGATAGACTGCGCCTTCTTGGCAAAGACGACCGGAACCTGAAATGCTTGCGCAGCAACACAGGCAATGCCAATACCGGATGCTTCAATCGTCAGAATCTTATTGATCGGTACATCTGCAAACAGACGCTTCCATTCACGCCCCATTTCTGCAAACAGCTGTACATCCATCTGATGATTCAAAAAGCTGTCGACTTTAAGTACATTTCCCTCTTTTACAACGCCTTTCTGGCGA
This sequence comes from Eubacteriales bacterium, assembly GCA_030540435.1. GTDB lineage: Bacteria > Bacillota > Clostridia > Oscillospirales > Butyricicoccaceae > Butyricicoccus_A. Next base: position 28,521 of record JAUNWG010000016.1, read on the forward strand.
ATATACTCCTCCAAAAGCTTCATATCCGAATCGTTCCTTTCCTCGCAGTATTGATATTAAATTAGAAATATGGTAACACATTCTGCAAGGGCTTTCAAGTGTATTCTGACAAAACCTGTCATCTTTTGTCACACAAAAGCAGATGCCTGTTTCTAGACATCTGCTGTGTTATTGCTTCAGTATATGCATGTTTTCCTGCCCAACGGACAGAGATATCCGCTCTCCCGGCTGCGGCAGCAGCACCTTCTCATGCGCCGCATCCCACAATAGCTCCCCTTGGACAGTCTCCAGTACAATCTGATCCGCATGGATACCGGGCAGGATGCGCTTGACCGTGCCGGTAAATACAACGGCATCCCCTTCCCTTGCCGGACGGAAATCCGCCGGGCGGATGCCAAGGCAGCATGCAGCTTCTGCCCTTGCCCGCATTTCCTTCGGGATCGGGAAAAAGTTCCGCATGCCGGTCAGCTCCGCGCACGCACGCGTCTTGGGCTGCTTCCAGAGTGTTTTGCAGCTTCCCTGCTCCACGATGCGTCCATCCGAAACGACCACGGCATTGGGGCACAGCTGCATCGCCTCAGAAAAATCATGCGTGACCAGCAGCGATACGCCGGTATGTTGTTCCAGTACATCTGCCATCTGCTGACGCACCTGTCCGCGCAGATAGGTATCCAACGCGGAAAACGGTTCATCCAGCAACAGGATATCCGGCTTTGCGGCAAGCATGCGTGCCAACGCAGTGCGCTGCTTCTGCCCACCGGAAAGCTGCGGTGGATAATGTCCCGCAAGCCCCGTCAGCTGAAAGCGCTCCATCAGCACAGCACAAGCCTGCTTTTTTTCCGCTTTTGTACCCTTCATTCCCAGCATGATGTTTGCAGCGACTGTTTTATTTTCAAACAACGCATACTGCTGGAACAGATACCCCGCATGGCGGCGCTGCGGCGCAAGCAGGATGCGTGCACTGCTGTCATACCACACCGTATCATTCGACACGATCTTTCCGCTGTCCGGTATGATGATCCCGGCAATACAGCGCAGCAGCATACTCTTTCCACTGCCTGACGCGCCGATCACTGCGGTAGGTGCATCGGGAAATTCTGTCTGCATATCAAGTGAAAAGATCTCCAGCTTTTTATGTACATCAACACAAAGACTCATCGCGGCGTGCCTCCCTTCCGGCGGATATACTGTCGGTTCCAGAGGTTCACAGCAATCATACCGGCAAAGGACAGCAGGCAGATAATCACTGTCCAAAACAACGCTTCGCCATAGTGCGCCCTACCCGCCTGCACAGCTGAATAGATCGCCACGGACATCGTCTGTGTCTTGCCCGGGATGTTACCCGCGATCATTACCGTTGCGCCAAATTCACCAAGCGCACGCGCAAAAGACAGCACCGTGCCTGCCGCAATGCCCGGCGCACAGCCCGGCAACGTGACATGCAGGAAAATACGCCATTCACTCATGCCGAGCGTCCGCCCGGCTGCCATAAGGTCAGGGTCCAGCTGTTCCATTGCGCCGCGCACCGTGCGGTACATCAGCGGGAATGCCACAACCGTCGCCGCGATCACGCCCGCCGTCGGGGTAAAAATAATAGAAATGCCCGCCGCCTGTAACACCGCGCCCAGCGGACCGTATTTCCCCAGCAGAAGCAGCAGCGCAAAGCCGACAACTGTTGGCGGCAGCACCATGGGCAGCGTCAACAAGCCGTCTATTAACCCCTGCCCGCGGTGCATGCGCAGCACCAGCCATGCCGCGCCGACGCCCAGCACAAGAGAAAATGCTGTCGCCAGCAATGCAATTTTTAAGGTCAGCACAAATGGCGACAGATCCATCCCTCTCCCGTCCTTTCCAATCCGTTGATTTATTCCGCTACGCCAAAGCCATATGCTTCAAAGACCTCTGCTGCGTCCTCTGTCTGAAGAAACGCCAGAAAATCCTCTGCGGCTTCATTCTCCGCGCCGTCCTTGGTCAGCGCGATCGGATATACAACCGGGTCACAGCTGTCTGCCGGCGCTGCGCATACTACCTTTACCGCATCTGTAACAGCAGCGTCAGTTGCGTATACGATACCTGCATCAACTTCGCCAGTCTCGCACCACGCCAACACCTGGCGGACGTCTGAGCCAAGCACAGCCTTCTTACTGACGATATCCCATGTCCCCAGCGTTGTCAGAATCTCTTGCGCATATTGTCCTGCCGGTACGCTCGCCGGATCGCCGATCGCAACCTTCTCCACAGCATCATCCGCCAGATCATCAAACGATGTCACAGCATCAGAATCAGCAGGAACGACCAGCACAGCCTCATTTGTCAGCAGGTTGCTGCGTGTGTCCTCTGCCATCAGCCCTTCTTCACACAGTGCATCCATCTGCTTCTGTGCCGCAGACAGGAATATATCACATGGCGCACCGTTTTCAATCTGGCTCTGCAGGTCGCCGGAAGACGCATAGTTTGTCGATATCTCGACCTCTGGATTTGTCTCGTTATAATCCGCGATCAGCTCGTCGAGACAGTCGGTCATGCTCTTTGCCGCATATACAGTCATCTCGCCGCTCACCGTACTCTTCGGCTCCGCCGCGCTGCCCGTATCCGCCGCAGGCTCTGTGCTGCTGCCGCAGCCGGCCAGCATACTTACCGCCATAACAGCAGCAAGCGCCGCCGCAGTCCATCTTTTCTTCTTCATAAGAAAAATACCTCCCAAACCGTTATTCTCACTTAAGTATAACGCTTTTGGAAAATTTGTCAACTGCCCAAAACAGCTTCTACATATTTACGCATGGAAAAAGGGCTGTTCCGCTCTCCTACAGAACAACCCTTTGACCTTGATGAACAAAGTACCGTCTCACATGATTTCCTAACCGATCCGGTACATACGGTTTCCGAATCTGTATACCCGGAAGGTATCGTACCTGATACCGGTACGAACTAATACCAAGCACTGCGCAGGATCTTTCCCCTTATCCCACGCAACCAGCTGCTTTGGTGTCCGCCGGAAATTGTACTTTATTAAGTATATTATATCAAATGAAGCACAATTGTCAATAACATTTTGATGTGTACATTCTAAGATATATGCGTACAGTCCGTTGTGACGGCGTAACCTGCACGCAGCGAAGCCTGTACATCAATGAGGCGCTGATTCCGGCTGCCGCGGAAGCGCAGCGACAAGTCGCGTTCCGCTTCAATAAACGGGCCGTCCACCAGCACATCACATTGCCGCAGAAGCGCCTGCACGCAATGGTCATCTGATTCGAGCAGCTGTTCCCATGTATAGCCGGTGTATGCCATGATATGCTTTCCGCCCAGCTTGAGCACACGCACCAGCTCCGCCAGCGGTTCTGCCTGACAAAACGGCTCTCCGCCGGATAAGGTAACGCCGGAGATCAGCGGGTCCGCCTGTACATCCGAAAGCAGTTTGGAAATCAGAACCTCCTCGCCACCTGCAAAGTCATGCGTCTGCGGATTATGGCAGCCCGGACAGTGATGCGGACAGCCCTGTGTAAAGATTACAAAACGAATGCCGGGGCCATCAACGATAGATTCGTCAATGACTCCGGCAATGCGAAGATTTTGATCCTTCATATTTCCGTTTTATGCGCTGTGGCGGATATCATGCTTCACGCGGTCATGCTCCTCCGCACGCTTTGCGTTGTTGAAGCGGTCAAGCGTACCTACCAGATAACCGGTGATACGGCGGATGCGCTCAAAGCCAATGCCTTCTCCTACCATCGGTTCGCCCTTTTCATTATATGTTACATGATTCAGCTCGTTCATAATAAATACCTCCTATAATAGACTATTTAGTTACAGCATGATTCAATCGGGTTCGGACGGCGATCGCGTTCTTCATTCGGATCGCCATGATATCCGATCGTATCGCTATTGTGATTTTTATAAACCCCCAGCTGACGCAGCCGTGCAATGCTGACCGGTTCACCCTCACGGCGGCCGCACCGCGGGCACACGTCATCAATGATACCGGTATATCCGCAGATCGGGTCACGGTCGACCGGATGGTTGATGGAGCCATAGCCGATGCCGCATTCCTTCATATACCGTACCACGGACTCAAAGGCATCCAGATTCTGGGTTGGATCGCCGTCCAGCTCGACATAGCTGATATGTCCGCCATTCGTCAACTCATGATACGGCGCCTCCAGCTTGATCTTCTTGAATGCACTCATCGGATAGTAAACCGGTACATGGAACGAATTGGTATAATAATCGCGGTCTGTAACGCCTTCGATCACGCCATAGCGCTCACGATCCAGACGAACAAACCGTCCGGACAGGCCCTCCGCCGGTGTTCCGATGACAGAGAAATTCAAGCCCGTCTCGCGGCTTTCCCGATCCATGCGCTCACGCATACGGGTGACGATTGTCAGGCCCATATGCTGTGCTTTCTCGGATTCGCCGTGATGGACGCCCATCAGCGCCTTCAGGCACTCTGCAAGACCGATGAAGCCAACCGTCAATGTGCCATGCTTGAGCACCTCACCTACCTTATCGTCCGGGCTGAGCTTATCCGAATCCAGCCAGACGCCCTGTCCCATCAGGAACGGGTAATTGCGCACACGCTTGTCGCACTGGATACGGAAGCGCGCCTTAAGCTGGTCAACCACCAGATCGAGCTTTTCATCCAGTTCTTCAAAGAACGTTTCTACATCGCCCTTGGCATTGATCGCAATGCGCGGCAGGTTGATCGAGGTAAAGCTAAGGTTTCCGCGTCCGTTGACGATCTCGCGGGACGGGTCATATACATTGCCAACAACACGGGTGCGGCAGCCCATATATGCTGCCTCCGTCTCCGGATGTCCGGGCTTGTAGTACTGTGCATTAAACGGCGCATCAAGGAACGAGAAGTTCGGGAACAGACGCTTTGCCGAAACACGCATGGCAAGCTTAAACAGATCGTAGTTCGGATCTTCTGGATTATAGTTGACGCCTTCCTTGACCTTGAAGATATGGATCGGGAAGATCGAAGTCTCACCGTTGCCAAGGCCGGCTTCCGTCGCCAACAGCAGGCATTTCATCACCAGACGTCCCTCCGGGGAGGTATCCGTGCCGTAGTTCAGCGACGAGAACGGAATCTGCGCGCCTGCACGGGAATGCATGGTATTCAAATTGTGTACCAATGCTTCCATCGCCTGATAAGTGGATCGCTCTGTCTCTCGACGGGCATACTTGAGGGTAAACGCTACGATACGATCAACGGTCTGCGCATCCGTGCGCTCCAACAGGCGTGCACGAATCTGTTCTGTCGTGCCGTTGTCATCCGCCAGTACCGGCTTTTTCCCACACGCTTCGATCAGCGCCTTTGCCGGCTCAAGCCCTTCTTCCTCTACGCCGAACACCTCAAGCGCCTTGGCAAGGTTATCACGGTAATTATGCCAATACGTCTTGCGCACGCCCGGCGCCATGCTGTAGTCGAAGTTCGGTACACTCTGTCCACCGTGCTGGTCATTCTGGTTGGACTGGATTGCGATGCAGGCCAGTGCAGAATAGCTGCGGATATCGTTCGGTTCACGAAGGAAACCATGGCCAGTTGAAAATCCGCCTTCAAACAGCTTGAGCAGGTCGATCTGCGTGCAGGTCGTTGTCAGTGTGTAGAAATCAAAATCATGGATATGGATATCGCCCTCGCGGTGCGCCTTGGCAATGCGCGGCTCCAGCAGGAACATTTCATTGAACTGCTTGGCGCCCTCCGAGCCGTACTTGAGCATCGTGCCCATTGCGGTGTCACCGTCGATGTTGGCATTCTCGCGCTTGATATCATTCTCAATAGCAGACTTGAAGGTCAAATCTTCATATACCTTCATCAGTCCGGTATTCATCTCGCGCTGGCGGGAACGCTCATTGCGGTATAGGATATATGCTTTTGCCGTGCGCGCGTGTCCGTTTTCCACAAGGACTTTCTCCACTGCATCCTGCACATACTCTACCGTCGGCGTTGATGTCGGGCTGTTTTTTTCCACATAATCTGCCACATCCAAAGCCAGCCGCATTGACATCTGGTAATCATGACCGCCGGAAGCCTCTGCGGCCTTATAGATGGCATTTGCAATCTTTGTCAGATCAAAGAATACACATCTGCCGTCTCGTTTTTCAATCTGCTGTATCATCTTTGCTGCTCCTTTGGTTTATTCTGAATAAATCGTACCGGCAAGGCTGTCGGGATACAAAATATATACATTGTATGTGCCTGTAAACACAATATATTGTGTTTATGCTAACCGGAACTGTTTTATATTTTAGTACGTCAGGAAGAAGATGTCAAGTGCCTGACCGGCTCTTGTGGTATGCCCTTCCATCAAAAAATTATCCTTGTTTCCTGATTTTTGTCCCGAGCAGACGGGTACATGCCCCGATCGCCTGCGGCGGTCAATACAGCACATCAGACCTGTTTTTCCGTCCGAAACCACCAGCTTTGGCCTTGAAATCCAATTTTCCCGAACAAATATTCCCCTCCGGCTCTGCCCAGACCAAACATGCGCATCCGCTGAAAAATGAACCAAAAAAATTTTTTCTGAAATTCTTTCGACATTTTTTCAACCACAATATATTGTGGTTGATATTCCGTCCTACATCAATTTATCCCCTATTTCTGCCCAGTTTGTAATATACTGGCAGCACAGGGAACGGATCTGCTGCGTCTCGCTCGCCGCAGATGCATCGTATACACCGACTACCGGATAACCCGCCTGACTCGCTGTTTCAACGCAGTGCAGGCTGTCCTCAAAGACGACCGTCTCCTCTTTCGGAGTTCCCAGCCGGCGTCTGCATTCATCAAAAATATAAGGCTGATTTTTGCTTGTATGCAAATCGCCGCAGGTGACAATAAATTCAAAATAATCCATGACGCCGACACGCTGCAACGCCAGTTCCACAAGCCTGCGGTCCGTCGCCGTGGCAACACACATATGTATACTGCTGCGCCGCATGTTATCCAGCATCTCCTTTGCCCCGTCTTTGAGCGGCGCCCGGCTGCGGTAATCCTCTTCAATCATATCGCAAATCTGCGCACAAATCGTCTCTGCCGACTCCGCAACGCCGAAGTCCCGGCGGTAATACTCCGCCGCCTCCGGCAGCGTCATGGTCTTCAGGCGAAGCATAAGCTGCTCTGTATCCGGTATCGGAATATCCCGTTCCATTAAATACCGTGCGCCCACCGTCTCCCAAAATGGCATGGAATCCAGCAATGTACCGTCCAGATCAAAAATTGCACCTGACAGTTTCATTCCTGCACCAACCTTTTCGCCTGCACCAGCAACGCTTCTGTCGCCGCCTGGATATCCGGCGCGGCAAAAATGCCGGATACAATTGCAACACCTGCTACACCGGTACCCTTCAGCTCCAGCATATTATCCAGCTTAATACCGCCAATCGCTGTTGCCGGAATGGAAACGCTGCCACAAATTTCCTGAATCTGTTCATATGTCAATGGAGCAGCATCTGTCTTTGTCCCAGTGCTATGTACCGCTCCAACGCCAATGTAATCCGCCCCGCGCTTTTCCGCCAAAAGCGCTTCCTCTACACAATGGGCAGATACACCGATGAGCTTATCTTCACCCAAAAGCGCACGTACATCGCCTGCCTCCATATCATCCTGACCGACATGCACACCGTCCGCGCCGCTCTCCAGACACGCCTGTACGTCGTCATTGATGACGCATAGGACGCCATATCTATGGCACAGGGCAACAATATCCTTTGCCTCCGCAACAAATTCTGCATGAGATAAGCCCTTCTCCCGAATCTGTACCAGCGTTGCGCCGCCCTTGAGGCACTGCTCGACCTGATCGTATAATGTTCCATCTCCAACCCATGCACGGTCTGTCACTGCATACAGCAGCATGGCTTCCTTGACTGTCTGTTTATCGAATCTCAACGTTCATTCCTCCATTCAGGGTATCTGCGTCCATCAGGCTGATCGCATCCATCAGATGCATACGGAAGGAACCGGTCCCCCCGCCTGCTGCCTGTGTTTTTCGATATGCAATGTCTCCGGCAACGCCCATTGCAACAACCGCCGCTGCGGCCGCCTCCAAAATATGATCGTGATTCGCGCCGCAGAACGCCGCTGTCAGCGCAGAGAGCATACACCCGGTACCGGTTATCCTCGACATCATCGGATGCCCATTGCGGCAGATATACGCCCGTTCCGGCGATGCGATGATATCGATCGCGCCGCTGATGGAGACAACTGCTCCCAGCTTTGCGCTCAGCTGCTGAAAGAATGCGATACGCTCCTCCAGATTTTCCTCTGTTACGGCATCTGCCGCACCTGCGTCAACGCCCTTTGTATTGGATGCTGCACCACCAACTGCCAGCAGTTCGGAAATATTGCCGCGCACCACGGCAAACCGATATGCCGCAAAAAAATCCCGCAAGGTATCCATGCGATATCTCGATGCGCCTGCGCCTACTGGATCAAGAATGACCGGTATACCTGTCCGATTTGCCGCCGCAATCGCTCGATGCATGGCTGCTACCGTCATAGTATTCAGATTACCGATATTGATATCTACTGCGCTGGACATTGCTGCGATTTCAGCTGCTTCCTGTTCCGCTTCCGCCATTGTTGGCGAGGCGCCGCAGGCAAGCACGATGTTAGCACAGTCATTTGTTGTAATATAGTTGGTGATACAATGTACGAGCGGCTCCTGCTGACGTACATTTTCCAAGATTTGTTCAAACATAATAAAGTCCTTTTCTATAAAAATTATAGACGCGCCGCATGGGCGCTCTAACATGCTTTTTCAGTATAGCCCGTTTTCGCACGGAATGTCAATGGGGCTTTGACATCCGGCTGTACCAGTGCTATCATTAGTGTCAATATCTATTATAATAAGAAAGGCAGGGAATCCCCTTGAATATGTCTGCCCTGTATACGCAGATCGCTGTTATGTTCCTGCTCATCTGTGTCGGTGCATTTTGCTACAAACGCAAAATGATCACAGACAGCGGCTCCGCACAAATGTCTTCACTTGTTATGACCATCGTCATGCCGGCGGTCATTATCCATTCTTTCTGCCGTGATTTTGACCCGGAAATGGCTGGCAAACTGGCAACATCCCTTATTCTGTCAGCACTTCTGCTGCTGATGAGCATTATCCTTGCGACGCTGGTTTTCCGAAAGGATACACCGGATTATGCTGACAAGCGCATGTGCGTCATTTTTTCCAACAATGGATTTATGGCGCTGCCATTGTTACAGGCAATCTATGGTGATGACGGTGTATTTATCGGTTCGATCAATATTGTTGCAACAAATATTGTGCTCTGGACCTTTGGCGTCTGGCTGCTCTCGCGGGCAAGCGGGAAAAGTAACGGTGGTATCAGCTGGCGTAAAATCCTTTTAAATCCAGGTACGCTAGGATTTTTCGTCGGTCTGGCGATTTTTCTTACCTCGTTCCATCTGCCGCAAATCGCAGAGGACACGCTTGTGTTTCTGTCCAATCTGAATACACCGCTTGCCATGATCGTCCTCGGCGTCTATCTAGCGCAGTCTAACCTATTGGAGATCATCAAAGACCGTTCGATGTATATTGTATCCATCTGCCGTCTGGTCATCATTCCACTTGCGGCGATTACTCTGTTGGCTGTTCTGCCATTTGACAAAAATGTGTCCGGTATGCTGGTCATCAGCATTGCAACACCATGCGCTGTCGCATCCTCCATGTTTGCACAGATGTACGGTACCAATTACCATTATTCCAGCCGTATTATTGCATTTTCCACACTGCTTTCGGCAATTTCCATGCCGATCATGCTGAACCTGTACCAACTCGTCGCTGCGTAACCACATACATAGCAAACAGCCGGACAAAAACTACTGTCCGGCTGTTTTTCGTGCTTATTTACAGGCTTGCCCCGCCTGGATATTCCTCCGTGCGGATTGCCTGAAAGGCTGCCTTGCCCTGTCCGCAGACCGGACAGCGGAATGCACTGCCGACATAGGACCATGGGACACCCGCACTGACCTCTTCCTTTGGTTCACCATGAACTGGGTCATATACATAGCCGCACACGGAACACTGGTATCTGCGCATATCGCTCTGCATACTGGCATCTCTCCTTTCGCACTGCCAGCAGTATACCCGGATTTTCGCCGCGTTATACAAACGACAAAAAAGGCTCAAATCTTTCGATTCAAGCCTTCTTTTATGGCGGAGAGTCAGGGATTTGAACCCTGGGAACGCTCATCACGCTCACACGATTTCCAGTCGTGCGCCTTCGACCACTCAGCCAACTCTCCATCTTTTGTTTTGCGTCGTTCTCTCAGCGACGAATATTATTATACCTGTCCCGACCCATTTCGTCAAGACTTTTTTCCGATTTTTCGAAAGATTTTTTTCGCAACATTTTTTCATTCGATTTTTTGTCAATCATTGTAGAATTTTT
>JAUNWG010000077.1 GCA_030540435.1 Eubacteriales bacterium
TGACCAATGGAAGATCGTTGTTAATTCCCTTTGAAATTAGAACCTGATGCAGGTCAATAATGCCATTGTGAAAAACTGCTGCACAAGCTGCCAGATAAAGCTCCCACATTCTCACAAATTCTGTGCCCATTGTCTTGGTAATTTCATCTTTGTGCTTTCTAAAGTTTTTCAGCCACCAAAGCAGTGTACGATTGTAATGCTGGCGCAGGTTTTCAACGTCAAGCGTGTGAAAATCATAATCCGCACAGATATGGATAATTTCTCTCAGACTTGGGATTACTCCGCCCGGGAAAATATACTTTTTAATCCATGCATCCCCCTCGTGCTCTTTTAATCCGCTGATAAAGTGAAGCAGGAACAACCCTCCCGGCTTCAGGACAGCATCTACATTTTTCAAAAACAGTTTATAGTTTTCACGGCCTACATGCTCCAACATCCCGATGCTGACAACGCGATCAAACTGCATCCCGGACTGTTCCAGATCTCTGTAGTCCATCAATTTGACTTCAAGCAGATGTGACAAATTTTCTTCCTCGATATCCTCGCGGAATGCCTGATATTGTTCCTCACTCAGTGTGATGCCAACACCGTGCACATTGTATTTTCTGGCGGCATATTTCAATAAAAATCCCCATCCGCAGCCAATATCCAGCAGCGTCATGCCTTCCTGCAAATGACGCTTATCCAAAATATGCTCAACCTTATGGATCTGTGCATCGTACAGAGAATCCTTTTCCTCTTTAAAATATGCACAAGAATAGCTCATGGTGTCATCCAGCCATAAACGATAAAAATCGTTTCCGATATCGTAATGTGACTGCACTTCTTTTTTCTGATTTCCGCGGCTTTTTGATGTCCGAAGAATCTTCTTCAGCGCTGTTTCATTTGTTGTAAATTTACCCATCTGGCCCAGAAACAGATCAAGAACCTCGTATATATCCCGATCAACCTCGATCTCTCCCCGCATATAGGCTTCTCCCAAGGCGAGAGATGTACTGGTCAAAAGCTCTTTTTTCTCCGGCATCTTGTGTATCGTCGCGGTGAATTCTGGTGTTCCCTGTCCGATTTGTTTCACGCCCTCTTCGGTCTTCAAGTTGAATGAAACAGGGATAATATTCTGTAAATAATCTTCAAAAAAGTTGCTCATATGCTTCTCCTTTTTCAAGCAATCAGGTTTTCTATGCAATGCTTCAACAAGAATATCCTTCTTCTCATAATAACAGCAGCTGCGTAAGATATTCCTCCAATTGTTTTACATCGAATTTTGGGATATAATTTTTCTTCATAAAACAAATATCCCGTTCTCCTGCGGGCCGGAAATACTTCGATGAAATCTTTCCGCGAACATCGTATAGTCCATTATGAAAGAACAGCGCACAGTGCTCTTCCTTCCGATTTATCATGATACTGGAAGACGGAATACCCTGATATAAAACGTTCGCCAGCCAATAGCAACCACCATGCAAAAAAAGTTCCTTCCAATTTTTCATGGTAAAGTAAGATTTTAGGGCATTCAGTATTTTCTCATAATACTGCATATTTTGTCCACCTGCTCCTAAAATAATCCGGTTATCCTCTTATCGGATTTGCTGCAAGCATGTGTGCAGCAAATCGACGGTACCGTCTATGCCAAACAAACCACTGTCCACACAAATATTATAGCTGGCGGAAGCGCCCCATTCTTTGTCTGTGTAATAGTTGTAAAACGAAGCTCGCTGCTTATCCGTATTTCGGATTCTCTTTTTCGCTTCCTCTTTGCTGATGTGATTTCTTGCGGCAACGCGGTCAATCCGGTGATGAATTTCTGCATGAACAAAAACAGAGAAGACATTCCCCTGATCGCGCAGGACATGATCCGCACAGCGCCCGACAATGACAGCGGAACCCTGTTTTCCGATTTCCTCAATTGCCTCAAATTGCGACAAAGCTGCGCGCAACGGAAGTGGCAAATGACTCATGTCATGCGGGTCGACAGCCCGCGATAAGCTCACCCATTTATTCGCAAGGCGCTCATCGTAGAGTTTGATAATATTGTGTGACAATTTACTGCGCTCTGCTGCCTTTTCCAAAATCAGGGTATCATAATAATGAAATCCCAATCGCTTGGCCAGCTTTTCTCCGATTTCACGGCCGCCGCTTCCATATTGACGTCCAATTGTAATGATCCTGTTATTCATATTCTTCTCCTCCCTGAATGTTTTTCACCTGGGGCCAAGCGATAAAGAAAATAATAATCGCAGAGGCGGTTACTGCAACCGGTCCTGAATACAGAATGCCGTCTATGCCAAACATCAATGGTAAGATAAGTAAAGCCAGCAGCATGGAAATTAATTGTCGAATCAATGTAGATGCACAAGCATGTACTGGTTTCGCGATTGCCTGTAAAAAGGAAACGGAAACATTGTTAAATCCATCAAAAATGCAGAGCATCAGGAAAACACGGAGCGTTTTTACAGCAAATTCATTATACAAATCCGACTCCGAACCAAAAATGCTGACAATCGACATCGGAAATACCTGAAAAAAGAACGTTGCGATTGCTGCGCAGACTGTCGTTACAATCACTGCTCCCTTAAATGTCTGTAAGCATCTTTTACCTTTTCCAGCGCCATAATTGAAGCTGATGATCGTCTGACACCCTGTTGCTACGCCCATAAAGACGGAAAGCAAAAGATTGTTGATCTTCATGGTAACGCCCAATGCCGTAATCGGGATATCCGCGCCATACTTTGACAAGCCGCCATAATACACCAACAGTTTATTTGTTATGGTCATAATAACAACCGTCGCCATCTGCGTGATAAAGCTGGAAAGTCCAAGCGTGCAGATTTTTTTGAATACCGATACTCTTACACGGAAATATTCTTTCTTCAGCTTTACTTGCTTATAATGCCATTGATACACGAGGAAAATGATTCCGTTTAAATACTGTCCGATAATCGTAGCCAATGCAGCGCCTGAAACGCCCCACTGAAAATAGAGAACAAACAGCGCGTCCAGTATGACATTGGCAATACAACCTGCGAGCAATCCGACCATACTGATTCGGGGGGATCCATCCGCACGGATCACACTGCTCATTCCTGAGGTAAATACAACGATAGGGAATCCAAGCGCGATGATCCGTCCATAATCCATTGCATACGGCAGTATGTTCTCCGTTGCGCCAAACAACAGGCAAAGCGGCTTCAGAAAAACAAGCAGTATCACACACATGATGATGCCAATTGCAAACTGTCCTACAATTACATGAGCAACACCTCTGGATGCATCTTCCCTTCTGCCCCGGCCGAGCTGAAGGCTGAGATAGGTTGCTCCACCGTCACCCAACAACAGTCCGAGTGCACATCCAAATACGGTAATCGGCAGAATAACATTGGTGGCGCCGTTTCCCAAATAGCCAACGCCTTGTCCAATAAAAACCTGATCCACGATATTGTAAAGTGAATTTACAACCATCGAGACAACGCTTGGCAAAGCATATATGAAAATCAGCTTGCTGATTTTCTCTGTGCCAAGAGGATTTTCCTGCTTTATTTCATTTGTCATAATCAGATTGACCTCCTTTGATTTTTCGTATAGAATTATCATAAACTCTATTAGAATAATAGAGTCAATAGATGTAGGAGGAAAAAATGAAGAAGTACCTGACAATCAGTGAATTTGCCGGATTGCGAAATGTCAATATCAATTCCATCCGCTATTATGAAAAGCAAAAAGTCTTGCTCCCTGCATGGATCGACCCGCAAACAAAGTACCGGTATTACTCGCCGGAACAGCTTCCCGTACTAGATACGATTACGCTATGTATCAAACTCGGCATACCGTTGAAGGAGCTGAAAAAATACATCGATAAAAACGGGAAATTAGATGAAAAAAGCATTTTAGAAAACGGAAAAAAGGTACTACAGGAACGTATTTCTGAAATACAGTTGGGACTGGAAATTACGCAGTTCAATTTAAACAGTATGAAACAAAATCAGGAATATACCGATCAGAAGGGGATCTATACCCGTCAGATTGAAGAACGCTTCATATTACAAGCACCATTTTGCGGAGACTGGAATGACCTCATCCAGAAGGAACAAGCGGCCATGCGCTTATTCCATGATGCACAGGCTCAAAACATGGCTCCTGTCTTTCCCGCCGGTATCCTGATTAGATGTGATACCGAGCCTGTATCCTATTCTTTTTTCGTTCAGGTTTTGCATCCTCTGGAACAAAATGAACAAATACTTTGTATTCCCAAGTCTACATTCTCCTGTATGCAAATCGAACTGACAACCGAAACGAATATTGAAAAAGTATTGCACGAAAATTTCCAGATTCAAAACGGACAACCTGCCATTCTGTCCAATATGTTGCTGAACAAGCTGCACTTTAACAGCAGACATAGCGAAATACAAGTTCCCATCGGTTGATCAGAATAAACAGCATACTACATTGATTTTGACTGTCTTGGACTCGGGACTAACCCCGTATATGCCAAAACAAAGCCGTACCACCCAGAACATTTCTGCCCAGGTGGTACGGTATTATAAATCATATTTTATCTTTGTTCATTTCATCATGTTCGGCAAAATCCCCTGTATTTCAGTCCAAATCCTCGCCGTTGGTTGCAATGACCTTCTTATACCAGTCGAACGATTTCTTCTTTCTCCGGTTAAAATTGCCGGTACCATCGTCATATTTTTCGACATAGATGAACCCATAGCGTTTCGCATATTCTCCAGTCGATGCAGAAACCAAATCGATGCAGCCCCACGGCGTATAGCCGATTAAATCTACACCATCCTTGATTGCCTCACCCATCTGTTCGATGTGCTGTCTGAGATAATCAATGCGATAGCTGTCATCGATTGTACCATCTTCCTCGATCTTATCGTACGCACCTAAGCCATTTTCAACGACCATGATCGGAAGCTGATAGCGGTCATAAATTTCATTCAGAGAATAGCACAGCCCCTTCGGGTCGATCTGCCAACCCCAATCACTGGCCTTGAGATACGGATTCGGTACACCTCCAATGATGTTGCCCTCGCCGTTATTCTTGGTCGGATCTGCTGTCTGACAGGACGACATATAATAGGAGAAGGTGTAGAAGTCTACTGTACCCGCTTTCAAAATTTCATCATCGCCATCCGCTTTTTCGATGTGGATATTGTTTTCCTCAAAGAAGCGATTCATATATGATGGATAATATCCCCTGCACTGGACATCCGAGCAGAAGTAATTCATAACACGGTTGTGCCGCTGCGCCTTCAGCACATCATCCGGATCACAGGTGAACGGATACGTGCAGGCATATAGCATCATATTGCCGACTTTATAATCGGGATCGATCTCATGTGCCAACTGAACGGCCAACGCACTGGCAACAAACATATGGTGCAGTCCCTGATAGCGCTGCTGCGGAATATCCGGCTGACTCATAAATGGCGTTGGCTGTTCCAAGTCATTCAAAATCCCCTGATTTAGCAAAGCTCCCATCGGTGCGCTTGAGCTGTTGATCTCATTAAAGGTCAGCCAATATTTTACTTTGCCCTTATATCTCGTAAAGATTGCGCGGCAATAATTGAGAAAATAATCGATCATCTCACGTGAAACCCACGAATTGCATTTTTTTGTCAGGCCAAATGGTACCTCATAATGCGAAATCGTAATGAGCGGTTCAATACCATATTTTAAGCATTCATCAATGACTTCTTCATAATGCCGCAGTCCGGCTTCATTCGGCTCTGCCTCATCGCCATTCGGGAAGATTCTTGTCCATGCAATGGAGAATCGATACACCTTGAATCCCATCTCAGCAAACAGCGCAATATCCTCTTTAAAACGATGGTAATGGTCAATCGCTTCATGGCTCGGATAAAATGTCCCTTCCTGCAAAACAGGTGTAATCATTTTGCTCTGTCCGAACTTACCGCCGGTACAGATATCCGAGACGGAGATACCCTTTCCACCTTCGTCCCATGCGCCTTCACACTGGTTAGCCGCTGTAGCGCCACCCCACAAAAAATTCTCAGGAAATTTCATATCATTATCCTCCTACTACGATCCGATCGTTTTCCATAGTTACACTCGCATAATCATCTGCATTGGTAACCAATACCGGTGTTTCGGTCTTGCATCCTGCGGACTCGATCGCATCAATATCAAATTCCAGCAACAGTTGGCCCTTCTGAATCCGGTCTCCAGACTTAATGTGCGCTTTGAACGGCTTACCTTCCAGACGCACTGTATCCAGACCGACATGGATCAGCAGCTCAACACCTGTATCTGATTTTAATCCCATTGCATGGAGTGTATCAAACAAACTCACACACACACCGTCGAAGGGAGCATAAACCTTACCTTCTGCTGGAATGATACCAAAACCGCTTCCCAGAACACCAGAGGCAAATGTTTCATCGCTGATTTCCTCCAGCGGAATTACTTTACCCGAAATTGGCGCTTCAATGATCTCATCCCCATGATTTCCATTGGAAATTTCAACAGAAGGCGCATCCTCTACCTGCGGAGCTTCTTCCTCTTCTACTTCGTCCTTAAACAGGATAAAACTGATAATGAAAGATACAATGAACGAAATAGCAGCAGCGATTGCGCCGAAGATCAGACCGTTCATCGGATTGTCACCGCCAATAAAGGTCACCAGAGAGAAAATCGATGGCGATCCACCCGGTGTATAGGCCTTCACGCCAAACAAGCCACAGAATAGTCCGGCAATGCCAGCACCGATTACTGCACCGAGCATCGGCTTTCTATAACGCAGGTTGATACCGTACATTGCCGGTTCAGTTACACCGGCGATTACAGCGGAAATACCACTAGCAATACCTTCCGATTTTGTTTCTGTATTTTTAGATTTTACAGCAGCGCCCAGTGCTGCGCCACCCTGCGCAAGGTTGGAGCTGAACATGGTCAGCGTAACGATAACATCATATCCTAACAGTGCCATGCTGTTTACAGCAAGTGGAACCAGAGCATAGTGCATACCGGTCATAATGATGAACGGCATGAGAGCCGACAGGACACCGATGGTCAGCCATCCGCAAGCATCATACATCAGAGAAATGACACCGGACAACAGATTACCAACAACGTTGCCGATCGGTCCAAGGATAATCAGTGCGATCGGAACACAGATCAACGTGAACAGCAGCGGCTTCAAAAAGGCTTTTACCACGTTGGGAGATACCCGTTCGGCAAAGTTTTCTACGACCTTCATTACAGGTGCCATCAGCAGGATAGGCAGAACCGAAGAGGTATATGTCGCACAGATAACCGGGATACCGAAAAAGCTGGTTGCATTAAATCCAAGGAATGTATTCAATTCCAACGATCCTCCCCCTAACAGGGTAACCAGATCCGGATATACCATAGCTGCGCCGACAACCATCCATAAAGCAGGATTTCCGCCCATCTTCTTTGCTATGGTATAGCTCAGGAAAATCGGCAGGAACAGGAACATACAGTCGCCCATTGCATACAGAATCGTATACGTGGAGGATTCTGTGGAGAGCCCTGCAAATGTGGTTAGCAGGGTCAGGATAACCTTGACCATACCGGTACCCAACATGGCAGGCAGCAACGGCGTCATACAGCCGGAAATAAATCCAAATAATCTTTGGATGACATTACCCTCAGGCTTTTTCGGTGCTTCTGAAGAATTTTCTCCCCAATTGCCCAGTTTTTTGAATTCCTTGAACAGATTGGAAACCTCATTGCCAATAACGACCTGATATTGACCACCCTGTTTAATTACACTTTTTACTCCTTTGATTTTTTCCACCGCTTGATCGTCAGCCTTACTTTCATCCTTCAAAATAAGGCGGAGACGAGTCATACAATGCGTTGCGCTGGCAATATTTGACGCGCCACCAACGCCGTCGACGATCTTTTTCGATGTCTCAACATAATCCAATGCCATTTTTATTCCTCCTCTTTACGATTTGTCCGGTATGTACCCGAACTGTTTATGCTTCCAGACAACATTTTTATGCTGTCACACAGCCTTTTAAAAATAAAAACCCGAGCACCAATCCTCGGACGCAGAAATATCGTGCGTCTGATAGAATGTGTGCCCGGGTTTTGCCTGCCGTACAGTAACAAGCCCAAATGCTTAGATCCTATTCTTTTTAAATTTTATGCCTATGTCGATTCTTCTTCCAGTTGCTTGAGCTGCTCCTTGGTTGCCGTGACGCGGGCAATGTGTACACAAAGAAATGCAATTTCATCTTCTGGCAGCTTTACATCATATTCCTTTTGAACCAAATCCCGAATGCGGCAAGCACAGTCAAATTCTTTTGGATGTTGCTTCTTCATCGCATCGTACAGAAAATCCCTTCCGTCACGGTTCATTTTATTCTCCACTACACGCTGCGCGAAAAACAGCATGTGGGTGACAAATCGTTGATAATCAAGCGATTCTTCGTCAAAATTAATATGAAAAGTATATCGAACAACGTTTAAAGACTGTTGAATGATTTTTGTCATTTCTACTGTCTTTTCCATACTGCAGTCGTACTCCGCATTGACAATATGGATTGCAATAGAACCAGCCTCGTCTTCCGGAAATTCGACTCCCATCGTCTTATGGATAATATCCAGTGCATGAACGCCGATCGCAAATTCCTGCGGATACAGCTTCTTGGTTTCCCAATAGAGCATATTATGGAACGCAATTCCGTCCTGCAATCGCTTTGCAGCAAATCCAATGTGATCTGTCAGCGTGATGTAAACATTTTTATTCAATCGTTTTTTCAGTATCTCACGCGCATAATCAATGATTTGTGTTGATGCCCGAATCGCTTCTACATCTACTTCCAAAAACAGCTGCTTCAGACGATCCGTTGACGCTGGCGTATCCATACGGAAAATCTTTTCAATTTTCGATCGATCGGTCTCTTCACCAGCTTTGGCCCCCCAACCGATCCCGCGTCCGACCAGAAGAATCTCACGTCCGCTTTCATCCAAAGAACTGATAACATTATTATTCAGAACTTTGTTCACGATCACAGAAATCCCCCCTCTCATTCATTCTGAAAAATTGCACAAAAAAATACCCAACACACAGCATTACACTCATCTCTTTCAATGCTGATGTTCGGTATTGCCTAATCAAATAGTAACAAGCCTACTTAATCGCTCTATTCATTTCTATCTATAAAATAGTATACTTCTTTTTGCTATTTTTGTCAACTGTTTTTTATATTTTCGTGCATTTGCACCAATTATCAATATACAATCTGGTCATTATAGACAATTCAAAAGGCAATTGATACATACTATGTATCTTCCCCCAGCAAATCCCCTCAACACAAGCTACTATAGACAGGAATAGTGGGCCCATCCGCAAAAATGGATGGGCCCGGATAAGGAGGACATACTAACACGCATAAAGTATCAGTATAAGCATATTCAATAATAAACAGATGAAAACGCAAGTATCGCTACCTTATATATAAGGAAATACGAATATTATCTTTGAACACGACCGGAGCCATCTCCGCCGGAGAGCTTTTCCACTTCATCGACGGTAACAAGGTTATAGTCGCCCTCGATGGAGTGCTTGAGCGCGGAGGCTGCAACTGCAAATTCGACCGCCTCCTGGGTGGACTTGCCATTCAGCAACGCATAGATCAGGCCGCCGCCGAACGAATCGCCGCCGCCCACACGGTCGACGATGCGCAGATGATATTCCTTGGAGAAGCAGTAGTTCTCACCGTCGTACAGCATTGCTGCCCAATCGTTATCGCTCGCGGAGATCGAGGTGCGCAGTGTAATCGCTACCTTCTCAAAGCCGAATTTGTCTGCCAGCTGCTTGGCAACCGACTTGTAGCCTTCTTTGTTCAGCTTGCCGCCGTAAATATCGGTGTTTTCCGCTTCGATGCCGAAGACGTCCTTTGCATCCTCCTCGTTGGAGATGCAGACATCAACATACTGACACAGATCGGTCATAGCCGCACGCGCTTCTTCACGCGTCCACAGCTTGCCGCGGTAGTTCAGGTCACAGGAAATCTTGACGCCCTTTGCCT
>JAUNWG010000175.1 GCA_030540435.1 Eubacteriales bacterium
TACTTGACTACATTATCTTCTCGTTTACGCGTACTCAAGATACTGATTTTGAATTTAGTGAAGGTCAATATGACGCTATAAGTAAAATGCTTCCAAAATCTGGCAATGTAATCTTTGTCATTAAAGAAAGTGAAACGCGAAGGTATAATCCTCCGCGCTGGTGTGAAATATACTCCATCTCAAATAACGTATCAAAAACCATTTTGTTTAGCGATAACGATGGCAGGAACTTATATCTAAATACATCGGAGGACGATGATGAATAATATACTAACTGATTTTGTCAATAATACTTGACACATTTCTCTCGAACGATTTCAAGCAGCAATATCTGCACATTCATAGTATCGTCTTCTCTTGACAGCCGGAGGCAGACCACCGTTAGCAGTGCATATCCGTCTGTTTGCCCAATAACTCATATAATATCTCCAGATCATGGTTTTTAATTCTGCCATAGTATAATTTTCGGATTTATCACCTCTGCTGTAAAATAATTCTTCTTTCATTCTTGCCCACATGCTTTCGCATCGAGCATTGTCATGGCATCTGCCGCCCGCACTGTTCATACTCTGAATCATCCCGTATTTTTGCAGTTTATCCCGATATTCTGCACTTGTATACTGGCTTCCTCTGTCGGAATGTATGATGCAGCCTTTGATATCAGGATAGGCTTTCCTTGCGTTTTCAATTGTATGACAGCAAAGAGAAGCTCTCATATTATCTTCTATGGCAAGTCCCAAAGGCATCAGGTCAAAACAGTCGAATATTGCCGAAACATAGACTTTTCCGTCCTTTGCTTTCAGCTCACTAATATCTGTTACCGCCTTTTCCAGCGGCTTATCTGCACTGAAATTACGCTTCAGAAGATCCTCAGATTTGCGTGCTTCACGGTCTGCTTTGGTGATACCATTCGGTTTTCTATTAGGCTTATGGATAAGTCCAACCTGTTCCATAACCTTGCGGACTGTACTTTCACTTGGTATAGGAACAGAAATTTCGCCGGCTTGACTTTTCAGCTTCAAGGCTATGTACATACGCTCTCTGCCGTATGTGTCGTTCCACTTATCCTCGTTATGAATTTTCATCATTTCTTCAACCAGCGGTTCATATTTCCAAGGCTTGCTTTTTCTTTGAAGATAATCATAGAATGCTTGTCTTGTTACTTCAAATGCTTTGCAATAAAAGCTGATTTTTCCTGTGATTCTGCCGTCATCGGTCTTTATGGCAATAAACTTTAACCGTTCTTCTTTCCTGACTTCCGACGGCTCGCAGCGAAAAAAGCCGATGCTTCCTCCAGAAATTCATTCAGTTCCTCAAGCTCTCGATTTGCCTTTTCAAGCTCTTTAATTCGCTTATTAGCAGCCTGCAGCTGCTCTGCGAGATTTAGCGACTCTTCTGGCGTTCTTGTTCCTGAGCCGGTATCTATTTCACCAGTTCTCGCCTTTTTCAGCCATGTTCCCAATGTTCCCTTCGGTATCCCCAGCTCCTCCGCTGCTGCCTTTATTCCAACTTCCTTTCCCAGCTTTATCGCCTGCTTCTTGAATTCCTCATCATACTGTCTTCCTGTTCCCATTTTTGACACGCTCCTTTTTTATTTTATCATACATTGATTGTCTGGTTTGTGTCAAGTTTTATTATACACCATCAC
>JAUNWG010000078.1 GCA_030540435.1 Eubacteriales bacterium
TACGACCCAAAACGCCAGTAGAGCGGTCATGTTGTCTATTTGGCGCACCATATCAGCCAGCGCTTTGTTTTGCGGGTCGCGTTTGATGGTACGCCATGTTTCTTTCCATGCGGCGTTTTCCCGCTTGGAGAAATATTGGTTGAGATTTTTTGTTTCCTGCAAAAGACAGAGCAATGCTGTATCGTGTGGGGACATAGTGTCGGTCTGTATCACAGCTGACCGCAAAGTGCCTGCCAGTGTGTCTTTGCAGACCAGCTGGGGGATGTATACGGTTTGCTTGCCGAGCAAACCGCCGGCGCTTTTCGTTACGGCCTGCTCCGCAAACAGGGATTCGCCGATGTCCGCCGTCAGCTGTTTGATCCGACTGCTCGTCGAAAGCATGTAATATTGCATCAAGTTGTCGGTAGAACGCGGCTTTTCCGCCAGATATGCATACAGTGACGCAAGGTGTTCCAATGTGTTCGGAAGCCCGTTGACAACAGTGATTTTCTTCCTTTCCATGGTAATTACACTGTGCAGCAGCAGATCCATGACACTGGCTGCCACCAGCCCAGCGTTGCATTCTTCCTTGCGCATCGCCGGCATATATCCGTTTTTGTCTATCGTTAAGATGAAGTATTCCTGTGCAATTGATTTTCTGGTCATATCGAAATCCCTCCAAAGCGTCTAATATAAAATGAAAGATGATGCCGAATCATACGGTGGATGTTAAGCTGGAAACGCGCCGAGAATCCATGCAAGCACAATGGTCACAATCAGCGTGATGGTTGCTGTCACGAGCACAGAAAGAACTGTTTGATATGGTCGTTTGCCTTCCTCTCGCGCTTTTTCGATTTCACCCAGGGTTTTCCCTTCGGTAAATGCGATGATTTCCCGATATGTCTGGATATCCAGCTTCTTTTTTTCCTTTTCTACCAGAATGGCGACATACATGGTCACACTGAACTGGACGACATAGATTCCAATGCCCACATAGGACAAAAAATGCACCAAAGGAACAGGGGTGATGATTGCAGCGAAAAACAGCACTGTGAAAATCTGGCCGAGCCGTTCAAAACGCTGTTGATCGTGACTGCTGAACTGCTGCTCCTGCTTGCTGATTTTTTCTTTCATGGTAGCCACATCTCCTTTGATGAGTTGATCTAAGGAAACGCCGAAAACATCACTGAGTAAAACAAGGCTGTTCACATCGGGGTAGCTTTTGCTGTTTTCCCAATTGGATATAGTCTGTCTGGAAACATATATTTTTTCCGCCAAACTGTCTTGGGATAGCGATTGCTCGTTCCGATATTTCCGAATCTGTTTTCCCAGCTCCATTTCTTGTCTCCTTGTGATTTCATGATACCTAAAAGAAAGGGATGCGTCTATCAAAAGGCTTTGACATACCTGCTTTGGAGGGCTGTTTTGGTTGTCAAAAGCCTTTTACATGCGTGTAAATACGTGCTTTTATGCTTGCATTGCATCCGATACGACCGGACAAAGTGCAACAGTCTAATTCTGATGCCGGACGATGGAATATTCATCGCCGGGGCGGTAATAGGGGCAGTTGTCAAATGTATCCTGAATGAAATGCCGCATTTCGTCTTCGTCCAGATCCTGCTGACAGACAGAATAGCCAAACTCTTCGTCATATTCAAAATACAGACAATCGTCACATTTGCTTGCCATGGGGTTGCTCCTTTATATTATAGTATAACATATCATATTACAAAACCTATCGTTTCTTCCGAAACACCCAATTCCGCTGGATAAAATAGCTCACGCAAAACAGACCGGTATCCACAACGATCTTGATGAACGTGAGCGGCAGTGGGAGGAAGGCCAACAAATAGACCAGTCCACTGCTGGCACACATCTGACATAGGAACAGGATGAGATAGCGGATGCCCTGCGCCTTCCAATCATCCTCTTTGTTGGCAAAGCTCCAGCTGCGGTTGAGCGTAAAATTTACAACACCGGAGCAGACACGCGCCGCTGCCGTGGCGATGAAGATCGCCCGTGCGGTGCGCACCGCGAACAGCTGGGAAAATAGGGCAAACAGCGCGATGTCAATGACAAAGCTGCTCAACGACGCAGCAGCGAAGCGAAGCGGCATGGCATAGATGCGCGCGGAATCCCGAATGGGGCGGAAATGCGACGATTGATTGCCGGCCTCATAAATGGTTTGAATCGGAATAAAGTGCAATGGGATGCTTTGCTGTGCCACAGTAAACAGAAAATTCATTTCATATTCATACCGGCTGCCGGGGATGGACAGCGCGAAATCGAACAGCGACGCGGGAATGCCGCGCAGTCCAGTTTGTGTGTCGGGGCAGGGAACACCGGCGGACAGGCGGAAAAACAGCGAGGAAAAGCGGTTTCCAAAGCGGCTGCGTGCCGGGATGCCGGGGGCAGAAAAATCCCGTGTGCCGAGGGTGACGCTGTCCGGGCAGCGCAGCACCTCCTGTGCCACCCGGAGGATATCCTCCACGGCGTGCTGCCCGTCGCCATCTGCTGTTACAACGCCTGCAAGATCCGGGAAGTGCTGCTGCGCTGTGCGCAGACCGGTGCGGATTGCGGCGCCCTTGCCGAGATTACGGGTATGATGCGCCACCACGCAGCCCAGCGCTGCACAGCGGTCAAATTGCTCCTGTGCCGCACTGCCGTCATCTATGACAACAATATGGTCGACGCCGCGCTGCTGCAAGGAGGATACGAGGGTGACCAATGCATCATCTGGGTCGAGCGAGGGGATGAGGATCGCGATATTCATGCGCGCCCAGCCTCATCAAACAGTGACATGAACTCTACCCGTGGTACGGTAAAGGTCTTTCCGTTGAGATAGGAGAGCGCACCGGCGTCTGTGGTAAAATCAAACCGCAGCTTGTGCGAGCAGAGCGCCTGTGATTTGCGGTGATATTTCCGGTTCATCTCATTCTTACCATATTTGCTGTCACCGAGCAGCGGCTTGCCCATGTGTGCGAACTGTGCGCGCAGCTGGTGAGTGCGTCCGGTGATCAGGTCGCATTCGACAAGTGACAGCTCGGGCGTTTCCTTTATTACGCGGTATTGTGTGACTGCTGTGCGCCCGCCGGAAACCGGACGGTCATGCACGGTGACACGGTGCTCATTTTCATGACGCAGGATATAATTCTGAATGCGTCCCTCTTTTGGGCGGACATGCCCGCAGGTGACGCACAAATAGCTCTTATGGATCTCGCGGTCGCGGATTTTCTGATTCATGACGCGCAGCGCCTCAGCAGTCTTGGCTGCAATGACAATGCCGGAGGTGCCGCGGTCGATGCGGTTGCACAGTGACGGCGTAAACGACGCTTCCTGCTTGGGGTTCCACCGCCCATACTGGTACAGATAGGCTTGGATGCGCGCAATCAGCGTATCGGAGGTGCCGTTGTCATCTGCATGGACGACCAGTCCGGCGGGCTTGTTGACCAGAAGAATGTGCTCGTCCTCATAAACTACTGAAATATTCGGCTTTGCGGTCAGATAGGCGGTGCGCTCGTCTGTTTTTTGCTTTTCAAAAAACTCATCGTTGATATACAGCTGCAGCAGATCGCCTTCCTGCAGGCGGTACGAAAAATCCGTACGCTTGCCGTTGATCTTGATGCGTTTGAGCCGGATATATTTGTGCATCAGGCCGCCGGGCAGCAGCGGCACTGCTTTTTCCAGGAATTTATTCAGGCGCTGCCCGCTGTCGTTTTTGGTAATGGTAAACTGTTTCAAGGCGCTATACTCCTCCTGCATTGACAGCTACGGTGTCTCTTCAGTATTAGTTTAACCGTCAGAACGACGAAAAGCAATCTTTTTTGCACAAAACGCTATACTTTGGCGCGGAAATGTGCTATAATACAGAAATCCTGAAAATGTGGGGTCGAATGAAGACTTTTGTGTTGACAAACCGCGTTTTCATGAGGTATACTAATAATTGACCGTCAGCGAGGATTGCTATGGAACTCGATTTGAAGCGTATCGCGGTAACCGATGGGGAAGTGATTCCATTTTCCTACGATGCCGATTTGACCCAAGAGGAAATGAACGGGGAATATCCGTTCCGCACACCGGTTCATGTCGAAGGAGAGGTCCGGAACCGTCTGGGCGTTCTCCAGCTGCACGCAACCGTCAGCGCATTGTATGAGACACAGTGCGCCCGCTGTCTGGCGCCCGTAAAGGTGGACCTGCACACGGACTGTGACATGGCGCTGTCCGATGATGTCCAGAATGAGGAGCGGGATGATATCTATCTGCTGCAAGGCGACAGCATTGAGCTGGATGATATCGTGATACCTGCCCTGCTGCTGGAGGTAGACATGGTCTATCTGTGCAAACCGGACTGCAAGGGCTTGTGCCCGAAATGCGGCAAAGACCGCAATCTGGGTCCATGCGGCTGTGATGGGCGTGAGATCGACAGCCGGCTGGCTGTTCTTCAGAAGCTCCTGGACAAGGAGTGACAAGAAGCTATCATTCATTAGAAAAATTTTTTTCAGGATAGACAGAGGAGGTGTTACCGAAATGGCAGTACCAAAGAGAAAGACTTCCAAAGCAAGACGTGATACACGGCGTAATAATGTCTGGAAGCTCTCCGTACCGGGCCTTGTTAAGTGCCCGAAGTGTGGCGAAATGAAGCTCCCGCACAAGATGTGCAAGGCTTGCGGCTATTACAAGGGTCGTGAGGTTGTAAAGGTTTCCGAGTGATTTCGGAGCACCTCAGCAAGTTGACGAAGAAATAGAGAAGGCGGCTGCGGCTTCCTTCTCTATTTTTTTGCCGCTATGCATGGATTTTTTACATTGCATGGGACGGTATGGCTTGACGGGTACGCTCAGAAATGCGATAATTTGATAAGGAAACATTGGAACGAACAGGAAATAAATCAAACGAAAATTTTGCCGCAGTATGTGCACGGTTTCCGGCACTTACAGGCAGAAAGGAGTTTTTCATATGGCAAAGCCAATCGTGGCGATTGTCGGACGTCCGAATGTCGGCAAATCCCAGCTGTTTAACCGTCTGGCAGGAAAGCGGCTTTCGATTGTCGAGGATACGCCGGGCATCACCCGTGACCGGCTGTATGCGGATTCCGAATGGCGCGGCCGTACGTTTCAGGTCGTTGATACCGGTGGTATCGAGCCGAGCACAGACAATGAAATACTAAAATTTATGCGGATGCAGGCGGAGGCTGCGATCAATGCAGCGGATGTAATCATCCTGATGACCGATCTGCACAGCGGTATCACTGCTACAGATGAAGCTGTCGCAGCGATGCTCCGCCGTTCGCGCAAGCCGATTATTTTGGCGGTAAACAAGTGCGACCGCCCGGGTACGGAACCGCCGGAGTTTTATGAATTTTACAACCTTGGGCTGGGAGAGCCGTTTGCGATCTCTGCCCTGCATGGTTACGGTACGGGCGACTTGCTGGACGCCTGCTATGAACACTTCCCGGAGGAGGACGAGGACGAGGCAGCCAGCCGGGCGATCAAGGTTGCCGTGATCGGCAAGCCGAATGTCGGAAAATCCTCTCTCATCAACCAGATTTTAGGTGAGAATCGTGTTATTGTCAGCGATATCGCAGGCACGACGCGCGACAGTGTGGACACGGAATTTGAAAATGAGACGGGCAGGTATCTGCTGATCGATACGGCGGGCATCCGCAAACGCTCCAAGGTAGATGAGCGGATTGAGAAATTCAGCGTGATGCGTTCCCTGCTGGCGATCGAACGTGCAGATGTGTGTGTTATCATGATCGACGCCACCGAAGGCGTTACCGAGCAGGATACCAAGATCGCCGGTGAAGCGCATGATGCCGGAAAGGCCTGTATTATCGTGGTCAACAAATGGGACCTGATCGAAAAGGACGGCAAGACAATGGAGCAGTATACCCGCAGGGTACGGGAGGGGCTGGCATATATGCCCTATGCACCGGTGCTTTTTCTGTCCGCCATGACTGGTCAGCGCGTGCCCAAGCTGTTTGACACCATCAATGAGGTCTATGAACAGAATGGACGCCGTATCCCAACCGGTCAGCTCAACTCGCTGCTGGCGGAAGCGACGGCGCGTGTGCAGCCGCCTACGGATAAGGGCCGCCGCCTGAAGATCTATTATATGACGCAGTCCGGCGTCCGTCCGCCTACGTTTGTTTGCTTCTGCAATGACGCACGGCTGTTCCATTTCTCCTATCAGCGTTATCTGGAAAACCAGATCCGTGAGGTATACGGGCTGGATGGTACGCCGGTGCGCATGATTATCCGCGAACGCGGCGATAAGGAGAAATAATGCTATGACAGGTACAATTCTGATCCTCGCCGCGGTAGGCTATCTGCTCGGCAGCTTCAATTCGGCAATTGTTGTCTCCAGGCTGATACTGAAGGCTGATATCCGCACGATGGGCAGCGGAAATGCCGGATTGACCAATTCTCTCCGCTGCATGGGCGTCAAGCCAACGCTGCTGGTGTTGGTTGGCGATATTGCCAAGGCAGTCATTGCCTGTGTCATCGGCGGGATGCTGTTTGGTCCGATGGGTAAGCTGATCGCCGGTTCCTTTGCCATTATTGGTCATATGTTTCCGCTGTACTTTCAGTTCAAGGGCGGAAAGGGTATTTTGGTAGGCGGAACGATGATCGCAGTGTTTGACCTGCGGATCTTCTGCATTGTTATGATATTTTTCTTCCTTTTGGTCGGCATTACCAAATGGGTCTCCCTGGGATCCATCGTGGCGACTTCGCTGGCGCCGTTCCTGACGCTGTATTTTTACCGTGGGGATGAGATGCTGCTGCCGATGGCGGTGCTTCTGTTCGTGATGGCGGCAGGGGTCATTTATATGCACCGCGCCAACATTGTGCGCATCATGCATGGGGAAGAAAATAAATTTTCACTGCACAGCGGAAAGAAAAAGTGACATCCGTCGTGTACGGATCATATCAAGGAGTTTGCTATGAAGATTTTTGTAGTCGGCTGCGGCGGATGGGGCATGGCGCTGTCAATCCTGCTGCATGAAAATGGACATGAGGTTACAACCTGGTCGTTCTTTGAAGAGGAATGCCGCCTGCTGCGTGAAAACCGCGGGAATGAGAAGCTGCTGCCGGGGGTAAAGCTGCCGGAGGAGATCGAGATCACGAATGACCTGAGCGGCGCTGCTGCGGCGGATATTGTCCTGATGGCAGTACCGTCGTTTGCCGTGCATTCGACTGCGGAGCAGCTGTCGCAGATCATCCCGCCGGAGACGGTTATCGTCAATGTCGGCAAGGGACTTGACCGTGACAATGGCTACTGCCGGTTTTCTGAGACGATCACACGTGCGACAGGCGGAAAAAATCCGGTTGTTGCGCTGACCGGCCCGACCCATGCGGAGGAAGTCGCGCGCGGCATCCTGACTGCGATCCTCGCGGCATCCGAATCGCGCGCTGCTGCGACGCTGGTGCAGCAGGCATTTATGAATGACCGTTTCCGTGTTTATATCTCGCCGGACATTATCGGCGCAGAGCTGGGCGGCTGCTTTAAAAATATTATCGCATTGGCTGCCGGTATCTGTGACGGCGTCGGTTTGGGCGACAACTCCAAGGCTGCGCTGATGACGCGCGGTCTGACAGAGATCGCCCGTTTGGGCGTACAGCTTGGCGGACACAGCGAAACGTTTGCCGGACTGTCCGGTATGGGCGATCTGATCGTCACCTGTACCTCCATGCATTCGCGCAACCGCCGTGCCGGTATCAAGATCGGTCAGGGCATGGATGTGCAGCAGGCAATGAAAGAGGTCGGCGCAGTCGTAGAAGGCTATTATGCGACCGAGGCAGGCTATATGCTCGCACAGAAGGAAGGCGTTGAAATGCCAATCACTACGGCGATGTATGAGCTGCTGTATGGCGGCAAGCCGGTGGAGGAATGCATCCATATGCTGATGGCGCGCCCGCGCAAGAGCGAGATCGAAGATATCTGGAGATAACGCAACAAAAGTACAGCCCGCTGGTACGGAGGTATCGGCGGGCTTTTTGCTGTGTCACAATGAAATATGTTAAGTCGGTATAACAGCGATGTTGCATATCATGACTGGATGCAAACCATACTTTTTTATATAATATGGGAAAGGAGGTATGAAAAATATGATTGGTATGAATATTGCCGCGCTGCGGAAGAGAAATCACCTGACACAGGAGGAGCTGGCGGAAAAGCTGGCAGTGTCCCGGCAGACACTGGCAAAATGGGAACGGGAGGAAAGCGAACCGGATGTCAAAAGCCTGCTGCGCATTTCTGAACTGTTTCGGGTATCGCTGGATGATCTGGTACACTATAAAGCGGAAGAAAATTATGGCATGGAGATCCCGCCGAAGGGAAAATACTTTTTCGGCTCTGTGACAGTAGGGGAACGGGGGCAGATCGTCGTTCCGCATAAAGCGCGTAAAATTTTCCATATTGAACCCGGCGATCAGCTGCTGGTGCTTGGGGATGAAGAGCGCGGCCTTGCTATCATTCCCAAGCAGGGCATCATGGACTTGATGAAGCTGGTGCTGGACAACCCGGCAGATGGAGGAAAATGATATGAAGCGTAACTACTATCTGGATAATATCCGGTGGGCAACTGTACTGTTGGTACTGGTCTATCATGTCTTTTATCTGTTTAACAATGTAGGGATTTTCGGCGGCATTGGCGCACTTTCCGACGTACAATATCAGGACGCAATGATGTATTTTGTTTACCCGTGGTTTATGGTGCTGCTGTTTTTGATCGCAGGGATATGCTCGCGCTATGCACTGCAGCACCGCAGCCATAAGCAGTTTATCCGCGAACGGACAGCCAAGCTGTTGGTGCCGTCAACCGTCGGGCTTTTTGTATTTCATTGGATCGCCGGATGCTTTTATCTCAAGATCGGCGGGGCATGGGAATTGATCCCGGTTTGGATCCGATACCCGATCATGGCGGTTTCCGGTATCGGGCCATTGTGGTTTATCCAGTTGCTGTGGCTGTTCTCCATATTGCTTGTGCTGGTGCGGAAAATGGACGCAAAGGACACCTTGTGGAAATGCTGTGGCAAAGCAAATACCGTGGTGATTCTGCTCTGCGGCGTCCTGATTTGGGGCGGTGCACAGGTTTTGAATATGCCGGTCATAACAACTTATCGGTTCGGCATTTATTTTACTGCGTATCTGCTGGGTTATTTTGTGTTTTCACATGATGCCGTACAGGACAAGGTGGAACGGGTACATATTCCGATGCTGATAATAGCAGTCCTGCTTGGGGGCGGCTATGTATGGTATTATTTCGGGCAGAATTATACAGAAGCGTCCTGTTTGAAAAGCGTGTTTACCAATGTGTATCTGTGGGCAGCAGTCCTTGCGATTCTGGGCTGTGGGAAAGCATGGGGAAATCGGACATCTCCATTTGCGGCATATATGACAAAAGCCAGCTTTGGCATTTATATTGTCCATTATATGGTTGCTTTGTTCACCTGCTGGGGGTTGACGCGCTGTGTACAGTTGCCGATTCCTGTGGTTTATCTGATAGCATGTGCCAGTGTTCTTGTACTGTCACCGGCGCTGTATGAGATCATCAGAAGGATACCGGTCGTGCGGTACTGCGTGCTGGGCATTCGGAGGTCGCGTCCTGCCGGCGGCAGGTGAGCGCTGCGAAAGCGAGCCTCCGGATAAAGTAATTTACCATGCCGCGTTTGGAGATGAAATGCAGTTATGGTTGTTCACGCGAATGAAGAGAGGGAACCGGCGTCGGTTCCCTCTCTTCGCTCTCCTTCGACGCCAAAAAACCTATGGTTCTCTGGACTCTCCTCTGTGCGGGTTGAGATTTCATGTAAGCGGCAGCACCTTTTTCATCTTAGCGCGCC
>JAUNWG010000176.1 GCA_030540435.1 Eubacteriales bacterium
GTAGGGGGAGGCGGAGCAACGCCTGGCAACATTATGGCAGCCATTACATACACAACGCAGCTGCTGAACGGAATCCTGATGCTGGTTTTATTGTTTCAGAATATCTCCAGAGGGATTGCTTCATGGAACCGTGTTAAAGAAGTTCTGCACAGTGAACCGGAATTGAAGGACGGTACCTTTGACGGTATGACCGCGCAGCAGGGAGAAATCGAATTTCGGGATGTATCCTTTGCTTATCCCGGCAGCAGTCAGGTTGTGCTTGACCATATCAATCTGACGGTGCATCGTGGTGAAACACTTGCCATCATGGGTACAACTGGCTGCGGCAAAACCTCGTTGGTCCAACTGATCCCCCGTTTTTATGACGCGACGCAGGGTACTGTGCTTGTGGACGGCGTGGATGTGCGGGAGTATCAGCAAAGAGCATTGCGGGAAAAGGTTGCGGTTGTTCTGCAAAAAAGTGAGTTGTTCAGCACAACCATCAGCAGCAATATCGCATGGGGTGCGCCAGGGGCATCCGAAGAGGCAATCACGGCAGCCGCAGTTACCGCACAAGCAGAAAATTTTATTCGGTCTACACCAGACGGCTATAATACTGTGGTCGCTGAACGCGGCATGAGCCTGTCGGGCGGACAAAAGCAGCGTGTTTCCATTGCAAGGGCGATTATCAAACCGGCAGAAATACTGATTCTTGATGATTCCACCAGTGCCCTTGACTTAAAAACAGAAGCAGATCTATATGCAGCACTGCAAAAGTCAAACCCGCAAAGCACAAAGATTATGATCGCGCAGAGGATCGCGTCTGTGCGCCGGGCGGATCGAATCGTTGTTCTGGAAAACGGAAAGATTGCGGCCTGCGGTACCCATGAGGAATTGATGAAATCCTGTCCGGAATATCAGGATATTTATCATTCTCAGATTGGAGAGGGGGATGAGACAAATGAGTGCGCGTGATGAACAGAAGCTGGCGGAACGGAATATCCCCGGCATGAACCGCCATGAGCGTTTTGGGGAGGTACAGCATGCGGCAAACATAGGCGGGACGCTAAAGCGGATCGTTACCTATTTTGTACATGAAAAGGCAATGGTTATTTGTATGCTTGCCATCGTCATTTTCGGTACCCTGTGCGGTGTTTTTGCGCCAAGCCTGCAAAGTTCCGCCATTGATATTATCGCGGGAGCAAAGGAGGGCATTTTATCGCACACGATCCTTCTTATGCTTGCGGCCTACCTGCTGTACAGCGGGAGCCAGCTGTTGCAGGGGCTGTGCAGCGCAAAGCTCAGTCAGCGCATTGTAAAGCGGATGCGGGAAGAGCTGTTTGGGAAAATTGTTGATCTTCCGGTTCGTTATCTGGATACCCATTCCCATGGTGATGTGATGAGCCGTATGACCAATGATATTGAGAATATCTCCACGACTGTTTCGCAGTCCCTGCCGTCTTTATTTTCAGGAATTTTGACTATCATCGGTACTGTAGCAATTATGCTGTGGTATTGCTGGCAGCTGGCTTTGCTCAGCTTGGCAACGGTTATTTTGACACTGTTAGCTACCAGGATACTTTCAGGAAAAGTGCGTAAGTTTTCACGGAAACGGCAGCAGCTTTTGGGACAGTTAAACGGCACAGTAGAAGAGATGATTTCCGGATA
>JAUNWG010000177.1 GCA_030540435.1 Eubacteriales bacterium
TTGGACACTATTACAATATCTAGTGTTGTGCTTACTAAAGCCGATAACCTAAATTCGGCTTTCATTATAGTGTATTGACTGAAATAAAGTGTTTAGCTTATATCGTTTGCAGTATGCTGTTGATATAATTCATAAAAATATAGCCTATAGACTGAATTGGAAGGCGGTGAGCAGCACAGTCATGGCGGACATTTCAAAAATTGGCTCTCGCATTCGTGACGTGCGACTCAGCCGCGGTCTGAGCCAATCGGCACTGGCGGAGAAAGCAAATATCTCGCTTCCTCATGTGAGTGAGATCGAATTGGGAAAGAGCAATATGCGCCTTTCTACATTCATCAAAGTTGCCGAAGCCTTGCAGGTGTCGGCAGATGAGCTCATCCGTTTGGATGTACCCAATGTACATGGATTGTATCAAACAGAATTCGCGTCCCTGCTGGATAGGTGCAGCTCCGGAGAAATCGACTCCATTATCAAGATTGTGAAGGAACTAAAAAGCACCTTCCGAAATCACAAAGAGAATGATGCATGACAGATCAGATTGCAAAATCTGGTCTGTTTTTTTGCCTTTTATAAACCAAGAGTCATTCAATTAACCGTAGGTTTATCGCTTTTGTGAATAACATTCAGTATAATTCCTATTGCAGACAGAAATGTATAAATCATCTGTAGATTGGCAAAAGCGGGGATTGTTAATGGAAAAAGATTATAGATTTGGGCATTTCCTGTCCCTTCTGGCAGAGATGCTTTTGAAATACGGTCCCAAGGTCTTGGAAGAACAATGTAAAGCTGAACAAAGCACACGGGAGGAACAGAAATGAATGAATTGGAAATTTTCTCGAAGATGAGTGAGATAAGTGACCATCCCCAGGAAGCTTCGTTGCTCATCCACGATGACGAGCGGGCGCAACGCATTGCCGAACATAAATTATGGCTGAAGAGCATCCGGCATGAACGCCCCAGTCCTGCTCATCACTTTAAGATTGGCATCTATATCCGATATTTCAATCAAACGAAATACGATAATTATCTGGATTATCATAAGAAGCAATTTCTGGACACCATTGCCCTTTGCCCACGGTGGGAGTTGGTGGACTTTTATATTGATGAGGGCAACAATGCGCCTCGTATGGAAAATGCCCCGGAGTGGAAACGGCTGTTGCAGGATTGCTTTGATCAAAAAGTCGACTTAATCATTACGCAGAAGGTTTCCAATGTGTCACGGAACCCTATGGAGATGTCCTTCTGCTGCAAGGTGCTTGCAACTCTGCCAAAACCTGTTGGCATCTATTTCATTTCAGAGGACATTTATTCCATGGCTTCCTATTACATGGAGGACTTGAGAGAAACCGAATTCTTCCCGGAGGAGGGATGGAAAATCCTTCCGGACACAGAGGAAGAAAAGCAAGCGAGGTTTATGCTACATGATTGATCAGGACAAAAAGCGCCAAAAGGCAGAACAGATACAGAAGACCCGCCGACGAATGCATGTGGTCATCGACCCGGAGAACTACGAGTATAGACCTGAAAAGAAGCCGGTCGATTATTACGATAATGATATCCGCCAGAATGTCGGTATTTAGGGTCTACTGAAAAAATACAATTCTTGCATCCGGCAACGAAATAATCCTCCC
>JAUNWG010000178.1 GCA_030540435.1 Eubacteriales bacterium
GCATGATTTTCATATTAAAATAAGAAAAACTTATAATATGGAGTAAGATTGTATGAACATCAATCAATTGAAATATTTTATCGCAGTGGCGGAATATAAAAGCTTCACCAAAGCTGCCAACCAGTACTACATCTCTCAGACTGCCATCACCCAACAGATCCGGGCATTGGAAGATACCATGGAGGTTCAGCTCATTGACCGTACCAAACGTCCCATCACTCTGACGCCTGCGGGAAACGTATTTTTAAAAGAAGCGAAAGCGATTCTGGAGCGTATGAATACAGCGATTGGACGGGTACGGGAAGCTTCCACCGGACTGGTAGGAAGCCTTCGCATCGGCTATACGAAAGGCTATGAACGCAGTAATCTGTCCAATATCCTGCGTTCCTTTCATCTGGAGTATCCCAATATCCTGATCACCTGCTATCGTTGTGATACAGATATGCTGGCTGCCGGACTGTTCAACGACGACTATGATATTATCTTCACCTGGGACAGTACGAACATTCTGCAGGAATCGGGCGTCGAATACAAGCTCATGGAGCTTGCACCGCTGGTGGTGGCACTCTATGCGGGGCATCCTTTTGCGCAGAGAAGCTCTCTCAGCCGCAAAGAACTGAAAAATGAGACGATTCTCTATATGACGCCCTCTTCCACCGGTGAATCTTTCGGAGACAACCATTTTCTGGATCTTTACCGCTTAGCGGGATACCAGCCCAATATCCTGTTCCGCTCCAATGACACCGAAAGTATTCTTATGATGGTTGCGGCGGAGGAAGGAATCTCCATTCTGCCCTCCTACGTCACAAGCAAACTTACTGATGCGGATAATCTGGTCTTTGTCCCGCTCACCGGCAAGGGAGAGTATGAACAGATTCTCGCAGTCTGGAAAAGCGAGGATAAAAGTCCGGCACTCCGGCATTTTATTCAGCGAATTTAATCTGAACAAACAAAAGAAATCAGAAACTGAAGCGCTTTTAACATGACCGATTCATCAATGTCAAATCCGGGATTATGGACCGGCCGGTTTTCCACCCCCGGCTTTCCCGCCAGGAATACTGCCCGCATGCCGGGAACCTCTTCCATATAGTAGGCAGCGTTGTCTCCTACGAGGAACGGCTTTTCTCCCACATGAAAATCTTTACCGAACAATTTTTTTCCGATCCGGCTCCCCTTTTCCACCAGGGCCGGATCATTGATGATGGGCGGAATCTTT
The DNA here is from genome assembly GCA_030540435.1 of Eubacteriales bacterium. GTDB lineage: Bacteria > Bacillota > Clostridia > Oscillospirales > Butyricicoccaceae > Butyricicoccus_A. The sequence continues at coordinate 1,217 of JAUNWG010000178.1, forward strand.
TTGGTAATTTCCACATGAAACAAAACGCCGGTTTCCTGTTCGATCTTCTCAATTTGTTTTTTTAATTCTGCAAAAACTGCCTCAAAATCTTCATTGGAAAACGTCCGAAGCGAGCCATCCAATTCTGCCGATTCACAGACCGAATTTCGCCCGGTGCCTGCTCTCATACAGCCAAGTCCCAGAATGAACGGATACCGGGTCGGAAATGTCCGGTTGAGCTCCCGCACGGCTGTCACCAGCCTGGCAGCACCGTACATGGCATCAATTCCATCCTCATACTGACTGAAATGACTGGCTTTTCCGGCAGCCGTAATATGCAGCCCTCCAATGGCAGCTGTAGTGATGCTTTTTTGAATCTCCATGGAGCAGCTCTCCTGATTGCCGAAGTGAAAGATC
>JAUNWG010000079.1 GCA_030540435.1 Eubacteriales bacterium
CGACCAATTCCGGCTCTTCTACGGCTTCGCGTTCTTCTTCCAGTTCGTACTCATCAACTTCTTCCTCGTCGATTTCTTCGTCGTCTTCATCAAAACCGAACAGCCGCGCAAAGAAACCCTTTTTCGGCGCTTCCTCCGGTTCCTCTTCCCCGGAATCTTCCAGCTCGTCTTCGTCGGATTCTTCCGGTTCTTCCATCGCTTCCGGCTCCGCTTGTTCCTCCGGCTCTTCTACTGCTTCGTATTCCTCTTCCGACTCGTACTCGTCGATTTCTTCGTCCTCTTCGTCTTCATCGTCGTCTTCGTCAAAGCCAAACAGCCGCGCAAAGAAGCCCTTTTTCGGCGCTTCCTCCTCGTCTTCCTCTGGTTCCTCTTCCCCGGAATCTTCCAGCTCGTCCTCGTCGGCTTTCTCCGGCTCATCCCATGCTGCGACTTCTTCCGGCTCCTCTATCGTTTCGGGTTCCTCCGGCTCAATCGACGGCTTCGGCTCTTCCTCCACTTCGGGTTCCTCCGGCTCTTCCGGTTCGTCTATATGTAGCTCGTCTATCTCCAGCACCTGCGTTTCCTGTTCGACCGGTATCGCCTGTGTCGGGCTTTCCAGGAGGTCATCAATCGGGTGCTGTTCGATCTCATTCAGCTGTGTGAACAGCTGGGCAAACAGCTCTTCCTGCTCTGCCAGCGGGTCGGACGCGGCAGTTTCCGACTTGGCTTCCTGTGCCATTGCGTCCTGCTGTGCTGCCAGCTCCTCCGTCTGCTGCGCCGCAAGCTGTATGCCGGAAAGCGCATCCTCCGGCGCTGCTTTCTCCTCCGCCACAGCGGTCTGTACCGGCGCTGTGGGCGCCTGCCCTGTGATCGGCGCGGTCTCCTGCTCCACTGTGATGCCAAACTGCTTCATCAGCTGCTCCAGCTCCTCGCCGCCAGCCTCCGGCGTGTCCGCACCGGCTTCCCGCAGGATATCGTCGACATTATAGCAGCTGCCGCCGGAAACATCATCCAGCTCCTGCTTTAACTTTTCCAGATCCAGATCATCCATGACTTTCCTCCCCGAGCCGCTGGCGCACCGCTTCATACAGCAGCACTGCTGCCGCCGCCGATGCATTGAGTGAATTGACCTTGCCCTTCATCGGGATGCTTACAATAAAATCGCACTTTTCGCGCACAATACGGCTGAGGCCGCTGCCCTCCGAGCCAATGACGATCGCCGCTGCCCCGGCGAAATCCGCCTCATACAGCTGCTTGTCGCCGCCGGCGTCCGCGCCAAAGACCCATACGCCATTTTCCTTCAATTCGTCGATCGCGGCGGCGAGATTGGTCACGCGCGCCACGCCGATGTGCTCGATTGCGCCCGCAGACGCCTTTGCCGCTGTCGCTGTCAGGCCAACCGAGCGGCGTTTCGGGATGATAACGCCATGCGCACCGGCCGTCTCCGCCGAGCGGATAACCGCGCCCAGATTGTGCGGATCAGTCAAACCGTCGCACACAAGGACGAGCGGCTGCTCCCCGCGGTCGCGCGCCGTCTGGAGAATATCCTCCAATGAGACATATTCATGCGCCGCCGCCTGCGCGATCACGCCCTGATGTACCCCTGTCTCGCTCATGGCATCCAGCTTGCGCCGGTCGACCTGCGTGACAACTGCACCGGCCGCCTTTGCCATTGCGATGATATCCGCCATACGCCCATTCTGGTCGGGCGCAACAAATAATTTATCTACGGTTTTTCCCGCCCGCAGCAGCTCCATAACGGCATTTCTGCCCTCGTAAAGAGCGGTGTCCCGCTCCGCCTGCTCCTTCGGGCGCTTTTGATATCTATGTTTGGTATTTTTATTGTTCTGACTCATTCGATCGTCTCCGTCGTTTTATTTTCAGATACTATCAGTATAGCACAAATATCTCTGTGCTGACAGCAAATTATTGAACTTTTTGCCGCATTGGGCAATTATTCATAGAATGAACACATTCCCCATCCCGGCGCACCCGTCTGATCGCCGCACGAGGAGCTTTTGGCGTCACCAGCTTCCGCGCGGCGCGAAAAAGGAGAGTTCGGAGAACCATCGGTTCTTTGGCGTCGAAAGAGAGCGAAGAGAGGAAACCAACGTTGGTTTCCTCTCTTCTGTACAACGATATTATCGAACCACTTCCGCAAACCGGCGCAGCAGGGCGGCAGCCTGTGCGCGGGTCGCCGTTGCCTTCGGGGTCAGCACCGTGCCGGACGCCGTCTGGCTGCCCTGCACGATCCCCGTCTGTACTGCCCAGCGCATCGCAGGCTGTGCCCAACCGGATACACTGCCCGCATCGGCGAACTGCTTCAGCACACCGGCAGATCCCGCGGGTTTTCCTGCGCAGCCATACAAAATCTGGACAAACTCCTCGCGAGTAATATTTTTATCCGGCAGGAATTTCCCATCCCCTGTACCGGAGATAATGCCGTTCGCGCTTGCCCACAAAACGGCAGCTTCATACCAGCTTCCCTTTTTCACATCGAAAAATGCCGTCCCGCCGAAAGCTGCCGGGCTGCCCGCATAGCTGTACATCGCCTGTGCCACCATCGCGCGGCTCATGGCGCCATTGGGCGCAAAGGTCGTGGCAGAGGTGCCATGCAGGATATCATGCTGATAGGTAAACACCACGTCGCTGTAATACCATGCATTTTCATAGACATCGGTAAACGGCGCGTCGCCCTTGTCCGCCGCGGAGGGTATTTTCTGCGCCAGACCATAAGCAGCTGCAATGCCTGCGGCATCCGCCTGCCCCAGCGCCTGTATCTGCGCATCGGTGGACAGATAATTCCAGTAATCCACGTCGCTGTCAAGAAACGCGTGCTCCACGATCATACTTGTAAGATTGCTGTTTACCGCAGAGCGGATCAAGCCATAGTAGTCCGCCGCCTTGCCGTTGGCATATTTCTTCGAGCTGCTGTCGCGCTGGATAAAGCCGCGGTTGACAATGCCTGTGCGGTTGCTCAGCTGCTCCAATATACTTCCGCCGACCTTTTTCGCCTGTGTTGTCAGCGCGGCGCGATAATTGCCGTTCGGGATCAATACCTCTGCGCCGTCCGTCCATGTCTGCGCGTCGCCCGCTGCATTGATATGCAGGCTGACCAACACATCCGCACCCACGGACTTCGCATACGCGACGCGTGCATCCAGACTCAGATCGCGGTCGTCCGAACGGGTCATGTAGACCTTCACACCCTGGTAATTCTCCTCCAGCTCCGCCTTACACGCCTTGGCAATCGCCAGATTGATGTCTTTTTCACACACGCGCTGTTCATCCACAACGCGGACCGCGCCCTCTGCATCTGCGCCGTGTCCCGGGTCCAGGACAACCGTCACCGATCCCGCCGCGTTTTCCTGTTCCATCGGCTGCGCCGCCAGCGCCGTGCCTGCAAACGGCAGAACCATACATGCTGTCAATACAAGGCTGAGTAGCTTTCGTTTCATATCATATCCCCTTTGCTATAGATTTGTTTTACAGTATAGCATAAAATCGCGCATAAGGCAAAAAAACGGCGCTTCTCATAGAAGCGCCGCCGCTATTATTCGCCCGGATATACCACGTAGTAGTAGTCCGCTGCCGCTGCAAGCGCAGAAAGCGGGCACTGTACGACACCGGTCGTATCTGTCTGTGTAATATATGTCTTACGGACGCTGTTTTCCGTCCATTTGCCTGTATAGGAACAGCTGTCTACAATCGTCGCCGTCGTGCCGTCCACGCGCAGCAGGCACAGGAAATGCCCGTTGTTTGCCAGCAGCTTGCTGTATTTGCTGCCACTGATTTTTCCGCTTGTGTGGATGATCGCCATTGCGCCGTTCTGCACATCGGAAAATACCGCGTTGTCGTCCGACGAATTGACATAGGAAAATCCGCCGTAGCTGCTGCGCATCGCACTGAGCAGCGTGTTGATATTCGTTCCGCCGTTGTAGCGCGCGCCGGAATCCACCGCGACCTGCGCGATCGCCGGAACATTGGCATTCCAGCCCAGCAGGTTATTGCCGAGGTTGCACACGCTGGCAGGCCCGCAGCCGCCGCTGGAAATGGTCGCACCAGTCGGCTTGCCCGCCGCTGTGACATAGGGGTAATCCGCATACCACAGCTGCTGGTCCGCAGCGCAGGACGCCATGCCGCTGATCCCGCTGCTGTCATAGCCGCTGAATAGCTTCTGCCCGTCAACTGTATCATACGCGCTGACGGTATAGGCATAGCGCACTCCGGTCACAACGGTGGTATCCTGCCAGCTGCACGCATCTGTCTGCGCCACCGGCGTCCAACCGGCATCGCCGGATGCCTTGCGATACAGCACATAGCCCTCCGCGTCATCCACCGGCGACCACGTTACAGTGATGCGGTCAATGCTGTCTGATGTCGCCTGACCAAGCAGCGGCGCATCGATCTCCGGCACAACTGTTTCCGGGCTGACCAAGTCGCGGTACAGGAACGTGACGATCTGTGCTCTGCTGCATGTGACCTGCGGGGAAAATGCATTGTCTCCCGTGCCGCCCGTCACGCTGTTTTTGTTTGCCCACTGCACCGCGCTGTAATAATACGACTGCATGCTGATATCGTAAAAATACGATGTCTCCCGCGTGTTTTCCGCATCCACAGCGCTGTTTTTCTCCGAAACTGCCGGACTGCCCGCCGCACGCCACAGGAACGTGACCGCCTCGGCGCGGGTACAGCTGTCCTCCGGCGAGAACGTCGTGTCAGATGTACCAGAAGCAATGCCCTTCTGCACAGCCCACTGTACTGCATCATAGTAATAAGCATCCGCGCTGACGTCCGCAAACATGCGGCTTTGTCCATCTACCTTTTCACTGCCGTAGGCGCGCCACAGGAAGGTCACGATCTGCCCTCTGGTACACACCGCCTCCGGTGAAAACTGCGTCTGCGACGTACCGGCGGTGACACCGCTGTTCGCCGCCCATGTAACAGCATCATAGTAGTACGCACTGTCCGCAACATCTGCAAAGCTGTTGTGCCCTGCACGGTGTTCCCGCGCCGCGGCAGGCTCTGCCGCCGATGTTGTCATCCCTGCCGAAAAAAGTGCAGCTGCTGCCAGCAGCAGCCCTATCATCCTTCTGTTCTTCATATACTATCTTGTCGCAGCCCCCCGCTGCATAAAAACCTCCTATGATCCATTATTCCCCATACATAAGATCCGGCTTTCCGCACAAGAAAGCCGGATCTTTACATGATACGTCAAAATACTCAATTAAAGAACTTGTCATGTACGGCACGTACCGCCCGCGGTGCATCCTCCTCATTGATGAGGACAGAGATCTTGATCTCAGAAGTGGAGATCATGCGGATGTTGACCTGTGCGCTGGAAAGCGCGTCGAACATCTTTGCCGCAACGCCCGGTGTCGAGGTCATGCCTGCGCCGACGATGGAAACCTTTGCGATATCCGACTGGTAGGTGATCTCCTCACAGTGCAGCTTATCCTTGTTGTCCTCCAGCAGCTTCACTGCCTGCTCCAGCTGGCCTCTGGACACCGTAAAGCTGATGTCCTTGGTGCCGTGGCGGCCAATGGACTGCAGAATAATATCAATGTTGATGTTGTTCTTGCCCAGCAGGGAGAACAGGCGGAATGCCTTGCCCGGCTCATCCGGCAGGCCAATCACAGCAATTCGAGCTGTATCCTTATCACAAGCGACACCGCTGATCATCATCTTTTCCACGGAAGTAACCTCCTTGACTTTTGTTCCCGGATTTCTGGTGAGGCTGGAAATAACCTCAAGGTCAATGTTATATTTCTTCGCCATTTCAACCGAACGGTTGTGCAGGACCTGTGCACCCAGTGTTGCCAGCTCCAGCATTTCGTCATACGTGATTTCGTCCAGCTTCTTTGCGTTCGGAATGACGCGCGGGTCGGCAGTGTATACGCCGTCAACGTCGGTATAAATCTGACACAGGTCTGCGCCCAGGGCTGCTGCAATCGCAACAGCAGTGGTATCCGAGCCGCCGCGGCCAAGGGTGGTGATGCTTTCGTGGCTGTTGATGCCCTGGAAGCCGGCAACGATGACGATGCGGCCCCGCTCCAGCAGGCTGCGGATGCGATGCGGTTCTACTGTACGGATGCGGGATGCACCATAGTTCAGGTCGGTCTTGATGCCAGCCTGCCAGCCGGTCAGGCTGGTCGCATGGAAGCCGAGCTTGTTGATCGCCATTGCCAGCAGCGCCATAGAGATCTGCTCGCCTGCGCTCAGCAGAACATCCATCTCGCGGGCAGGCGGATTATCGGTGATCTCACCAGCCTTTTCGATGAAATCATCGGTGGTGTCGCCCTGTGCGGATACGACAACAACGACCTGATTGCCAGCCTCGGCTGTCTTAGTTACAATATCGGCAACATTGAAAATACGCTCGGTATTTGCAACCGACGTACCGCCGAATTTCTGCACAATTAAAGCCATGTGCTACGTTCCTCCTAAAGTGTTTCCCGCAGGATATGCGGGTCAGGTTTTCTATGAGACCCGGAAAACAGGCGTTTCCGGAATCAATCGCATTGTTCCACTGTCGCGCCGACCTCATCGCACGCAAGCAGTACCGGCGTCCAGTCTGGGAAGCGGTCTGCAAAATACATGCAGGCGCGGCTGTAGTAGGTTTTATCCTCTTTATCCACCATCGCAATGATGGTCGGGCCTGCGCCGGAGAGGAAGGTACCCAGCGCGCCCAGTCCGTTTGCACTTTTGACAATCTCCTCGCCGTCCGGGATCAGGCCAAAGCGGTACGGCTGATGCAGGCAGTCGCCCACCGCCGCGCTCAGGTTATGCAGATCGCCGGTGACCAGCGAGCCGGTCAGCAGCGCCGCGCGCGACAGGTTGAATACTGCATCCTTATGCGGGATGGTCTGCGGAAGCGCCTGGCGCGCCGTTTCCGTCGCCAGCTCAAAATTCGGGATGAAGGCGACAAAGTCGACCTTGTCCGCGATCGGCACGCGCACGCTCCACACCTTGCCGTATTCCAGCAGCGAGGTGCAAAAGCCGCCCAGTATCGCGGGCGTGGAATTGTCCGGATGCCCTTCGATCGCCGCCGCAAGGTCAATGATATTTTCCTGATGCAGCGGGCCGCCCAGCAGCGCGTTTGCGCCGATCAATCCGGCAACCGTGCACGCCGAGGACGAGCCAAGCCCGCGGGTCTGCGGAATACTGCAATCCTCAATCAGCCGCAGGCCGGGCATCGGCGTACCGCAAATATCATACACCTTTTTTGCGCATTGGTAAATAAGATTTGTTTCATCATTTGGAATATTTTCGCCATTTTTTGCAGAAATGTCAATGCAGTCACATTCCTCCATGTAAAAGCGGTTATATAAATTGAGCGCAATGCCAATGGAATCAAAGCCCGGGCCCATATTCGCGCTCGTTGCGGGGACCGTTACTGTGATCATAGGCTTACAGCAGGCGCATGCAGCCGGTCACAGCGCCGAGCGTTGCCGCGGTCTGCTTCATCTGTGCCGTGGTCAGCTCGCCGGTGATGCACGCAGCCTCGTTCGCAGCGGCAGCCTGCAGCAGCGTGCAGCCCGCAAAAGTCTCGGTCAGGCGTGCCTGTGCATCCGCACCGGACAAGCGGACATACCAGCGGGATGCAAAATCATCCAGCGGACGCAGCAGGTTCTTGCTGCCGTCGCCCCAGCCGATGTTGCGGCGTCTCTCATGATGGCGCGCACAGTCGATCATATCCGCAACGACAGCGGAAGCGGTCGCCAGCTTGCCTGCGCCCTGTCCATAGAACATGGAGTCGCCCAGCATATCGCCAGTTACCATGATCGCATTGAATACGCCGTCCACACACGCCAGCGGGCTGGACTTCGGGACAAAATGCGGTGCGACAAAGGCATAGAACGTGTCATCCTCCTGCAGGACCGCACGGCCGAGCAGCTTGACCACGCAGTCTGCCTGTGCAGCATAGGAAACATCCTGCAGCGTGATCTTGGAAATGCCTTCTGTCTCCACCTTTTCCGGGTAGACATGATCGCCGTATGCGATGTCGGACAGGATGCAGATCTTGCGGCATGCATCCACGCCGTCGACGTCCGCAGACGGGTTTGCCTCTGCATAGCCCTTTTCCTGCGCCTCCTTGAGCGCTGCGTCAAAGGTCAGTCCGGCGTTGATCATGCGGGTCAGGATATAGTTTGTCGTGCCGTTTAAAATACCAGCGATCTGTGTCATATGGTTCGCCGTCAGGCACTGCAGCATCGGGCGGATGATCGGGATGCCGCCGCCGACAGACGCTTCAAACAGGTAATTGACGTTGTGCGCCTTTGCGATCTCCAACAGCTCTGCGCCGTGGCATGCCACCAGCTCCTTGTTGGAGGTGACCACGTGCTTGCCTGCCAGCAGGCAGCGCTTGGTAAATTCATAGGCAGCGCCCTTGCCGCCCATCGTCTCTGCAACAAGGCTGATCTCCGGGTCGTTCTCGATCACGGAAAAATCCTTTACAAACTTTTCCTGATACGGCGCCTCCGGGAAGTCCCGTAGGTCAAGAATATATTTTACTTCAATGGCATCCCGCGCATTTTTTGCAACGACCTCTGCGTTGCGTTCCAGTACCTCATATACGCCGGAGCCCACTGTGCCGAATCCCATAATCGCGGCTTTAAACATCGTGGTTTTCCTCCTTTTTCAAATCTGGCGGTTTTATTCCCTGGCGAGGATCTCGATGCGGCCCACGCCGCGGATATCCTGTATCTCCGCCATCAGCTGTTCTACCGAACGGTCCATACCGCCAGTCCTTGCGGCAATGGTGACAGCAGCCTGCCCATTGACCGGTATTGACTGATTGATCGTTAAAATATTTGCCCCTGAGCGGGCAAATACAGAAAGGATTTCAGATAAGACGCCCGCTTCGTCAGAGACCATCAGGCTGAATGTGATGATGCTCTGTGTCGCCGCTTCAATCAGCGGCTTAATGCCGTCCTTGTATTTATAATATGCGCTGCGGCTAAGCCCGACCTTCTGCGTCGCTTCTCCAACCGTACGCATATCCCCGCTCTGCAGGCAACGGTTTACCTGCGCGACCTTGAGGAATACCTCCGGCAGCAGGGACGAATCCACAATATAATATTTAGGTTGCTGCTCCATTGCTGTCCGATTACCCCTTTCTGAACGGTTCCGACTCCGTGTCTTTCTCCGAAAAACATTTGTTTTTTGCAGCATTGCTATCATACCACAAAAGGCGAAGCGTTTGCAACCCCTTTACACGCAAAAGCTGTACATTTTTCGGGGAAATATGGAACATTTTTTTGTGATTTCGTGGAACAACAGCGGGGCAGGCGCGAATCGCTTGACCCCTGACGGTCATTCTGTTATGATCGTGCTATGAGGCACACCACGACAAGCGGTAGGCGGTAGCGTTCCCCTTTTCGGGGACATCTTTTTGGGATTGCCCCCAGTCTTAGGATAAGGGGGTGATTGCATGAACTATGTTACATATTCCGAGCTATTCCAGATGATTTCCATGCTGTGCAGCTTTGGCTCTATGCTTATCATGCTCATTGCTCTGTTCTTTCAGAACAAAAAGAAATGACCGCCCAGCTTCCACACATGGCAGTCATTTCTTTG
>JAUNWG010000179.1 GCA_030540435.1 Eubacteriales bacterium
CCCAATCTTTCGACAATTAAGTAATATGAATCCTCATCGCATCAAGCAGCTTCTGGGTTTTACCGGAGATTTCACCGGTAACCCAGGAGCTGTTTATTTTTACAGCGTGAATGTATTTGAGGTGAATCAGGAAGTCGGAAACAGAATACTTGGAAAGGAGATCAGCAGATTTCAAGCGAGTATAGACCGCATAAACGAGCATCAGGGAAATGTGGTTAATAAAAGCCCATGCTTCTACTGCGTAAACACTTTGCAGATAAGTATGGTCCTGTTCAAGCAGATTCTTGAGGAAATCGAATGACTGCTCAATTTCTCCTCGGGTTTTATAGAGATGGAACAGATTTTCAGCAGTGTCATCGATATTTGTTCTGAACGCAATTACGCCAAAATCATATTGTTTTTCCATAAATGATTCCACGGAATAATCTTCGCAGTTTTCATCAATACGTCGAATGTAGTCCTTCTCCTCCTTGTTTCTCAAATCAGAATCCAAATAAACATAGATATGCTTTCCGTCAAGAAAATAAGAATAATGCCATATTACACGATTGTTGAATCGAAAATGCCCATCAAAATCGGCTTTGTTCCCTGTTTTTAACTTTTCTTTTTGGATAGCACCGTTGTTTCGTTTCAGCGGGATAATATACTTTAATCCGTTATCTTCAAGCATTTTGAAATTTGCCTCCGAACCGAATCCTTTGTCCGCAACCACAACCATATTAGAGATACCAGATTCTTGCACACACTGTTTAAAAGCGGAAACATCACGAATATTCCCTGGCAAAACACGGTAGTAACCCGGAGTATGAGAACAAGCGGAGAAAGCATACAGCAGATTGATTTGCGGATCAAACAGGCGATGGCTATTGTAGCCGATTCTGTTAATATCCATATGCTCGGAAGTACTGATGATATTGGTTCCGTCAAACAAAATATACTGCTCTTTAGACAGATACTCTTTCATGAAGCCAACAAACTGTGGTCTCTTTGTCCCCAATTCCTGTAAAAAAGTAGACAATGATGCAGAAGACATAGAAATATCTCCATAAATCTCTGACAGGAAAGATCGTTCATATAAAAAAGCAGCTCGCTTAAATGGACATTTCTCTATGACTCTCAGCACCGCAAGAGAGAAAATCCTGTCTGCTTCGCTCGGAAAATACTCCTTCAGTTTCTCGTAGATGTCCTTGCCAATGCTGTTCAGAGTGGTACAGGCACCATACTCCTTTGTAGCCACCTCTGAAATAGCCTGCTGTTTCTTCTCTCTCGGAGGAATCAGACCATCTTCCGTTATCCGGCCGAGATACTTGCCGGTTTTCTTTCTGGCTCGTTTCTTTTCAGGATCCCAAACAGAAGTCGCCTCGTAAAGATAATACTTCCCATGAATGCAGGAGATGTTTGTTCCCGGACGTTTCTGCTTCTCAACCCATTCAGGATATGCCATATTGACCCCTCCTAAGTATTACGCGGTACGTAATATGATTATAACATATCCCAGCCAAAATTGCAAGAGGAATCTTGCTATTTCTGGCTGGGATAGCTGATGTTTCTATAACTTCTTGACACCCTTTTCTGACCGCTTTACGTGCAGGTCGAAAGTTAGGG
>JAUNWG010000017.1 GCA_030540435.1 Eubacteriales bacterium
GCCCGGCAGGTATGGCTGTGGTCATCATCCGCGAGGACCTGATGGGCCATTACCGCGAAAATATGCCGGTCCTGCTGGACTACAAGCTGACCGCAGATAAGAACAGCATGTACAACACACCTCCTACGTACTCCATCTACATGATGAAGCTGGTAGCAGAGTGGGTTGAACAGATGGGCGGCGTGGAAGCGATGGCAAAGCTCGCTGACAAGCGTAGCACAATGCTGTACGACTACCTTGATTCCTCCACACTGTTTAAGGGCGCAGCGCAGAAGGCTTCCCGTTCCCGCATGAACGTTACCTTCCGCACCGGCGACGAAGAGCTGGATAAGAAGTTTATCAAGGAATCCATCGAGGCTGGCATGACCAACCTGAAGGGCCACCGTCTGGTCGGCGGTATGCGTGCATCCATCTATAACGCAATGCCGGTCGAGGGCGTGGAATACCTCATCGACTTCATGCAGAAGTTTGAAGCAAACAACAAGTAATTTTCCCATATATTTCCCTGCCATGTCTGCACCCGCGGGCATGGCGGTACTTTTAAAGGAGACGCTGACTTATGTATCAGGTAAAGCTGTTTAATAAGATTTCCGAAGCAGGCACCAGCCTGCTCGCCCCGGAGAAGTACACCTGCTCCGAGGAGTATACGGATTATGACGCCATTCTGGTCCGCTCTGCAAAGCTGCATGATCTGGAATTCCCGAAGAATCTGAAATGTATCGCACGTGCAGGCGCAGGCGTCAACAACATCCCGCTTGACCGCTGCACGGAAAACGGTATTGTCGTATTCAACACCCCGGGTGCAAACGCTAACGCAGTCAAGGAGCTGGTGCTGTGTGCACTGTTCCTGTCCTCCCGTAACATTGTCGGCGGTGCAAACTGGGCACAGACGCTGGCAGGCAACGGCGACAAAATCGGCGCAATGGCAGAGAAGGGTAAGTCCAACTTTGCAGGCCCGGAAATCTCCGGCAAGACGCTGGGCGTGATCGGCCTTGGCGCCATCGGCGTACTCGTTGCCAACGCTGCAATGGCGCTGGGCATGGAGGTCATCGGCTATGACCCGTATCTGTCGGTCAATGCCGCCCTCAAGATCAGCCGCGGCGTAAAATACACCGCCGATCTCAATGAGATCTTCACCGAGTCCGATTATATCACCGTGCATGTCCCGCTGATGGATTCCACCCGCGGCATTGTCAGCGCTGAGGGCATCAGCATGATGAAGGACGGCGTCCGCATCCTGAACTTTGCCCGTGACGGCCTGTGCGACGAGGATGCAGTCATTGCCGGTCTGGAATCCGGCAAGATCGCCGCTTATTGCTGCGACTTTGCTTCCGAAAAGATGCTGGCGCAGCCGAAGGCGCTGTGCCTGCCGCATCTGGGCGCTTCCACTCCGGAGAGCGAGGACAACTGCGCAAAAATGGCTGCCGAAGAGATCATCGACTATCTCGAAAACGGCACCATCCGCAATTCCGTCAACTTCCCGAACCTCAAGGTGCCGCGCGAAGCAAATATCCGTATTTGTATCATGCACCGCAACAGCCCGAACCTCATCGCAAAGTTGTCCTCCACGCTGGCAGACGGCGGCGTAAACATTGAGAACATGGGCAGCCGTCCGCGCGGCGAGGTGGCTTACACGATCATGGAGACCAACGACGAGCTGACCGACGCGACCAAGGCTGCACTCAAGGCAACCGACGGCGTCATCAAGTTCCGCATTATTGAGTAAATTTTTCTATACAACGCAGCCCCCAGACTGACATGGTCTGGGGGCATTTTTATGTATGTTGGATTTATGCCGCACTGCGTTTTTCCTGCACATACGCGCGAATGGAGGCTTCTAGCTCCTCCGCCTGCCATACGTCCTGTAAATCCGGGTCATTCTCGTTTTGCCAATTTACAAATTGCGCTGTATCTCCGGACGTATCCAGGAGATATACGCCGCGATACATTCCTGTCACATAATAATACGTCCCATCTGTGCGGTACAGGTCATCCTCATCGGGTTCATACAGATAGATCAGCAATTCTTTATCTATCGGCAGCTCCGGCGCATAATCCGCAGTGCCTGCGTTTTCTGTTTTACCTTGTACACGTACAGCAATCTGCCGCGTACCGCTATCCCCATACAGCACTTCGCTCACGGAAACCGTGTAATCGGTAAAGCTGCCCGGGTCGCCGCCATTTGACGGCGCGATGTAAAATGGCTCCGATCGCTCCGTAACCACACCGCGGACGATCAGCGTGGACTGCGCTATCATATCCTCCTGCGTCATGGCAGGCAGCACGCTACCTGTTTGCTGTTCCGTCCTACTGCCCACCACGCTCTGTTCCGTCACTGCACGATCTCCGCATCCGGTAAGCAGGATGCCCAGCGCCATAATCCATATAAATGCGCCTATGATACGTCCTTTCATCGTGTTTGTCCCTCCTATTCTTGTTGTTCTATATACTATAACGAAACCAACGCATCATTCTGGACACTTTTTTGAAAAATAATTTCAATTTTTTTGTTTTGTCAATGCGTACGACATCCGGTAATGGTTTTTGTATCCATTGCTGATATACGCAAAAAGCACCGCCCCATACGGCGTGCTGCCATACAGGGCGGGGTGAAGAGAAAAAATAAGGAGAGGATATTGTCTTACTTTTCGCGGATGCGAGTGACAGAGAAGTTGAACACTTCGCTGCGCAGATAATCGACGGTATACAGCACCGGATTTCCGCGGGAATCGAAGTGCTGCTGCTCCATGCCAAGGATCTGCATGGTATTATCATCGCCCCGGAGCTGGGCTGCCAGCGGGTCATTGTACTGCGGGATCAGCAGATGCGCAGACGAGCGGCTGACAAAAATGCCCTTGCGCCGTTCAAAATACGTAAACAGGGAATCCGGCATATGCATCGGGTCCAGCTCATCTGCCAGATACACCGGGATATAATGCATGCTACAGCAAATCGGCGCGCCATTTTTTGCGCAGCGGGTGCGGTTGATATAAAAAACATTGATGCCGGATTTTACGTTGAGTGCGGCTGCGATCTCATGGCTCGGAATCGTCAAACCGGTTGTATAGGTGCTTGGACCTTCTGCAATACCAGCCTGGCGGATCATGTCACTGACTGCGCATAGGCGAGTCAAATCATTTTCCATCTTGGCGGAAACCTCCATAAGGAACGTACCGACACCATGCTTGGAGTAGATGATGCCCTCACGGCGGAGCAGCTCCAGCGATGCACGCCAGGTCTCACGGCTGACACCGAATTTCTGCGCCATTTTCATCTCAGATGGCAGGCGGTCACCGGCTTTAAATTCGCCTTCCCGGCACATCATCAAAAATTCTTCCTTTGCACGCAGCGACGACGACATGCGTTTCATTTCTCATCCCTCCACTCGTCTATACATTCCAGATATAGGTATGGATGTCTATACACCTGTTGTTCGTTTGTCTATTCCAGTTGTCTGATTTTTGTTTCTCTGTTGTCTGCTTTTCTTTTGTTGAATACAGTATACCCCGTTACACAAAAAAAGTAAATTCGCATATTCCACAAATCGCAGACGCGTGCACGCATCATTTTTCTTATTTGCGTTCACGTGCACACATACCATTTTCGCGTGCCCCTAGTGCACGCACAAATCCTTTTTTGTATATACCTTTCCGCGTGCAGCTTGTCTGATGCACGCATACAACTGCCTCTCCTGTTTATTCCTCTGCCCTTTCACAGCTAAGTGGTCTAATACTGGATTTTCCTGTTGTTTGGTGTATAATAGGTGTGTATTCCAATTCTGTTTTTCAATCGGAGGTTTTTCCTATGGCAGAAGCCAAAACAAACGCCATGCGCATGTTGGACCGCGCAAAGATCCCGTACCAGCAGTATTCCTACGAATCCGACGGTGTCCATGTGGACGGCATCACCGTCGCAGAAAAAATGGGGCAGCCGCTGGAGCGCGTGTACAAGACACTTGTCACTGTCGGCAAATCCGGCGGACACTTTGTTTTCGTCATTCCGGTCGCCGCCGAGCTTGATTTGAAAAAAGCTGCAAAGGCGGTCGGTGAAAAATCTGTCCAGATGATCCATGTAAAGGAGATCAACAAGCTGACCGGCTATATCCGCGGCGGCTGCAGCCCGATCGGTATGAAAAAACAATTCCCAACCGTGCTCAGCCAGTCTGCACGCACACTTCCCACCGTCATTGTCTCCGGCGGCAGGATCGGTTTTCAGGTGGAGCTGGCGCCCGACGACCTGCTGCGGCTCATCCGCGGCAGCTACGGCGATATTGAAATGGCACAGCAGGCATAAAATAAGAACCTGCACACACGGGCAGGACACGCTGCCTATGCATACAGGTTCTGACGCCTCCCGCGGGAGGCGTTTTCGTTACTTTGTTTTATTCTTGTGCTTGCGGCCCCGAATGCGGCGGTACAGCCCCAGCAGGAACAGCAGTACCAGCATCAGCACGACTGCACCGATGACCACCGCAACGACCATGATGATGTTCCATGCGGCATCCGGGATGCGGTCGGTTATCCCCTCTGCCGTGCCGCCGTCCTGTGTGACGAGCGCTGCACTGCCGGTATCCTCCGGCTCCTGTGCTGCGTTTTGCACGGGGAGCGTGACGCGGCGCAGCGGCTGGGAGCCGTCCAGACCGGTTGCCGCCGTATACGCTGCGCGGCTGTCGTCTGCGATCATGACTGCAAGCTGTGCGCCGTCCCCGGTCGCTTCACAGGTATACGTTAGCGCACTCGCATCCATGCCCTTCGGCAGGCGCAGTGTGATATCCTCCAGCGCGTCAGGGTCTATTTTATACCCTGCCTTTTTTGCAGCCTTTTTCGCTGCCTTTGCATAGTCTGCTGCCGGAACGGTGACGCTGGAATATCCTTGCTCGGCATAATTGAACAGCGCCGTCGTATCCAGAAAAATGCCGTTCTTTACAGGGCAGTTTAAAACGGTTACAATGAAATCACCGCAGTCTGACTTCCCGCATGCGACAAAGGTATTGTGCGCGTTGGTTGTCCAACCGGTTTTTGCCGCATACACACGTGCATCATAAGTAGGGTCGTCCTGTTTGATCATGTTGACCTTTGTCCAGACCTGCCAGCCCTCTCCGATCACATTATCCGCCGGAAGCTGATAGCTGACCGCACTGGAATATTTGGCAAACTCCGGGTGCTGGTTTGCCGCGCGGGTAATGATCGCCATGTCATGGGCACAAGTATAATGCCCATCCGTATCCAATCCATTTGGATTGGCAAAATGGGTATTTGTACAGCCCAGCTCCGCGGCGCGCTGGTTCATCATCTCGACAAACGAGGCGACGTCCCCGGCAACATACGCTGCTAGGATATTCGCCGCATCGTTGGCGGAATCCACCAGCATACAGTACATCAGCTCATCCACTGTCAGCTGCTCGTCCGGTACAAAGCCGACGCGAGTCGATTGCAGATCGACCGAATTGATCGCTTCCGCCGTCGCTACCGTCGATGCGTTCAAGTCACCCTTTTCTATGACCAACAGCGCGGTCATAACCTTGGTGATCGACGCCATCGGCATCTGTTTGTATGCATCCTTTTCATATAAAACCTCGCCTGTCGCGGCATCCATCAGACACGCCGCGCCGGAATTAAGCGTTGGCGCAGCGGCAAGCGCAGACCCCCCGCTGCACAGCAAAATAGCTGTCAGCAGACACGCGATGATCCTTTTTCCCATTGGAATGACTCCCATCTTATGATTGATTTTCTGCTTCTGTATATTTTTACAAAGAAACACACGTATTACTATACACCACATGATAAAAAATAACAACCTTTGTGGTGGAAATTGGCATAAATTTATTGGAATGGAGGTTTTTTGGTGCATATTCTGCTTTTCTGGCTGCTCGCCGTCAACATCTGCGGCGCAGTTGCCGCGATTCATGACAAGCGCGCCGCGGTGCGCGGTGCATGGCGCGTGCCCGAACGCACGCTGTTTCTGTTCTGTATCTTCGGCGGCTGTCCGGGCGTGTACCTCGCCATGCGCGCCGTTCACCACAAGACCCATCACAGACGGTTTATGTGGGGCATCCCCATAATTTTTCTGATACAATGTGCAATCTGCGCCGCTTTGTGGTATTATCATCCTATGATGTGATGTGTGCGGACATGCATACCGCGTCTGAACCGAACAAAAAGAAGGAGGCTTCTGTTATGCTGCTCATTCAAAACGGAACCGTACTCGACCCCTATACCGACACAAATAAAAAGCTGGATATCCTCGTCGGCGACGACGGGCTGATCCACCGCATCGCACCGCATATCGACGCTGTGGCAGGCGCACGCGTGCTGGATGCGTCAGGCTGCACGATCTCCCCCGGACTGGTGGATGTCCATGTACATTTCCGCGACCCGGGCCAGACCGAAAAGGAGGACATCCTGACCGGCGCGGCGGCTGCGATCGCAGGTGGCTATACGACCGTTGTGTGCATGGCAAATACCAAGCCGGTATGCGACAACCTGCGCACGCTGGAATATGTCCAGGACAAGGCGGAGCAGGTCCCGATCCATGTTTTGCAGGCCTGCGCCGTCACCCGTGAGCTGAAGGGCAAGGAACTCACAGACTTTGAAACGCTTCACGCTGCCGGTGCGCCGGGCTTCACGGACGACGGCATCAATCTGACGAGCGGCAGGCTGTGTATGCAGGCGATGCAGCGCGCCAAAGCCCTCGGCGTCCCGCTGTCCTTCCATGAGGAAGACCCGGCCTATGTGCTGTCCCCCGGCGTAAACTACGGCAGTGAAGCCGCAGCAAAGTTCGGCGTGCTGGGTGCCATGCGTTCTTCCGAAGAGGAAATGATCGCCCGCGACATTGAGCTTGCGCTGCTGACCGGCGCGCGTGTTGCCTTCCAGCATGTCAGCTCGGGCCGTTCGGTCTCGCTTATTCGCGAGGGCAAGGCGCGCGGCGCGGACATCCACGCCGAGGCGACCCCGCACCATCTGAGCATGACAGAGGACGATGTGCTGATGTTCGGCGTCAACGCGCGCATGAACCCGCCGCTGCGCACCGAGGCGGATCGGCAGGCGCTCATCGCCGGCCTGCTGGACGGCACCATCGACATGATCGCCACCGACCATGCGCCGCACACGGCGGAGCAGAAGAACAAGCCGTTTGCGCAGTCCATGTCGGGCATCACCGGTCTGGAGACGGCATTTTCCGTGTGCAATTCCGCACTGGTACGCACCGGGCGCATCACCCCGATGCAGCTGATGCGCGCCATGAGCCAGAATCCGGCGGCGTTCTACGGCCTGACCGGCAAGGAGATCCGCGAGGGCAACCGCGCCGAGCTGATGCTGGCAGACTGGGATGCAGACGTCACGTACACCCAGTTCCGCTCCAAGTCCTACAACACACCGTTTGCCGGGCTGCCACTCACCGGCAAGGTGGTCGGCATCGTCTGCGGCACCTACTGCTCGGTCCCGGAATCGTAATCCCGCTACAGGCAATCACGACCACCACTGAAGTGATGGTTTGCACCAGCCCTTCAGCGGTTGGGATATGTTCCGTTTTTAATGGTTGGTTACATGATGATATTCATAAACTGGGAAATGTTCTCTGCAAACTTTTCCGGCTGTTCAAGCGCCGTGAAGTGTCCGCCACGCGACATTTCAGTGTACATTATGATGGGATAGTTCCGCTCTATCCATTCTCTCGGCGCTGGGAGAACATCGTGAGGAAAAGTGGTAATGGCTGTTGGAACAGTAACTTTGCCAAGCGGTGGCAATGTGAAGCTATTTCCATGATAGGCATAGATAGAGGTACAGGCCGTATTTGTCATCCAATAGAGCGTCAGACAATCAAGAATGTCGTCCATCGTCAATAGCGGCCAGTCGCTCCAAGCGTGATACTTCTCCGTGATCCAAGCTGCCATACCTGCGGGAGAATCGCTTAACAAATACGACAGCGTCTGCGGTTTTGTGCTGTGAATGTTGATGTATGCGCCCTCCATACGTTGCCATTCAATAGCCCTGTGTTTATAGGAGAGTTCGTCAGGTGTTAGCTCCTCGTCTGCCGCAGAAATGAGTTCCCCCACTAATCCTACGTCGGTAAGGTGGATGCCCCTAACTTCTTGCGGATAACGTGTGGCGAGATAGCAGGTCACGCCGCGCCCCATATCGCCGCCTGTCGCCGCATATTCTTTGTATCCCAACACTTCTGTCATCAGTCGGTGCCATATTTCGGCAACCTCGGCATTGTTTAAGAAGCCTTTTGGTGGCAGCGTTGAGAATGCAAAGCCCGGCAACGATGGTACCACAAGATCGTAATCTGAAAGCAGAGGAAATACCTTCGCATAGCGTAAAAAACTGTCAGGCCATCCGTGCGTCAACAGCAACGGTATTGCGCCTTTTCGCGAACCGGGAATGTGGAAGAAGTGAATGGTCAGTCCGTCCAGCTCACACGTAAATTGGGGATATTGATTTAATTCACTCTGCTTCCGCGACCAGTCATAGCCATCACGCCAATAATCAAGAAGCGTTTGCAAATAATCGCTATCTGTTCCTAAAGTCCAATTTCCATCGTTCAATGCTCTCGGAAATCTCGTACAGCCGATACGCTGGCGAAGTTCTTTCATCCGTTCTTCGCCAAAATCAATGCAAAATTTTTTCATATTTATGGATACTCCTTTTCCCTATAAAAATAATTTGTTGTTCTGTTTGTATTGGGAAAATTGTAGCACAATGATATGAATAATTCTACCGATTTTGCTCCAAACGCAAATCCCGTCGCTCACGATGAGCGACGGGATCCTTTTATTTATGGTATTTTCCACCGGCTGCGATGTTCAGCGCCCGGTACAGCTGCTCCAGCACCATGACGCGCGCCAGATGGTGCGGGAACGTCATGGGGGACATGGACAGCCGCAGCGCTGCCGAACGCTTGAGCGCGTCGTCCAGCCCATACGAGCCGCCGATGAGCACGCAGACCTGCGACGTGCCGCTGCCCATCCAGCTGTCCAACGTCTGCGCCAGCTGTTCGCTGGACTGCGCCTTGCCCTCGATGCACATGGCGATCACGGCGCTTCCCTGCGGGAGCTTTGCGCGGATGGTGTCCGCCTCCTTCGCCAGCGCCGCCGCGATCTGCGCCTGTGACGGGCGGTCGGGCAGCCGCTGCTCCGACAGCTCCACAATATCCAGCTTGCAGTAGCCCTTCAGCCGCTTTTCATATTCCGCACAGGCCTCGCGGTAAAATTTCTCCTTGAGCTTGCCCACGCAGATCAGCCGAACAGAGAGCATTGCCGTTCCTCCTCCGTCAGCCAGATCGGCTGCTCCATCGCGCCGCGTGCCGCAACATACAGCTCGCAGTCAGTCCCCCGCAGCGCACGCTGGGTGCAGCGCAGCGCCAGCAGCGGATTGTTGTTTTTGTCGCTCAGATGTGCCAGCACGAGCCGCTTTGCGCCCGCCTGTGCGAGCGCTGTCGCGCCCTGTGCGCATTCGTCGTTGGACAGGTGCCCGTATTTGCCGCGGATGCGCTGCTTGAGATACATCGGATATGGGCCGGTGCGCAGCATGTCCACATCGTGGTTGGACTCCAGCACAATGGTGTCACAGCCGGAAATGGTGTCCTGGATGCGCTCCGGCAGGAAGCCGACGTCGGTCACATAGCCCAGTTGATGCCCTCCGCCGTCAATGCGGTACGCCACCGGCTCCGCCGCGTCATGCGGGATCGGCATGGACTGCACATGCAGCCCGTCAATGTCAAACTGCTCTCCGCCTGCGAACGTCCGCAGGTTTTTTTCTGCCTGCGGCAGCTTTTGCAGGATCGCCGCTGCGGTGCCAAAGGTCGCGTAGACCGGCAGATCGTATTTTTTTGCAAACGTTGCCAGCCCCTTGATATGGTCGGTATGCTCATGCGTCAGCAGGACGGCAGATAAGTCTCCGATCTCCATGTCGATGTCATGCAGCGCCTTGTTGAGCGCACGCACGGACACGCCGAGGTCGATGAGCACAGAGGTCTGTCCTGCATGCCACACCGCACAGTTGCCGGAGGAGCCGGACGCCACAGAATAATAAAAGCTCATAGATGCTCCTTTGTATCGTCAAAAAGGGGACTGCCGCAGCAGTCCCTCATTTCCGGTCAGATTTACTCGCTTACCAGCGTGATATCGCCGCCGATGCCGCGGATCTTCTCTACGAGGTTTTCATAGCCGCGCTCGACATAACCGATCTGCGATACCGTCGTGGTGCCATGCGCCGCAAGCCCCGCGATCACCATTGCCGCACCTGCGCGCAGGTCATGCGCAATGACCTCTGTGCCGACGAGGTCGGGCACGCCGTCAATGACTGCTGTTTCCTTGAATACATTGATGTGCGCACCCATCTTTTCCAGCTCCTCCGCATAGCGGAACCGGCTTGCCCACACGCCCTCGGTGATATGACTGGAGCCGTCCGCCAGACACATAGCAGCCGCCATCTGCGGGTGCATATCCGTCGGGAAGCCCGGATACGGCAGTGTTTTGAGGTTGGTATGGCGCAGCGGACCAGAGCGCCTGACGCGCACAGAATCGTCATACATTTCAACCTTGACGCCCATATCCTCCAACTTCGTGCTGATGCATTCCAGATGCTTCGGGATGACATTCTTGATGAGCACATCGCCGCCGCACGCAGCGACAGCCGCCATATAAGTACCCGCTTCAATCTGGTCCGGAATGATAGAATATGTGCCGCCATGCAGGCGCTCCACGCCGTTGATGACGATCTTGTCCGTGCCCGCGCCTCGTACATTGGCACCCATCTGATTGAGGAAGTTTGCCAAATCGACAATATGCGGCTCCTTCGCCACATTTTCCATGACCGTCTGGCCCTTTGCCATCGCTGCTGCCAGCATGACATTCATCGTTGCACCGACGGTGACCACATCAAAATAAATATGGTTGCCAGTCAGGCCCTCCGGTGCGATTGCCGAGATAAAGCCGTCGCTTTCCACACGTACAAAGCCATTGAGCCGCTCAAAGCCTTTGACATGCTGATCCACCGGGCGAATCCCGCCAAAGTTGCAGCCGCCCGGCATAGCGACGCGCGCCCTGCCATAGCGTCCCAGCTCCGCGCCGATAAAATAGTACGACGCGCGCAGCTTGGTCATAAATTCAAACGTCTCTTCACTCTCCAGATTGACGCCGTTATTCTCCGTGCGGAACGTGGTCTCATCAAGCTGCGTGATCTTCACGCCCATCTTTTCCAGCGTCTCAAACTGCAGCATGACATCTACAATGTTTGGAACATTTTCAATTGTACACGGTCCGTCCACCATCAGCGCTGCCGGCACAATCGCAACGGCAGCATTTTTCGCACCGCTGATGGTGACTTCGCCTTCCAGCGGATGACCGCCGTGGATGATATATTTCTCCAACGAAACCTTCTCCTTAAATTAACATCAGTGACAGATGTCTGTTTCCCTTACTAGTGCGCAGCAGAAAACCAAAAGCCCTGACCATCCCTGCAAGTCCAGTGCAGGAAAATGATCGCAACCTTTTCTGTTTCCAAATCGCGCCCGTTCTCTCCGGCTTTTGCTATCGAAACAGCCGGAAAATCCAATATACACGTCTACTATGTTATCACAACTGTCCGCAGAACGCAAACGATTTTTGCCTTTATAGACATTTTCGCGCAGGACGACACTTATCCTACACATTTCCAATGCAGCTTTGGTATGGATGCACAAACATCTATCCCACTGCCCCATTATTCATATCCGCGCCGGGGTCTGCGTCCGCACCGGTGCCTGTGTCAGTACCGGTATCAGTTTCCGTATCATAGTCGGTATCAGTATCCGCGCTGGTGTCCGCATCATAGCCCGTGTCAATATCCGTGCCGGTATCTCCGGCATCCGTATCGTCAGCTGTGTCTCCATCTGCGGTGTCCGCAGCGCCTTCCAGCTCTTCCGCCGATACGACATCGCCGGACAGGATGTTGAGC
Source organism: Eubacteriales bacterium (assembly GCA_030540435.1). Classification (GTDB taxonomy): domain Bacteria; phylum Bacillota; class Clostridia; order Oscillospirales; family Butyricicoccaceae; genus Butyricicoccus_A. Next base: position 11,937 of record JAUNWG010000017.1, read on the forward strand.
ACATAATCGCCGTCATCGGTCAGGAACCGCCAGCACGGGATCGCCGTAAACCGCCCGCCGCTGCGGTCAGAGAGCACATAGACAGGCTGTGCGCTGACGATCTGGACGATATCGCTCTGTGCCGAGACAAGCGCGAAGATCATATGCGCCGGGGAATAGGACGACAACGCGCGCACCTTTAGCGGCTGCACCTCTCCTGTGCACCATTTGCCGGTGACCGTGACCACATTGCCCGGGGCAATGCAAAATTTCAGGCTACAGCCGAGCAGCTCCGCCTGGCCCAGCTCCTGGCTCACCTCGACCGTATAGCCCGTTTCGTCCTGCATGACGGTAAAGCTGCTGCTGCGCACGCGGATATCCGCGCCGTCCAGCACATCCTGCACTATCTGCTGCGCCTGCTCCTCCGTCTGCGGCTCCGGTATACTGCCCAGCGTGACCGACGCATTCACATCGCCGGACGCGGCCCAGCTGACCGAGCCGTTGTCCCCGACCCAGACGGTGGTGTTGCCCTTTTCCGCGTAGGAAGTCGGATCACCGGTGAGCAGCGCCTGTGCGAATGCCTTCTGTACCGCATGGTCTGTGCGCAGCGTATACGGCTGCGGGCAGTCCGCCAGCGTATGGTACACGCTGGAGCCGCACAATATGCCCTTTTCCGCCAGCTTCGCGTCGATCTGCTGGCGCGTCTGGACAGAAAGGTACCAGTCATAGCCCTTCACTGCGCCAAATACCGCCAGCAGGGCAATATTCCCCGCAAGCAGCATCCAAATGCACACGGTCTTGACGCGGCCCCATGCGTGCAACCGGCGCTTGCGCCCGCCCCTGCGCAGGCCGGATAGCTTCTGCTTTACTTTTTTGAAATTCAACTTCGGTTTTTTCAGGGAAAGCCTCCTTTTGCTCATACTGCACCGCCTCCCTGGATCAGGCGGTCAAAGTCCGCCCGTACGACGACGATATCCTCCGGCGAAAGCGTACGGGCAATACGCTCCAGATCACTGCTGTCGTCATACCGCAGGATATACCATTGCGGGGAAACCGGTTCCCCGGTGCTGTCATACCATGCGGTATTCAGCCCGGCGTCCGCTGTGTTGTCCACATCGCCGGTATCCGTTTCTATGTTTTCCGCATCCCACAGCGCGGTGTCCTCGCTGCTGTCGTATGCGTTGTTCTCCCATTCGCTGGCAGTGCCCTTCGCGCTGTCGATATAGCGCAGGCTGAGCACCGCATCCACCTGCGCAGTCAGCGAAGCTGCCGCCTGCCGCTCCGGCATGACGGCAATCGTCTCGCCGGTGGTCTGGCAGGTGCGCAGCGCAAGGTTTGCGCGCACCATCGCGCCGCCTTCAAATTCATACCGGGCAAAATAACCCGTCACCGCGTTATCCACCGGCACGCCGTTGACCTGCAAGCCATAAACTGCGACATACCGCCCGCTGCCCGCGTCGGTATATGCGTTCGTCAGCACCGGTACCGCGCCGCTGTCCAACGCCCCCAGCGCCGCCGTGGTCAGGTCGTAGCCGGTCTGCACACACTGCATCAGCCGGTCATGCCCATGGGACGCCGGCAGGCGCACGCCTGTGCCGTCGTACTGAACCGAACCGTCGCGCAGCATACGGAGCGTATTTGCACCGGAAACATATACCTGCACGCCGCCCTCTGTCGTGTAGGAGCCGTCCTGCGCCGCCGTCGTATCCATGCCAAAGGCTTCCAAAATCACATCCATGGTGCTGCCATCATATGCACCAAACGACAGCACGTCAAATGTCTCGCTCTCGCGGAAATACAGCAGGTCGGGCGACACGGCAGCATTGTCCTCATCCGCCGCCAGTACGCAGTCGTTCGGCGCAAACTGCTGCGCCGCCGCGTCAAACGCATCTTCTTCCATCTGCGTCTCGGCGCAATACAGCGAGCCGGACGCGCTGTCCCGCAGGTACAGCGTATAACCGCCTTCCTCTGCCTTGCACAACGCTGCCGTACCGATGCGGATATCCGCCAGCTCCTCCTGCAATGCGCAGTCCAGCCAGCCGGAAATGATATCCAGCGGCACACTGCCGTCATATTCCATCAGCATCAACTCACCCTGCAGCGCTGCGCGGTAATCCGCCGTGCTTACCGGTACCGGCTGCGCCGCATGTTCCAGCGCCTGTGCCCAGATATCCGCCGTTTCCTCATATGCCGTGCGCAGGCCATCGGTATTATATTGGATGCCGTACATGCCATCCGCACTGCGCACAGCAAACCGGGTCGGCAGCGCCGCCGCTTCGTTATCCGTCTCTGCCACACGGCTCGCGGAAGCGGTCAGCCGTGCCCGCAGACCGCTCCACGGGATGCTGTCCTGTGTCAATACCTGCGACCACAGCAGCCCGCTCTGCACGATGATACCGGCGACCAGCACGACCAGCAGCACATTGCGGAATGCTTCCCGATGTATGCCAAACCAGCGGCGGACAGCCGCGATCTTCTTTCGGATCATCACACCTGCCCCCCGGCTACCGGGTGCACAATTGCGGTAAATGTGCTGCTATCCAGTGCAACAAATACAACATCCAGCCTTCTGCCGTTCTTTGTAAACTGTCCATGTACCATGCTCTGCGTTTCATCCGGCATCGGCACGCCGCCAAAGACTTTATCAAAGGTCAGCATGTCTTCGCCTTCCGCTTCTACATCCAGTATGACGCCAAGCATCGCTTCTGCCGCAGTATTCATCTCCAAAATCAGCCCATCAGCGGCAAATTTTACATAGCCGTCGCTGATATACGGCGTGATGGCATCCAACGCATCGGTCTGCGCTTCCTGTCCGCGGCGCCCTGCCGGTTGGTACAGTGCCAGCGCCATTGCCTCCCAATCGCCGGACGGCTGCTTGGCCTGCTCCGCCTTTTCGCGGACCTCCCGTGCTGCCAGCGCGGCTGCATCCGCGAATGCACCCGCCAGCATGTTGCTCAAAAACAGGCACAGCAGCAGACTGAGCACAGCTGCCGCCAGCAGCAGCGCCAGCACATTCCAACACAATGTACGCATCTGCCTGCCGTCGTCCTGCACATCGATGACAAGGGAAGCCTCGCCTGTGACCGGGATCGCGATATCCATTTTTGTCCGCAGCAGAGAGGCGGAATCGCCAACTTCGCCGCTCATCGCCTGAACAATATTATCCGTCATACTGATATCCATCTGCGTGCCGCCCACGCAGCTGCCGGACTCCGCATCCCAGATGGAATACTCCCGCCCGGCACCAATGCGCAGCTGTCCCGCATTGGCATCGACGATCTGTTCGATCGCTTCCGCAGCGCTTTCCGCCGTGCCGGTTGCCGCTGTATTCATCTCAGTCAACAGATCTGTGGTGAATACCTCCGCCATATCCTGCGAAAACTGCGCACTGCTATAGCGCATGATACCCAGCAGCAGGCAAACCGACACGACCACCATTGCGGCAAGCACGGTCAGCAGCATACTGCCTGTCAATTTTCTTTTTAGTGTTTTGCGCATTTCGGTTATCTATTACAGCCCCATGATGAGCGCCTTGCCGATGGCTGCGACGGTCTTTGCGTCATGAATCTCTCCCGATGCAATGCGCTCGCACAGCTCCTCAAACGGCATGCGGACGATTTCGACAAATTCATCCTCATCCGGATGCGTCTCGCCCTGTACCAGCTGCTTTGCGCAGAACAAATGCAGCCGCTCGTCCATAAAGCCCGGCGACGGCCACAGCTCACCCATCGGGATCATCTCCCCGGCGCGCAGGCCAGTCTCCTCTGCCAGCTCCCGGCGTCCGCACTCCAGCGCCTCCTCCGGGCCCTGGTCCATCTTGCCCGCCGGAATCTCCAATGTCGTCGTCTCATAGGGATAGCGGTACTGGCGCACCAGTGTAACAATGCGGTTTTCATCGATCGGCAGCACACCTACGCCGCCGACATGCTCGCATACCTCGCGCTTGCACGGCTTGCCATTGGGCAACAGTGCATCGTCAACGCGCACGGTCATAATTTTTCCATGAAATTTATAATCACTTTTAATTTTCTTTTCTGTAAAATCCATAATGGACTCCTTTCGATCATACAGCTATGCTGTAACTGTGCATTTGTATACAGGTTAAGTATAGAATCAACTGACCGCTTTGTCAAACCGAACCTGTGTTATTTTAAAGATATTTTTGTGAACAAGAAATGTCGGATTGACTTTTCCTCATCAACGGCATATAATAAAGACAAAGGATACTGTATACATGGATATACACGACGAATCCCCCCAAGAGGTGTCAGCTCAAGGGGGGATTTTTATGTCCATTTCACAAAATGAACAAATGCCGGAGGTTACCTTATTTTTTCTTTTCCGTCAGCCATTGAAAGATGTAATTTGCAACCACACCCGCAATGACGGAAAAAAGAAAGGATTGTACTATATACATGGGACATACACCTCCCCTCTGTCACCAGTGTAGGGGAAAGGTAACATGGCCATCATAACATAATTTTATATTATTGTCGATATCTGTCGATATTTTTGCAAAAACAGAGCCCGGCGTACTGCCGGGCTCTGTCTATCATACTCTATTTTCTATTTACCAGTTGTCCACGGTATCCTGATATACGTTCAGGTAATCCTGTGCGGAATGATCCCAGCTGAAGTCGGTGGTCATGCCGGCGATCTGCATCGCGCGCCATGCTTCCTTGTTATGGCGGAACAGGTAGCACGCCTGCTCGATGACATGCAGCATATCATGCGCATTGTAATCGGCGAACGAGAAGCCGGTGCCTTCGCCAGTGAACTGGTTATACGGATGGACGGTATCCTTCAGGCCGCCAGTCTCGCGCACGAGCGGCAGAGTGCCGTAACGCATGGCGATCATCTGCGCCAGGCCGCACGGCTCAAACAGCGACGGCATCAGGAACAGGTCGCAGCCTGCATAGATCTTATTTGCCAGATCGTTGGAGAACATGATGTTTGTGGAAATCTTATCCGGGTACTGCCACTTGGCATTGATAAACATCTGCTCGTATTCGTAATCGCCGGTGCCCAGTACGATCAGGCGGACATCCTGCTCCAGAATATCGTTCAGCACGCACTGTACAAGGTCAAGGCCCTTCTGGCTGGTCAGACGTCCGACCATGCCGATGACGACTGTCTCGTCGGAAGCCTGCAGGCCGCACATTTCGAGCAGCTGGTCGCGATTGACCTTCTTGTCCTCCAGCGTGTCAACGGTGAAATTCTTAAACATATGCGGGTCCGTCGCCGGGTTATAGGCATCGACGTCAATGCCGTTTACAATGCCGCATACCTTGCCCTGGTTCCAGCGCAGTACAGCATCCAGGCGGAAGCCATAGAACTCAGTCTGAATTTCGCCTGCATAAGTGGAGGAAACGGTGGTAACGCGGTCAGCGCATACGATCGCAGCCTTCATCAGGTTGACGTCGCCGTCCTGCTGCATAAAGCCGTTGTCAAAATGATAATCGTCAATGCCGAGGACATACGACAGGATCTCCCGTCCATACTGGCCCTGGAACTGGATGTTATGGATGGTGAACACCGTCTTGATGCCTTCGTACCACGGGCGGTAGTTGTAGTTCAGGTTGTAGTATACCGGAACCAGCGCGGACTGCCAGTCGTTGCAGTTGATGACATCCGGGCGGAAATCAATTGCCGGCAGCATTTCCAGAACGGCGCGGGAGAAGAACGCGAAGCGCTCTGCATCATCATACTCGCCGTAGACCTGGTTGCGTGCGAAATAATACTCATTGTCAAGGAAATAATACTTGACGCCGTCCGCCTCATAGCAGAAGATGCCGCAATACTGATTGCGCCATGCCAGCTGCACGTAAAGGCTCTTGATATAGGTCATCTTATCGCGCCATTCCCTGCCGATCTTGCTGTACAGCGGGCAGACGACAGCAATATCACAGCCCTTTGCAGCCAATGCCTTCGGCAGCGAGCCTGCTACATCACCCAGTCCGCCGGTTTTGACAAACGGCGCACACTCACTGCTCACATATAATACCTTCATAGTTATCCTCCATATCGTTACAAACAGAAAACCGGAAGGACGAAATAATCCGTCCTCCCGGCTGATTCCGGATTGATGATTCGCCATCGAATCGTGTCGGAATGAAATTTGCTCAGTGATTAAACAATTGTGCTCTTTGCAATTGCTACCGGATAGGTTGCGTGGCCCATCATCTTGCGGTCCTCGCGGATGGTAACGCCCTTATCGGTAACAACATACGACAGCTCAACGCCCTCAGAAATAGTCGCATTCGGCATGATGATGGAATCCTTGACAACAGCGCCCTTTGCGATCTTGCAGCCGCGGAAGATAATGGAATTTTCAACCGTGCCCTCAATGCGGGAGCCGTCAGCGATCAGGCTGTCGCTTACGTCAGCGTCCTCGCCGTAGTAGGTCGGCGCTTCGTCATGTACCTTGGTCAGGATCGGGCGGCTCTTAAGGAATACCTGGTCGCGGATGTCCTTATCCAGCATATCCATCGAAGAGGAGAAGTAGCTCTTAACATCCTCGATCTTTGCGACATACTTATCGAATACATATGCCTGAACAGCATCGCCGCGGTTGAATACATACTGCATTGCATCGCGCTCGAAGGAAGACAGGTTATGGGTGACGCAGTCAGACAGCAGGTCGATCAGGTACTTGCGCTTCATGATATAGATGCCAAGACCCTTGTACTTGCACTTGCCGCCCATGTTGTCGCCATTGCGGATATCATTTACTTCATGGCGCGGGGACAGGTTCATGAACATATCGAACGGGCCGCCCTCAGAATTCTTGGTGCAGACGATGGTCACATCTGCCTCAGACTTCTTGTGCTCACGCATTGCCTCATCCAGCGGGATGTTGGCAACGATGTCCGCATTGCAGATCAGGACATGCTCGCACTTGCTCTTCTGCAGCATATCGCTGATGGAACCCAGAGCCTCCAGCGAGGTGCGGTAGTTCTCCGTTACCAGCGGAGAGGACTTCGGTGCGAATGCATTCGGCGGCAGCAGGATCATACCGCCGCGCTTGCGGGACAGATCCCAGTCCTTGCCGGAGCTGAGATGGTCCATCAGGGACTGATACTTGTCTCTCATCAGGACGCCGACCTGATAGCAGCCGGAATTGACCAGATTGGACAGCATAAAATCAACGACACGATAGCGTCCGCCGAACGGCACCGACGCCACCGGGCGGTGCTCAGACAGCTCACGCAGATCGTTATTGTTATCAAAACCAATAATAATACCAAGTGTGTTTTTCATTTATCTCCACCTCATTCTACGTCCGGAATATCCTTGTCAGGCATCTCCTTGGCTGTAACGACAACGTTCTTGCCGACGGTGATGCCAGGAGCAACAACTGCAACGCCCCACTGGTCTGCCTCGACCTCGTTCGGCGCATTGCCGATCTTGGCACCCGCGCAGACGCGTGCATTTTCCGCTACAATCGCATACTTGACCTCAGCGCCCTTTTCGATGACAGCGCCCGGCATGATGATGGAGTATTCGATCTTGGCGTCCTGCTCAACAGTAACATCCGGGAACAGAACGGAGTTGTTGACCTTGCCTTCGACCTCACAGCCCTCACTGAGCAGCGAGTGCTTGACATCTGCATAACGTCCGGTGAAATGCGGTGCGGAGCCGGTGTTGCGGCCATAGATGCGCCAATCTCCATCGTCCAGGTTCAGGCCGGAATCCGGAGACAGCAGGTCCATGTTCGCCTCCCACAGCGACTCGATCGTTCCAACGTCCTTCCAGTAGCCGTCAAAGCGGTAGGTCTGCAGGTTCTCGCCGCGTGCCAGCATTGCCGGGATGATGTTCTTGCCGAAGTCATTGGAGGAACCCGGTGTGTTCTCATCCTCGATGAGGTACTTGCGCAGCTTGGACCAGGTGAAGATGTAGATACCCATAGAAGCCAGCGTGCTCTTCGGATGTGCCGGCTTTTCCTCGAACTCATAAATCGAGCCGTCCGGATGACAGTTCATGATACCGAAGCGCTTTGCTTCCTCCAGCGTAACGTTGAGTACGGCGATGGTAGCTGCTGCTTCCTTTTCCTTGTGCTGCTCGAGCATCTTGTCATAATCCATCTTATAGATATGGTCGCCCGAGAGGATCAGGACGTACTCCGGATCATACTCGTCAATAAAGCTGATGTTCTGATAAATCGCATTTGCGGTGCCCTTGTACCACTCAGAGCCCTTGCCGCCTTCGTACGGAGGCAGTGCATAAACGCCGCCGTTCAGTCTGTCAAGATCCCATGTCTGACCGTTTGCCAGATATACATTCAGTACGTGCGGTTCATACTGTGTCAGTACGCCTACGGTATCAATACCGGAGTTTACACAGTTGGACAGCGGAAAGTCGATGATACGGTACTTGCCGCCAAACGGAACTGCTGGCTTTGCGACGTTCTGGGTCAATACATACAATCTGCTGCCACGGCCGCCGGCCAGAAGCATTGCAACGCATTCTTTCTTCCTAGACATTCTTTCTGCTCCAATCTTTGTTAGATTTGGGAGGATATGTCCCCCTCCTGTAAAATTAATATCTTACATGTTCCCACTCTATAAACAATGCCTCTCGGCAGTGCTTTCATAATAAAATAAAAGGTTTAATCAGCCACAGGACTGAAAAACTGTACACTGTACGCCGCCGCGCCCAGTGTCAGCCGGTATGTGCCGTCCGCCGTCTGCTCCGCCGCACGCACACCGCCCGCCACGCCGCTTCCGCCATAGCTCACGCTGTCCGAGGAGAATACCTCCTCCCATGCGCCGGGCGTGTCCAGCCGGATGGTATAGCCGGATATGCGCCGTCCGGTCAGGTTGACCACTGCCAGCAGCCGGTCTCCGTCCGGGCTTTTGCGCTCAAAGGCAAGCAGCCCGGGTGTACGCGTGCCGCGGTCAACCCATGTAAAGCTGTCCGCATCGCCCGATTCCCACAGCGCAGGGCTGTTTTTGTAAAACAGGTTCAGTCCGCGGACATATTCCCGCATCTGGCGATGCGCCTCATAGTCCAGCAGCATCCAGTCCAGCCCGTGGTGGCACGCCCATTCATTGAATTGGGCAAATTCGCCGCCCATAAACAGCAGCTTATCCCCTGGATGTGCCATGACAAAGCCGTACAGCATACGCAGATGCGCAAATTTTTCATTATATTCGCCCGGCATCCGCGCCAGCAGCGAACCTCTGCCGTGTGAAACGGCATCGTGCGACAACGGCAGGATGTACCGCTCGCCCATGCTGTCGATGAGCGACAGCGTCAGCCAGTCGGCAAACGCATCGTCCGCAGCTTCGGGCAATGCCTGCAGCTGCCCCAGCGCCTGCTGCACCCAGTCGTCGCGCCACATATGCGAAAAGCCCAGTCCGCCAAGTGCAGTCGGCTTCGTGACCGAAGGCCAAAGACCGGTGCTGCTGGCGATCAGCTTCACGCGGGGAAACTGCTCCGCTGCACGGTCGCACAGCGTCCGCAGGAATTGTGCTCCTTCTAAATTCTGGTTTTCGCCATACCGGTTTGCCGTCCAGCTTCCCGCTTCCCGCTCATAGTCGAGGAACAGCATCGGCTGTACTGAGCTGACGCGCAGCCCGTCTACATGATATTCCGACATCCAGAACATCGCAGACGACAGCAGGAACGAAATGACCTCTCCTCTGCTGAGATCAAACCGGCGCATACCGAACGGCATCACATCGTCGGGCGGCAGGCACTCATAGCACGGCGCGCCGTCAAAGCAGATCAGCCCGTGCGCGTCGCCCGGAAAGCCCGCTGCCGTCCAGTCCATGATCACGCTCAGACCCGCCTGATGGCAGCGGTCAATGAAATACATCAGATCATGCGGCGTACCATAGCGGCTCGTTGCCGCAAACCAGCCCAGCGGCTGATAGCCCCACGAGCCGTCAAACGGATGCTCCAGCAGCGGCAGCAGCTCCAGATGGGTATAGCCCATGCTGCATACATACGGGATGAGCCTGTCCGCCATTTCCCGGTAGGAATAGAAGGTACTGTCCTCCCGCACCTGCCATGAGCCGAGATGCACCTCGTAGATATTCATCGGCGCGGTATGCGGCAGCTTGCGCCGCATCCAGCTGCGGTCATGCCATTCATAGCCCGCCATATTATATACCTTGGAGGCATTATACGGACGCGTCTCCGCATGGAAGGCAAACGGGTCGGATTTATCAAAAACCTCCCCTTCCGGTGTGCGGATGCTGTATTTATAGCTGTCGAACCGGCGAACTTCCGTCAGGAAGCATTCCCATATCGAGGGGTCCTGCTCCATGCGGGACATCGGCGCGAGATCGCGCAGCCAGCCGTTGCTCTCCGTAATGACGGAAACCTCTTCCGCATGGGGCGCCCAGACGCGAAAGACCACACCCTCCTGCCCATTTCGCAGTTCAGGGTGTGCACCCAGCCATTCCCATGCCCTTGCTTCTGTCCCGGCATGAAAACGGCGCAGACGGTCTGCCATCGGATCAACGGCTCTGTTTGCTTCCATGGCATCCATCTCCTTCCCTCCGGAAAACCAGAAACATATGAGAATACCGAAAAAGCGCGGGCTTTTTCGGATTTTTTTGTGCCTTACGTGCATACAGCGCATAAAGGCGCCTCTCATTTGTAGAAATATTATACAACATTTGCCCGAACAAGTCCAGAAAAAATGTGAAATTTTACACCAATTTCGTAATCCCCCTGAAAATGGTACTGCTGCCTATTTTTTTGCCGCACGGAGAATGAGGTCGAGCGCGTGGTTTGCCGCATCGCGGCGGGCATTTTCCCTGCCGCGTGGGGAGTGGATCGTGCGCACCTGTGTCTCTCCATTGTAGAAAATACCAATATGCACTGTCCCTGCTGGTGTGCCGTCCTCGCCGCCGTCCGGCCCTGCATAGCCTGTAATACCGATGCCGATATCCGTGCCGTATGCCTGCGCAATGCCGCGCGCCATCTCGCCGGCGGTCTGCGTGGAAACTGCGGTGTATTTGTCCAGCGTTTCCTTTTTCACGCCGAGCACCTTCATTTTGATCTCATTGCAGTAGGTGCACGCGCCGCCCTTATAGAATTTCGATGCGCCGGGCACATCCGTGATGCGCTTGGACAGCAGCCCGCCGGTGCAGCTCTCCGCCACGGACAGCGTCAGGCCCTTTTCGGTCATCACTTCTGCCATTGCCCGCTCCAGGCTGCCGATATCGATGCCGTACACCACATCCCCCAGCATGTCGCATACCTGCTGTACTGCGGGCGCGAGCAGCTGCTCCGCCTGCGCTGCGGTATCCGCCTTTGCCGTCACGCGAACCAGGCATTCGCCGTCCTTGGCATACGGCGCAAGCGTTGGATTGACGCTTTTTTCCATCAGGTCATGCAGCCTGTCCTCCATCTGGGATTCGCCCATGCCGAAAATATGCACGACATGGGAGACTATGACGCCGCCTGCCAGCTTTGACAGATATTCCATACCTGCCGTGCGGAACACCGGCGTACATTCACGCGGCGGGCCGGGCAGCATCATGACATGCACGCCATCCGCCTCAAATGCGCAGCCCGGCGCGGTGCCCCAGTTGTTTTCCAGCACCTTGCAGTCCGCGGGCAGCATCGCCTGCTTGACATTGTTTTGTGTCATTTCTCTGCCGATCTGGTCAAAAAATGCCGTAATACGGCGCAGCGTCGGCTGATGCAGCACCAGCTTTTTGCCGAATGCCTCCGCGATTGTCTCCCGCGTCAGGTCGTCCAGCGTCGGGCCAAGCCCACCGGTCGTGATAATGAGGTCAGATCGCTTTTTTGCAATATCCAGTACCTCGCGCAGCCGACCCGGGTTATCCCCCACGACGGTCTGATAATATACGTCGATGCCAAGTTCATCCAGCCCAAGCGAAATGACCTGTGCATCCGTGTTTACGATATCTCCTAACAGAATTTCTGTTCCAACTGCGATAATTTCCGCTTTCATACCTATCGCCCTCCTGTTCGCAAAGGTACATATATGCTATCGTACCGCAGATATCCTGCGGCTTGTGTCGGTTTTTGCAAATCGATTTTCGGTTATTCATTGCAATACGCCTTTAGTTTACCACTTTTGTAACAATTGCGCAAGGTGATAAAAAGCCCGCGCCCCCTGTTGTCCAGAGAGCGCGGGTTAATCTTTGCATTTCGCATCTGTATTGTACCTATGAGTTAAAAAGACCAACAACTTTCCATCCCAGCGACCAGATGAAAATAACAACAATGATTTTACTCGGAAGCCAGAACTTTTTGTTTTCCCGGATGCAGTTCAGTATGTCAAGAATGGCAAAGCCTGCTAGTGGAGATGCATATAACAATCCCAACTCTGCAATATTGTATAAAACATTCCACATGGATATGTCCTCCTTTAAAATCAAACCGTCACTCTCGTAATCTTCCTACATGCAAAAATAGATTTATATTGTACTAATATTATATTATTTGTTTCATTTTGTAAATCGTACATATATACAAATTATCAGCAAATATTTCTATCCATACATCATTTCATAACACGCTCACGCGCGTCCTGCCAATATTGCTCCAAATAATCATACAGCCCCAAGTCTTTACAGCAATATACCCTGCCGTCACATGCAAGCTCGACATTGGCATTTACAGTGATCGTCGCCATTTCATTTCCATCCTCATCCTGCAACGTCAATATATAGGGATGTCCATTTCCATATATCGACACCGCATCATCAGAAATCAGGGACTCCTGATCGATTTTGTCACAAATAGAGCGCAGCTCCGCCGCATCCGTGACAGAATAGCTTGTCTCTCCGTCGCCGGATTGAACGATGATTCTAGCAACCTTCTCCGCGTCGAACAAGCATTTCTTTGCGTTTTCCTGCCAATAGGCTTCCAGCTTGTCATACAGCTCTGCACTGTCACAGGAATACCGCTTCCCATCATATTCCATCGTGTCATTCCCGTTCACGACAATCTGGGCGATGTTATTTTGTTCGTCATCCTTAAATTCCAACATGTACATCCATCCGATATAAGACTCGCCAATCTCTTCCAGCGGCATAGTTTCTATTTCATCATAGATATACTGTGCCACATCCTCATCCGTGATCGGAATCCCTCCGCCGGTATTGCCGCTTCGCAGTACAATGCTGGTCGCTCCATCCAGATGAAAGATCGCGTTTTGTCGATTGCCATTGTCTGTCCCGATGCTGTCATCCCTACAGCTGCAAGCGCACAACAAAACGATCATCCCAATGATTCCCAAAAGCAGATGCTTTTTTCTCATGTTTCTCTGCATAAAAAGCATCACCTCTCGCCTCCTTTCAAATGCTCTATCATTGTAATATATTTTTAATTTACCATTTTGTAACAACTGTGCAAGGAGGTAAAAAGAGGGCGCGCAAGCGCACACCCTCTGTTAAAATCCCCCTGTGTTCCACGCACAGTCAGTTTAGCGGTATATACTCCGCCTTTGCATCAATTTCGTCGAGCAGTGACTGGAAATAATCCCCTTCTGTATAATAGCGGACATTGCCGACCTCAACCCAATCAGCGCCAATACCAATTCCATTCAGATAGGTTTCCCCATTCCAAAAGTCTATACTATATGTCCATCCCGTAGCAGACGGCGCATACTTTTTGGATTTGATCGGCGCGGCGTTGATATAATCCAACAGCTGCTGCATTTCCTTCTGATCGGAAATCATGTACATAGTGGGAAGCCCGCTTGCGCCTGACCGCATACACATTCTGGTCAGATTATCAAAGGAAAGCTGGAAGTCGCCGCAGTCCACTCTCGCTTGCTGATACTTTACCAAAACCGTCGCACATTCGGCTCGCGTCATGGCTCGTTTCGGCTGGAAGCGATTGTTTTCATCGCCGCTCACAATGCCGCAAATGCGCATTTCCTCCACAGCGCCCTTTGCCCAAGCAGCTGCCGCTCCGATGTCTTGAAACGCAGGCGCCGGATGCTCCGACTCCAGCAGCGAAGGACCTGTTACTGCATGGGAAAAGTTCGACAACATAACCGCCATCTGCTCACGGGTTACAGGCTGTCCCACGCCAAAATTTTTATCGTCTACGCCGCTTACAACGCCCACTTGCCGTGCCCATTCCACATAGCCTGCGTACCATGCTCCTCCTTTGACATCTGCAAAGGTCAGCACATCCACATGCGGTGGGTTTACATTTGCAAGCCGCATCAGCGCGGTGACAAACTCTTCGCGTGTCATGGGTTCATTCGGCGCAAATGTTGTTTCGCCTGTTCCTACCATGACACCTTCAAGATATGCCTGTTCCACGTATCGACGATACCACGCATCATCGGGTACATCTCGAAATGGGAAATCCTTGTCCGCTGCAACGGCAGTCATACCGGCGGATACCAGCATGGCAATCGCCAATGCGATAGATGTAATTCTTTTCATTGTAATATGCCTCCTTTTGTACATTGTATTTTTATGTTTCTGTCCTTAGGCTCTCGCACAAATGCGCCCCCGGCTTTCCCGCCCGCGCATAAAAATCACCTCCCCTCTTCGTTCTATTTACAGTAACGAAAAGAGAAGGTGATTTCTGGACAATATTTTGAAAAAAATTTCTGCTTTTTTATTTTTTGGTACTATTTGCCATATTCAGCAATTCATCTTTGGACAAATTGCCCGCAAGCATATAACAAGCCGATGCATCAATCCATTCCAACGTGTTTTCTTCCCCGTTGGATCGGAAGATTGCGGCAGCCGCGCCACTAACCGATACCGTTTCGCCATCGCCGGAAAGCTGTGGGTCTGCGCTGTACCGACTGGTATACACAACCGTTTTCCCATTGCCCGATGCATAGCGAATGATAAGTTCCGTTTCACTTTCCTGCCGGGAAACCGCAGCCATCCCCGCAGGGACATAAGATGGCTCTTGCAGCGTAGAGCCAGATGTGATCGGTGGCTCTTGCGTATCATCGCCGTCGCCCGGCTCCTCCGGTGGCTCGGACGGCGTAGGATCCGTGTTATCCGGCGGCTCCGGTGTGTCATCGCTGTCGCCCGGCTCTCCCGGCATATCTGTAGATTGTCCCGGCTGCTCGTCGCTTGGGCGCTCATCCGTATCGTCATCGTCTGGAAGATCTTCTTTTGACGGCGTACTATCTGACGTGCCTGCATCTCTCTGCGGCGGTGGTGTCGGCTGTTCCGGCTGCATCTGCTGTATCGTATGTTCGCCCGGTGCGGGCTGTAATGCAGCGCTGCCAAACGGGTCTGCTGGCTGTTCCAGCGTACTGCCGGATGTCCCGTTGTCCGACAACAATACCGCACCTGCGCCAATGCCGATACACACCAAAAGCACCACAGCAGCTTTGCACATCCACGCCGCTGCCGGATGCTTCCGCCGCCAAATCAACCAGTGCATCCTGCGCTCAAACCGTTTGGAGAACGTATGCGGCTGCTCCAGCTCCTGCGGCAGGCTGCGCTCCCAGATTTCCCCCGCCTGTTCCGCCTGCTGTGACAGCAGCTGTTCCAGCATTTCATCCGTCAGCTTCATACGCCCTCACCTTCTTCCAGCAGCTGACGCAGCTTTTGCTTGCCGCGTGTGATGCATTTTGCGGTTTTCGCCTCGCTGAAGGACAGCAGCTGTGCGATCTCACCGGTCGAATAGCCCAGATCATACCGCAGCAGCAAAACCTCCCGATAGGTTTTGGGCAGCCGCGCCAGCGCCGCGGCGAGTGTCCCCTCCTCTTCCGGCAACACGACCGCATTCCGGTCGGGGATATCATATTCCAACGCATCCAGCGACGCGCTGTCCTGCTGTCGCTGCTTGCGGTATAGATCGATCGCTGTCCTCTCACATACAATAACGAGAAACCGTTTGGTTTTTGGACAAACCGGCGCAGAAATTTTTGAAAAATTTTCTGCCGCTTTCCAGAACGTCGTGCTGACGGCGTCCTCTGCCAGCTGATGATCATGCAGGATGCCAAATGCGACCTGATATAACAGCTGACGGTATTGCAGATACATCCGCTCAAAATCATCTTGTTGATTTTCCTCAATGAGCGTGCAATAGATCAACATGGCATATGCCTTACAGCGTCACGCACTCCACACCGGCAAGCGCCTTTTCCATCAGTGTATCCACATCCAGCGCCCGCTCAGCTTCTTCTACCTTGAAGCGCTTCGGACGGGTCATCGGATGCTTCGGTGTGAATACCGTACAGCAGTCCTCATATGGCAGGATAGAAGTTTCAAATGTGCCGATTTTGCGGGAAATCTGCACAATCTCCTCCTTATCCATGCCGATCAGCGGACGGAATACCGGCATATCGCACACCGCGCCGGTCACATTCATCGCTTCCATCGTCTGGGAAGCGACCTGTCCCAAGCTCTCGCCGGTAATCAGCGCGCCTGCTTCATGCTCCTTTGCAACCTTTTCTGCCAGCCGCATCATAAACCGGCGCATGATGAGCGTGAACATGTCCTCCGGGCAATTGTCGCGGATGGCTTCCTGAATCTCGGTAAACGGCACGACATAGACCTCCATGCGGCCTGCATAATGCGTCAGCTGCTGTGCCAGCTCCATGACCTTCTCCTTTGCGCGCTCGGAGGTATACGGATAGCTGAAGAAATGCACGGCACACAGCTCCAGACCGCGCTTTGCCATCATATAACCGGCAACCGGGGAATCAATACCGCCGGACAGCAGCAGCGCCGCCTTGCCGTTGGTACCCACCGGCATACCGCCCGGGCCGGGCATCTTGCCCGCATGGACATATGCCGCCTTGTCGCGCACTTCGATCGTCACGCGCAGCTCCGGGTTGTGCATGTCCGGAATCAGGTTTTCATATTTGTCGTCCAGATCGCCGCCGATCTGCTGACAGATTTGGATGGAATTGAGCGGGAATTTTTTGTCCGAACGCTTCGCTTCCACCTTGAACCGCTGCACGCTTTCCAGCTCATCTGCAAGGTATTCATTGACGGTATTCCAGATAGCGTCCATGTCCTTTTCGCACACAGCTGCGCGGCAGATTGCCGCAATGCCGAATACATTGTTGACCGCTTCCAGCACTTCATCCATATCCACGCCGTCCGCCGGCTCGACGTAAATCGTCGACTGCATGGTGTAGACATTGCACTTACCGACCTTTTCCAACCTGCGGCGCAGATTTGCGATCAGTCGGCTTTCAAACCGGCGGCGATTCAGGCCCTTGAGCACGACCTCGCCCAGCTTTAACAATAATACTTCTTTCATGTTGCTTTTAACCTCTAGTATAAATTTTATCCTTCTCTTCTCAGCCGCTTTGTGCCTTCCTCCAGCGCGTCCAGCAGCGCCTGCACGTCCTCTTCTGTATTGGACGGTGCAAAGCTGATGCGCAGCGCGCTGTCAATACGGGCATGGTCGAGCTTCATTGCAGCCAGCACATGGCTCGCCTTGCCCTTGGCGCAGGCGGAGCCGGAGGAAACATACACCTCATGCATTTCCAGCACGCGCAGCAATACTTCACTTTTACAGCCCGGAAATGAAACATTTACCACGTGTGGAATGTCGTTTTTCCCGTTATAAACCGCCCATGGGAAGCGCTGTGCAATGCCTTCTTTGAGCTGTGCGCAGAGCGCTTCTACCTTGGCATAATTCTGCGCCATTTGCTCCTGCCGGATGCGGCAGGCTTCGCCAAAGGCGGCGATATTCGGTACCGCTTCCGTGCCCGGTCGCATACCGCGCTCCTGTCCGCCGCCGACCATCAGCGGCGCAATGTGCACGCCCTTGCGGATATACAGTGCGCCAATGCCCTTCGGCGCGCCGATCTTATGCCCGCTGACGCTGATAAAATCCGCATTCCACAGCTTCGGCTTGATCGCAACGCGGGCAAGTCCCTGTACTGCATCAATATGAAAAAACGCATTTGGCGCTTTTTTCTTTAATAATTTACCAAATTCCTTGATTGGCAGTAATGTTCCAATTTCGTTATTTGCCAGCATACAGGTCAATAGCACCGTATCCGGGCGGAGGGCGTCGCGCACATCAGATATTGCAATATGCCCGTCTGCATCCGGTTGCAAATATGTCACATCGAAGCCTTCCTGCTCCAGCTGTTTTACTGTATTCAATGTTGCAGAATGCTCGATCGCCGTTGTAATGATATGCTTGCTGCGGCCCTTGCGGCGGCATGCGCCATAAATCGCTGTGCTGGTCGCCTCCGTTCCACAGGAGGTAAAGGTAATTTCAGATGGTTCTGCGTTCAATATTGCAGCGACCTGCTTGCGGGCAGTCTCCAGTATGCCGGACGCTTGGATGCCCATTTTATGTACGCTCGACGGATTGCCGAATTGCTCGGTCATTACCTTGCAGGCAATGGCAGCAGCTTCCGGTAACACCGCCGTCGTCGCCGCATGATCCAGATAATGCATGGTTCGATTGCTCCTTTTGTGGTCTAATTCGTATCTTAGCACAGGTCTGTGCGGTTGGCAAGGGAGGATGTGTATACGTGAAGTGTCTAGCTATTCAAAGCCACCTAGAAAACAATCCTCAGTCTTCGCCTGCGGCGAATCCAGCTCCTTTCAAAAGGAGCCTTTTTTGCGCGCTCCCGCGCGCGTGCATATCCACCGGAATAATTTCCCCACACGCAAAAAACGCACCCATACGGATGCGTTTTCATTTCACATTGTGAAGTAAGAACTTACTTGGAAGCGTTCAGCTTAAGGGTCAGTGCGCTCTTCTTGTTTGCAGCCTTGTTCTTATGAATCAGCTTACCAGCTGCAGCCTTGTCAAGAGCCTTGACAGCTGTTCTATATGCAGACTCTGCAGCAGACTTGTCCTCACCTGCAACAGCAGCGTCGAACTTCTTCAGAATTGTCTTCAGCTCAGAACGAGCAGCCTGATTGCGTGCGTCCTTTACCTTGGTGACCTTTACACGCTTCTTGGCAGACTTGATATTCGGCATTGGTGTCCACCTCCTTACTCCATCTATTAGTCAGTACAAATGATTCTATCATGCCGACCAACAAAAATCAAGTATATTTTCGGTTTTTTCCATTGATTTTTTCAAACCGACGTCATACATAAGAATAAGACTTGTGGAACATACTGAATACGAATGGAGGGAACACATGGCAATTCGTACAGATTTAGCAATCGAGGCGTTGGAAAGCTGCCGCCCGACATCTGACAACGCGACGCAAACTGAACAGGACTTGGAAGGCTTTCAGCTGACGCAGGTCCATATCCATCGGGAAGACGCTGCACTCGGCAGGCCCCCCGGCAAGTATTACACGCTTTCCATCGATGCGCTGCTGCATCGGGAGGAGGATGCCTTTTCCCGCGCCTGTCGTGCAGTGGCGCAGTCATTGGAGCAGCTGACCCCGCAATTATGTGATGATCCGCGCGCGCCGGTGCTGGTGATCGGTCTGGGCAACCGCGCGGTCACGCCGGACGCCATCGGGCCGTTGTGCTGCCAGAACGTCCTCGCCACCCGCCATCTGGTGGAGCGCTCGCCGGCCCAGTTCCGCGCCTTTCGTCCGGTAGCGGTGCTTGCCCCCGGCGTGCTGGGCATGACCGGTGTGGAAACCGGTGAGATCGTTTTGGGAGTCATCGACCGCATCCGCCCCGGTCTGGTCATCGCCGTCGATGCACTCGCCGCCCGCCGGCTGAGCCGTCTGATGTGCACGATCCAAATGACGGACACCGGCATTGTCCCCGGCTCCGGCGTGGGCAATGCACGCGCCGCGATCACCCGGAAAGAGCTTGGCGTGCCGGTGCTGGCAGTCGGCGTGCCGACCGTCGTGGACGGCGCAACACTTGCGGCGGATATTGCCGCACAGACCGGCGCCTCCTGCGAAGCGCTGGACGATCTGTCTACACCGGTGCTGGTGACAACCCGTGATGTCGACCAGCAGGTCGCGGACGCCGCCCGCGTCATCGGCTATGGCATCAATTTATTCCTGCATCCGACGCTGGACATCGCAGACATTGACCTGTTTTTGTCCTAGGGCACAGGTGATACTCATATCTGCCCGTTTTTCCGAATAGAGTATCGTAAGACGCATTTTCGGAAGGGCAGGGGAACATATGGCACGCAAAAAAAATGGAAAACCGAACAACTTTCCGCTGTGGAGCATCCCCTGCCTGCTGATGGCAGGCGGCCTGCTTGCCGTTGACCAACTGGGCGGCAGCGAACAGCTGACCGCTTTGCTTTCCAATATCGCCGGCAATTCAGATTTTGTACAGGCGACGCTCGCCTCCGAGGTCGGTGCGCTCGGCTGGGAATCGGTTTCCACTCATACGCCAAATGCCGTCAGCGTGTCAGACGTCATTGCTGCACAGGCTTTGCCGGAAGAAATGACCGATACCGACGCGGGCTGCGACACGGACGCCGCCAATATGCTGGTATCAGAAAGCCAATTTGCTCCGCCTGCCAATGTGCAAAAGGCGGTGGATACCTCCAACGCACCGACAACGACCGCCTCCGGCGCCGCCATCAAGCAACTCACCATCACCGGCGAAAGCGGCGGCTATCCCGGTAAGGACGGCGTTTATATTCAAAATGCTTCCGGTCTGTCCTATGACCTTTCCTCCATGCTCGCTGACCCGATCCAGATCACAAAAAACAGCTCGGTAGATGAACCGACGGTTATGATCCTGCATACCCACGCCAGCGAAGCATATGTCGACCAGTCCGGCGGACGCTCGGAAGACCCCGCGCACAATGTCGTGTATATCGGTGATGTTCTGACACAGGTATTGGAGGCACAGGGCATCGGCGTGGTACACTGCCGCGAAATCATTGATTCCCCCAGCTACAACCAGTCGTATAACCGCGCCATGGACATCATTGAAGCGCAGATGAAAGAGACGCCATCCATCAAAATGGTCATCGACCTGCATCGGGATTCCATGATCACATCCTCCGGCATGGAGTATAAGGTAGTCTCTGAAATCGATGGACAGACTTGCGCACAGCTCATGTTTGTTATGGGCACAAATGCCGGTGGTCTGACGCATCCGAACTGGAAAAGCAACCTAAATTTTGCGGTCAACCTGCAAAAACGCATCCTCGCGGAATATCCCACGCTCATGCGCCCGGTCAACCTGCGCAAGCAGCGGTTTAACGAGCAGGCGACCACCGGCAGTATGATCCTGGAATGCGGCACCAGCGCCAATACGATGGAAGAAGCTGAGCTTGCCATCCGCGCCTTTGGCAAAAAACTGGCGGAGGAGCTGAACGGCGAATAATTGTGTAGATACCGAAGGAGAAAAAACTTGAATTTATCTGATCTGCAATTCACAACCAATCTGGATGAAAATATCGCACGCATGAAGGCATTTTTCACCCATGACAATACCTTCATCTGCCGTGTGGTGCAGGGGCGCGGCTCCCCTGCCCTGCGCGCTGCCCTGTTCTTTTTTGACGGCATGGTGGAAAGCAGCGCGATCAACGAAAGCATCATCAAGCCGGTCAGCCTATGGACGGGTGCACCGCTGCCGATGGATGCCGTCATCGACGAAGTGCTGCACATCGATGACTGTCCGTTTGATCCCCCTATGGAGAAGCTGCTGTCCGCCTTTTTATACGGCGACACGATCATTCTGGTGGATGGCGACAGCCGCCCCGCCGTCGTCAACACCAAGGGCTTCGCCAAGCGCGGCCCGGATGAACCGGACAATGAAAAAGTCCTCCGCGGCCCGCGGGAGGGTTTTACCGAAGCCTTTATGGGAAATCTCGCCCTGATCCGCCGCAGGCTGCGCACCCCGCACCTGTGCTTTGAATTTTTTGAGGTCGGCTCGGTGTCACATACGACCATCAGCATCTGTTATATCGACGGCATCGCCGACCAAACCGTATTGGAGGACGTGAAGCGGCGCGTACAGGCGGTCGAGCTGGACGCCATTTTAGACGCCAATTACCTCAATGAGATCATCCGTGACGACCGACACTCCCCCTTTCCGACTGCCGGCTTTACCGAGCGCCCGGATATCGTCGCCGCCAAGCTGCTGGAAGGGCGCATCGCCATCGTCGTGGATGGCACACCAGTCGCCCTGACGCTTCCGCATATCTTACAGGAAACCTTCCAGGCAAACGACGATTACTATATCTCCTATCTGTATACCAACCTGACCCGCTGGCTGCGTGTGCTCGGCTTTGTCCTGACGCTCACACTGCCCGCGATCTATGTCGCGCTATTGACATGGCATCAGGAGATGATCCCCACGCGGCTATTGTTTTCCATCGCCGCTTCCCGGCAGGGCGTGCCATTTACAACATTTACCGAAGCCGTCGGCACATTGATCGTCTTTGAGATCTTAAAGGAAGCCGGAACGCGCACGCCGGATACGATCGGACAAGCGCTGTCCATTGTCGGCGGTCTGGTTCTGGGACAAGCCGCCGTGGACGCCCGCTTTGTGTCCGCGCCCATGGTCATCGTCATCGCCTTTTCCGGCGTGACGGCGCTCATCGTGCCCAAGCTGCGCACCGCGACGCTGGTATTCCGCTTTTTCCTGCTGGTCTGCGCCGCGATTCTGGGACTGTATGGCGTGCTGCTGGGCTTGGGGCTGATCCTCGCCCATGTCTGCGGCCTGACCTCCTTCGGCATCCCCTATCTGACAAACGTACTGTCCGCACAAAAGCACAGCAGCCGCGACGTCCTGCTGCGCTTCCCATGGTTCGCCATGAAGCCGGACCGCCGCTTTCTCGCGGGCTGGAATGGGGTGCGCCGATGAACCGCAAAATAAAAGCCCTGTGCGCCGGGCTGCTGTGTCTGCCACTGTGCGGGTGCAGCTGGCGCGATGCCGGTGATCTGTCCGCCGTGACTGCCGCCGCCATTGACAGCAAAGCCGGTACCTATCAACTGTCCGCAGAGCTTGCCGTCCCGGACCCGGATTCCGCAACGCCGCAGGCGCAGATCGTCACCGGACAAGCGGATACCATTGTACAGGCAATCGACAACACCGGCTTTGGCCGCAGTGCACAGCTGTATTGGAGCCATACCCGCGTGCTGTTTCTGGGGCAGAATGTCCTGCGGAACGGCATTGCAGATGAGGTGCAGGATCTTACGGTTTCCAGCGAAGTGCGCCCCTCCGTGCGTGTATGCGCCGTAAAAAACGCAACTGCCGCAGGGATACTGACCGACTGTATTTCCATCGACGGCGATCCTGCGGGTTTTGCCCTCGGTGACAGTCTCGACCATGCGATCCAGCAGTCGCAGGTGCCGGATATCCCGCTGTATCGCGTACTGGACTGCATCGAAACCGACGGCGTTGACGCGGTTTTGCCCGCAGTGTCCATCAAAGAAGGACAAGCTGTTTTGACCGGCGCGGCGTTGTTCTCCGGCGACGCGCTGTGCGGCTGGCTGGATGAACAGCAGACGACCATTTTGTGTGCGCTGCTGTCTGCGGGTGATTCCGCCATCGTCTATGACGATACCGCACGGTATAAGCTGACCAATATCCACACCGCTGTCTCTGCCAACACGAAGGAGCAGACCGCCTTTTCCATCCAGCTGCGTGCCGACGTGGCCTGTGAGAGCAGCGGGCAGGCAAAGCGCGCCGCCTCTACCCTGCGGGCGCAATGTACCGAGGTGATCGAACAGCTGCAACGCAATGGCTGTGATGCGTTGGGCTTTGGACAGGCCTGGGAGCGCGCCGACGCCGCGAGCTGGAAACAGGCGGCTGACACGGATTGGCAGTCTGTACCGGTGACGGTACATGTGACGCTCCATGCCACCCAAAGCGCGGAAGGAGGAAGCCGATGAACCAGGTAAACGATCGGCAGGCGACCTGCCTGCTGCTTGTGATATTGAGCGGCTGGGCATTGACCATGACCGCAGAAAATGGCCGGGACGGCTGGATCGTCGTGCTGCTTGCCAGCCTGCTTATCCTGCCGGTTGCCGCACTGTGCTGCCTGCCATCGGAGCAGCTGCCCTGCACGCGGTGGTATGCCCTCCCCGATGCTGTATTTGGCAAGGGCTTCGGCACCGCCTATCTGTGCGCATTGACAGTCCTCGCCTTCTGGTCCCTGTGCATGACGGTTCTGAGCGGCGTTATTTTCCTGCGCACAGTTTCCGGCGGGCAATGGTATGTCTGGCTGCTGACAGTCGCTATCCTGCTGTGCGCCGCGGCTGCCGCGCAAAACGGCGTCACACGGCTCGTGCTGTGGACAGAGCCTGTCGTCTGGCTGGTCATTGCAGCGCTTGCCATTTCGCTGCTGCTCAGTCTGCGGCAGATGGATTGGAATGCACTGTTCCCTGTCATGGAAAACGGCTGGCAGGGCACGCCGATGCGCGTCTATCTGCTGCTGTCGATTCCATTTGGGGAGGTGTTTTTCGCTGCTGCCGCATTGGGCGGCACCGGTACCCAAACCCGCGTCGGGCTGCTCCGCGCCTGCATACTGGCGGGCGTGCTGCTGTGCCTGCTGTATATCCGGAACATCTGTCTTTTAGGCCCGGACGGCGCGAATGCCGTGCTGTATCCGTCGTACACTGCGGCAAGCGTACTGGAATTTGGCAAATCATTCCAGCGCGGCGAAGCGCTCATTTCCGGCAGTTTGATCGTGTGCACCGTTGCACGCGCCGCACTGCTGCTGGATTTCCTCTCCGGCTGTTCGCAGGCCGTCACAGCGCGCTGTACCCAAAAACGCGGCGTGTGGCTGTTCGCCGTGATCGCAGGCATCCTGTGCTCGCTGTGCGCCGGGAGCAACGACGCCTTTGCAAACGCGCAGCAGTTATATCAGCTGCTGCTCCTGCCATTTGTATTGATCGCGGCGGCAGCGCTTGCAATCGGCGTTATGGTGAAAAAGAAAAGCAGATGAAAAATGCCCTCTCTGCGGTGTACAGAGAGGGCGTTGCTGTTCTTTCATGATTGACATTTCTTGAGAAGTCGATTATAATAAAAATGTGGAAACCGGACGGTTGCCACAAACGAAGGGCTATCTATGTTGTCAAGAGCTGGCTAACTCTCAACAACACGTGAGCCGTCTGATTGTGACAGACGGCTCACTTTTTCTTTGTCTTCTTTATCGAGACAATCAAATCCACAATGGCTACGAGGAGCATTGCTACCTCAAGTCCAATGTCAATCAACTGAAAAAGGATATGTATCACCTCCACAAGAATATTTCCCGCAGAAGCTATATACATGCCTCCATTCCGCTGCTGCGGGATGACAGGCAACCGTCTTTTACCGTCTCCGATCTACAAAGCTGACTAAAACTCAATCCAAGATCGGTGGTTTCCACACAGCTATTGTAAATGCTTTTTGAAAGCAAGTCAAGGAACTATTTTGAACCATAATTAACAATGTAATCGGTCAAAAAAATAACCGCCAAGCTACCAACTAAACGGTTATTTCTTTAATCGTTCTTAGGGGCGCACCGTCTATCGGGTGTGCCTTTCTTTTTATATTCAGGATAACACGATGGCGCAGCTTTGTCGAGTAACTAGGCGCTTGACCATTACTTTCCATTCTGTTATGATATTTTTGAGGCATACCACGACAAACGGTAGGCGGTTGCGTTCCCCTTTTCCGGGGACATCTTTTTGGGATTGCCCCCATCTTTCATAGTAAGGGGGTGATTGCATGAACTATGTTACATATTCCGAACTTGTTCAGTTCATTTCTATGCTGTGCAACTTTGGCTCTGTGCTCATCATGCTCATTGCTCTGTTTCTTCAGAACAAAAAGAAATGACCGCCCAGCTTCCACACATGGCAGTCATTTCTTTG
>JAUNWG010000080.1 GCA_030540435.1 Eubacteriales bacterium
CTGTGCTTGGTGACGTCAACTGGGCTATGGTGGCATCTGCATCCGTATTGGCTGGCGTACTGTCTGTTCTGACCAGCGTTGCAGGTTTGCCGGAGGTGGACGAATGAGCTATGTAGTAAAAATGCAAAAACCCGCATCGTATCAAGGTAACTCCTATGGTTCTGGCACGATTGGCAGCAGCGCTTGCGGACCGGCTGCACTGTGCAACTGCCTTGCCAACGGTGGAATTGCGGACGTATCTGTCCCGACCATGTGCAAGCTGGCGGTGTCCTGTGGTGCGCGGCAGACCGGCGGTACCGTGGAAAGCGTACTGCTAAAGGCCGCCAGCACCAAATATGGATTTACATATTCCAGCACCAGCAAAAACGCGGAGTTACTTGCACACCTGAAATCGGGTGGCACAGCCATCTGCTACTGTGGCGGTGGGCATCCGTTGTTTTCCGTCGGCGGGCATTATGTCGCAGCCGTGGGCGTGGACAGCAGCGGGAAGATCGTCATTGCGGATAGCCTGTACTACTCTAACAAATGGACGTACAACAGCACACGCCGCACGCAGATCACAACGACCGGCACACGCGGGCTGGTAAAGTGCAGCTTGACAGCGCTGGGGAAGGCTACAGCTGACCGTTCGCCAAGCTATTTCCTTATCAGCAAGAAGACCACCACACCTGCCCCGGAAACGACGCAGGCAAGCGAAAAAAACGAGAACACACAGGAGGACGACGATATGATTTATAAGACGATTAATGATGTACCGGAATGGTATCGCCCAACGATCGAAAAACTGCTTGATGATGGTAGCATCACCGGCACGGGAAATGGTGAACTGAATCTCAGTGACGACGTATGCCGCACGCTGGCTATTTTGGACAGAAGAGGTAAGCTGTAAAATTTAATAATGTGATAAAATAAACCGCGGGAGCAGGGCAGAGGAGCCTTGTTCCCGCGGTTTTTATTTTTCTGGTAAAAACGTAAACGTTTCTCGTTTTCGTCCGATCTGATTTTTGGTTAGTAATTTTTGTACTCGATTATATTGTTGTACCGAAATAATTGGTTCGTGATGCCCTGGGAATATCATTCCATTATAGAAATTGAATCCTGCGTAAATGGGACGCGTGAGTATTGTTTTGATAGTCCACGCACACTGTTGCCGCCCACGTTTTCCTGTGTACCCACGTAGTTGGCAGAGCTCGGCAACCGCAGAGAGATTTTCGTATTCCTCATATTTATTAAATATATATCGAATCATTTTTGCCTCGTTGACGTTTATTGTGAGACTGTCACCGTGGAGGTCATAGCCTAGAACCTCAGTACATGTTCGCTTCCCCTGCGATGCCCGCTCTAACAACGCTGCTTTAACACGCTCTGACGTGATTTCTCTTTCCATCTGTGCAAAAACTCCCAACATACCCATCATAGCCCGCCCAGTTGGTGTAGCTGTATCGAACGCCTCCGTCAGGCTCACCAGCGATATATTGTTTTTATTGAGTAGGTTGCATGTATCGTACAGGTCGGCGACAGATCTGGTAAATCGGCTCAGTGACCAAACTAATACCATGTCGAATTTATGCAATTTGGCATCTAAAAGCAGCCTCTGTACAGCAGGCCTATGATCCAGATCCTTTCCAGATATCCCGGCATCTGTGTAAATTTCCACAATCTCCCACCCTTCCTTTTCGCACTTTTCTGTTAATGTGTTCCTTTGAGCGTCGAGAGAAAATCCATCAACCTGCATGCCGGTGGAAACTCGTGTGTAAATTGCTACACGCATAGACAACTCACCTTCATTCATCTACCCACTCGATTTCCTGCGGCTCTCCGAGCCTCCATTCCTCCGCTGCCTCATCCCAATATTCCGGGTGGAACAGATAGCCGACGTTGTCGTCATAAATAATTTCGCCGTCGCACAGACTGGTTGCAACCTCGCAGGTTACATTATTGTCGGAGAACCAGTGTTTTCCATCATTGGTATCGAATACTGTGACAGTTCCATCCAGAAATTCTGTGATGTCAGTGATGATTACATCGGTGTTTTCGTACTGCTCCATATAATCTCTTGCGTAATCGTTTGTTTTCATTTTAGTTTTCCTCCTTGATCTAGTGCTGCTTATGTGCTAAAATCAAGGGAAGACAGGCGGCAGGTCACTGCCTTCCCTTGTCCGCGTTTAGGCTCCCTGTGCTTTGGTCGGCTGTGGGGAGCCTAATTTTTTATTCAGATTCTCGTGCAATGTACTTGATGCACTCTGTTGCGTCTTCGGCTGTATGGCCGTGAGCCATCAGCCAGTCAATCAAACGTGCAGCTTCTTTTGCTGTCATAGAACGTTCCTCCATTGTGTTCAACCTCCTGCCCGGTTAGATTTGTCATTCGGTTTTCCCTCTTGACTGTTTATATTATACAGCATTTGCTTGATACTGTCAAGCAAATAATTAAGATTTAACTTTATTATTTTTAGAAATAGCTGGTTAAAATAAAGCGATTGCTTGACAAACTTGCAGATGGAAGGTATAATAACTACAAATGATAAGTAGGTGAGAGCATGAGCAAAGAACAAAAGATAAAAGC
This sequence comes from Eubacteriales bacterium, assembly GCA_030540435.1. Lineage (GTDB taxonomy): Bacteria > Bacillota > Clostridia > Oscillospirales > Butyricicoccaceae > Butyricicoccus_A. The sequence goes on from JAUNWG010000080.1 coordinate 2,564, forward strand.
TGCTGCATCTTATTATGGGGTGAGCCAAGCAAAACTTGCTGCAGCAATAGGCATGACACCATCAAACTTTAATCAAAAGCTGAAACGTGATACTTTTACTGATGAAGAGCTTGCCGAGATTGCAAACGCCTTAGGTGCAGAATTTGTTCCATGCGCCTTTTTGTTTCCAGACGGTACAAAAATATGAAAATCCTCAGACGAACAAAATTCCGCGGACTAACATGACGATATTGATTTAAACGCCCGAAACAGCGGTTGAGAGCCGTTGCAACGGGCGTTTAGCTATTTGGATATGAGAACTCTTGAAACGCGAAAAGCCCGCTGGTCGTTGTGACCGGCGGGCTGATTTTTGTTCATAGGGACGCGTCCCTATAAGCAAATAATGTACAGAAAAGTGCAGGACTGAAAATGGTATGTTGGGGTTATGAAATGCGTCCCTATCACGTCCCTATAACCGCCATTTCAGGCGTTTTCACACGTTCCCAACAAACGGAAAAATTTCAAAAGCTCAGAAAAATACAAAAAACCGCTCAAAACTTCCGTTTCAAGCGGTTTTCATGTGGTTGCCGAAGAAGGATTCGAACCCTCACAAACAGAGTCAGAGTCTGTCGTGCTACCCTTACACAATTCGGCAATATTTTTGTGATCCCTTGCGAACCAACAAATATTATTATACGCATAAATGAATGATTTGTCAACAAAAAGTTTGAAAATATTTCTGAAAAAATAAACAAAAATATTAGAAATTTTGACGATATCGCGGGTAGAAAACATACAGTGCAAGGGGTATAATAGAGAACATGATTAAAACACAGCATAAAGTGAAGAAAATTCGCAATTGCTCGTATTTGGAGGAGCTTCATGGTACGAAATGATTTAAGAAACATTTCCATTATTGCCCACGTTGAACATGGTAAGACGACATTGGTTGACCAGATGCTGAAGCAGGGCGGTGCATTCCGTAAAAATCAGGTTGTAGAAGATCGTGTTATGGATAGCAATGATCTGGAACGTGAGCGTGGTATTACGATTCTGGCAAAAAATACATCGGTACATTATAAGGATACAAAAATCAATATTGTCGATACACCGGGCCATGCAGACTTTTCCGGTGAGGTAGAGCGTATCCTGAAGATGGTGGACGGCGTTATCCTGCTGGTCGATGCATTTGAAGGGCCGATGCCGCAAACGCGTTTTGTTTTGGAAAAGGCATTGGAATTTGGTCATAAAATTATTATTGTCGTCAATAAGATTGACCGCCCGGACGCTCGCCTGAGTGATGTCGGTGATGAGGTATTGGAGCTGCTGTTGACACTGGATGCATCAGATGAACAGCTGGATAGCCCAATCTTGTACTGCTCTGGTCGCGATGGTACGGCATCTATGTCTCCGAATACACCGGGAGAGGATTTGACACCGCTGTTTGAAACGATCCTTAACCATATTCCGGCACCGCATGTAGACCCGGATGGTGACTTACAGATGCTGGTATCTTCTATCGATTATAACGATTATGTCGGCCGTATTGCTATCGGTCGCGTTGAGCGTGGCACCATGCATGTTGGACAGGAATTGATGGTTTGCAATTATAACAAGCATACCGAACCATATAAAGCAAAGGCAGTATCGATGTACACCATTGACAGCCTTGGACATACACCGGTTGATGAGATCTCTGCAGGTGATATTGTCTGTGTATCGGGTATTGAGAATGTCACGATTGGCGATACGTTGTGTGCGGTAGAAAATGCAAAGCCGCTGCCGTTTGTCAAGATTTCTGAGCCGACAGTCGAAATGTATTTCTCTGTCAACGATTCCCCATTTGCCGGCAGGGAAGGTAAGTATGTCACCTCGCGTCAGCTGCGTGAACGCCTGCATCGTGAGCTGTTGAAGGATGTTTCTCTGCGTGTGCATGAGACAGAAAATACAGATACCTTCCGTGTTGCAGGACGTGGTGAGATGCATCTGTCCATTTTGATTGAGACATTGCGCCGTGAGGGCTATGAATTCCAGGTTGGTGCGCCGCGTGCACTGTTTAAGATGATTGACGGAAAGAGATATGAGCCGATCGAACGCATGGTGGCAGATGTCCCGGCAGATGCGCTTGGATCTGTCATGGAGAAGATGGGTGCACGCCGCGGCGAGTTGCAGCATATGGCGCCGCAGGGCGACCGTATGCGTGTAGAGTTCCTCATCCCGGCACGCGGCCTGTTCGGTTATAAGAATGAATTTTTGACAGATACCAAGGGTGAAGGAATCCTCAGCTCCGTATTCTATGAGTATCAGCCATATAAGGGTGAAATCAACAAGCGTGCGACTGGTTCTCTGATTGCATTTGAGACTGGTACAGCTGTTACCTATGGCCTGTTCAATGCGCAGGAGCGTGGACAGCTGTTCATCGGTGCCGGCACGGAGGTATATGAGGGCATGATTGTCGGTGCAACACCGAAGAGTGAGGACATGGCGGTCAATGTCTGCAAAAAGAAGCAGCTGACCAATACACGTGCCTCCGGTTCAGATGATGCATTGCGCCTGATTCCGCCGCGTGTGATGTCGATTGAAGAAGCGATGGAATTTATCAGTGATGATGAGCTGATTGAAATTACACCGAAAAGCATCCGTATGCGCAAGGCGATTTTGTCCAATGCGGAACGTATGAAGAAGATTAAGTCGCACAAGTAACATTATACAAGGAGGAACTACGATGAAAAAAGTAATTGCTACCCCAAAGGCACCGGCTGCAATCGGCCCGTATTCACAGGCAATAGAAACTGAGGGTTATCTGTTCACCTCCGGTCAGATTCCGATTAATCCGGCAACTGGTGAAATTGAAGGAACAACGATTGAAGAACAGGCAGAGCAGGTAATGAAGAACATCGGTGCGGTTCTGGAGGAAGCAGGGCTGACGTTTGCGAATGTAGTGAAGACAACCTGTTTCTTAGCCGATCTGAGCGACTTTGCGGCATTCAATGCAGTATATGGCAAGTATTTCCCAGAAGCTGCTCCGGCGCGTTCCTGCTTCGCTGTTGCAGGTCTGCCGAAGGGCGCAAAGCTGGAAGTAGAAACAATCTGTGTAAAATAAAAGATAGGCGATGAAAAACGGGACGGCAAGCTGCCGTCCCGCTTTGTGTTTGGGGTGATTATTTTTCTACTTTTTCACAGAAATTCATCAGCATGGTTGCTGTTTCTGCACGAGTTGCGTTGGTCTTCGAGTTGAGCAGGAGTGTACCATCGGACTGCTGTGCACCGTTGATAACCTGATTCTGCGTTGCCCAAAGCATTGCATCCAGTGCCCAATCAGATACCGTTGTTGCATCCTTGAAGTTCAGCGCGCCGGTAACTGCCGGACTGTTTTCATTTCTGTACATCATTGCTGCAATTGCTTCGCGGGTGATCGTCTGATCCGGAGCGAATTTGCCGCCGCCGACACCATAAACGACGTTGTTTTGCTCTGCCCATGCAATCGCATCTGCATACCACTTACCTGCCGGAACATCTGTAAAGGTGCTCGGCTTGGTTACTGCCGGCTTGCCAGCCTTGTTGTACAGGATCTGTGCCAGCTCTGCACGGGTCAGCGTCGCGTTCGGGGCGAACTTATTGTCGCCAATGCCGACCATCAGACCTTTGTCAAGGACATAATGCACGCCATCATGATACCATGCGGTCGGAATGGAATCCGTGAACTTGCTGATCGGGCAGGTGGAATCCTTCTTGCAGCTGTTGTCTACAACTGGTGGAGTTACAACGCCGCCGGAAGGCTTCTTGGTTACAGTGATCGTGCAGGACTGTTCCGCAAGAACAATACCGCTTGTTTTATTTTCGATGGAGATTTTCACAGTAACGTTGCCAACGCTATTGGCGGTTGCGGTAATTGCGCCGGTAGTTGTGTCAGGTTTGCTGATGGTTACTACATTATTGGTGGAAGGATCAACGCTGAATTCCCAACCAGTAGGAACAATCGCGGTACCAATCTCGGCGGTGTTGCCGTTCACGATGGACACAGTTGTATTCACGTCCAGCTTGTAGGAGATGCCGGGTTTGAGATTTTCATCGCTGCTCTCAGTAGTGATGCAGACTTTAAGAATGCTACCACTATAACTGGATTCGGAACCATCAGGAATAACCACGGTCAAGCCAGTAGGTTCCACAGGCTTTTCTTTTTTTCCTTTACCTGTAGTTCCAAATGCGTTCTCCATGCTCGGCGCAGTGAGCCCCTGCATGATGAGTACTTTGTCAGAGTTGTTTTTTGCCAAACTGTCGAATGCCTTCTTTCCAATGCTTGTCACATTGGGATGGATAACAACAGTTTTCAAAGTGGAAATGCCGCTAAATGCATCCTCCGGGATTTCTGTAATCCCATTCGGAATGACAACTGTTTCAAGCGAGGTTGCCAAAAATGCAGCCTTCCCTATAGATGTTAATTTCTTCGGAAGATCGAGTGAAGTCAGGGCGCTACATCTTGCAAAAGCATTTTTCCCAATTGTGGTCAGTCCTTCGGGAAGCGTCACAGAGGTCAGGGCGGAGCAGTCCTCGAAGGCGCTGTCCCCAATGCTGGTAACAGAGTTGGGAATTGACACACTTGTCAGGTTTTTAAAATTTAGATCATCACTACCCGCAGTCCTTTTGGAAAACGCCTTTTCTCCTATTGCCGTAGTCCCTTCGCGAATGGAAAACGACGTGATTGAATTATCCAAAACCACTTCCAAAACTGTGCCATTATAAAGACCGTTCTCTACGATTTCGTAGGGACTGCCGCTTGAAAAACTTACTTTAGAATGGTCATACCCTGCTAAGGCGTTTCCTACCCCGCTTGTCACGCCTGCCGGAATCGTAAGTGAGGAAATCCCGCAAGTGGCAAAAGCAGATGTTCCAATCGTGGTCACAGAATCTGGGATGCTGAGCGTATTGAGATTGGAACAGTATGCAAAAGCTGATGGACCAATTTTAGTGAGTGTTGGTTCGTCGGAAAACGTTACAGTGGACAGAGAACTACAATTCAGAAAAGCACTCTCACCAATTTCCTGCACGGTTGAAGGAATGGTCACGCTTGTAACCGAACTGGACATAAATGCATAACTCAATATTTTCACAACAGTATATGTGGATCCTTGATATTCAATAGTCTCTGGTATCGTCACGGTCCCAGTATAAGGAGAAGTGCTCGGATACTGGCCGTTGTCACTGATCGGTTGCACAAGGGCAACTGTTCCATTTGTTTCTCCTTCTCCAAGTGAAATAATCGAATAAGTAAGTGCCGGAGAGTTGTTGTCCCCCTCTACGGTAATTCTCTCGCCGACGCTGGGTATCGAAGAACCGCTAACCTCAGATCCCTCGTCCGCGAATGCAACTTGCGTAAGACTCAACAACAGGCAGGTTGTCATTAAAAATGACGCAAAACGTTTCAGAAAACGGCTCACTGAACATCCCCTCCCACATGATTTTGCTCAAAAGCAAGTTCAAATTCTGCATCGGTATCAGCCTCAGCATAGCCTGTAACGCCTGCAAACATATTTTCATACTCTGAGATTGTCCCAGCTGCGACATAATCATCACTGTATCCCGTGACCTTATCCTTCATATACTGATCTGCCTTTGCTGCTGCAGCCTCAGGATTCACTATGGCATCGAAATAGTAGAAGTTCCATACATGCGCAACGCGCAACATCTCCGTATTATCACTGCGATAGCATTTGATGGAAACAGGCTTGTTATCTGTGCCATTTTCAAAAGCAAATTCGGTTTTGTATTCATTGTCAACATTGAAAACCGTTTGATCACTCCCACCATACTTTACTGCAACCAAAGAGCCACCCTCAAAGGTGACAGCGGAACCCGTATTAGCAACATTACCATAAATACCATGATTTGCCGTGATTACAGAATAGTTATTACTGTCGCCGCTCAAGCCATTAACACCAATGAGTGTGCAGTCTGTAAAATAAAAATCGGTATTGGCACTCCAGATATTCAGAGCAGTCCATCCCTTAATAACGGTATTGCTTACATCAAACATTGTACCATTCCCGTCACGCAGAGAATTGACGGGATCAATAACCGGGTTGATGCTGTATTTAAAACCGAGGATCTGGCTGTCTTCAATAGTGATCATACCATTTTTGATGTTTCCGGTCGCAACACCGCGGTTGTCAGTGCTATAATAGACGCCATAGGTATCATCCGCCTTGGTATTCACAATTTTTGTCCCGGAAATATCCAGCGTCGCATTGTCGTTGTTTCCACTGATGTAGAAGTTCACGCCCCGGCGATACGCATTGATGTCGCAGTCCACAATTTCCAGCCCAGAGTTGCTTGCGTTCACGCCGTTTTGTGCGCTGTTGCGGTTGATGGTCAAATTCTTCAGAACCACGTTGGGGACGGTTGTGGTGATTGTGTACTCACTTTCACCACCAGTATAAGAAATGGCATACTTTGCAGAAGTACCATCAATGGTTACTGCATTGCTGATAGTTAGCGGACTGGTTAGAGTAACATTACCAGTCAAAGTAACGGTGCCGCCTGCAGCGACAGCGTTGCGGAATGTTGTTTCATCCATCGTGGTGTTCGCAGCAAACGCCATTGGAATCATCGTTATCATCATGCACATCGCAATCAACAGGGAAAGTAACCGTTTTTTCATAGTTGTTTGCCTCCTTTAAATTGAAATACATTTTGCCTGTCTCAACAGGCTGAGGAAAGCTTGTCGGTTTCTGTGGGAGTACACCTCCTTTACCTGCATTGTCGTCACCACGCCTTTTTACAAAAAGGTATAGGTTTTGCAAACCGACAGTCCTATTCCAATTGCACATATTGTAGCATGGATTTGTTGCATTTACCATACGAAATTGCTAAAAAAGTTTGCAATTCA
>JAUNWG010000081.1 GCA_030540435.1 Eubacteriales bacterium
ATACCTGCAGCATAAAACCGTCCCATCTTTTCTCCGCACCATATTGCCATACAACCATTTTCACAAATAGCACGAATCGCTGCATGAGTAATGCTAACGCCTGGTCCAAGCAGCAAACAGGTCATTGTTGCAATCGGAATGGGTACCCGACCTTCTTTTCTAATCGCGATAATAGCCGTATCATTTTGTTCAATGATTGCGTGCTCTATATACAAATAGGAAATGCTATCCCGTAGTTTCGGGAGTTCCTGAAGATTTTTCATTTTATGTATCCTTTCCCAAGTATGTCATCCCCACATATATGGGGCAAATATCAGCGCAACGTCCCCGCCCGCCATGAGCTGCGGTTCATCCCCACGTGTGTGGGGCAAATAAAAAGCAAGTGGAGGAAGACATTCCGTTCAACGGTTCATCCCCACGTGTGTGGGGCAAATGCGTATAGAGCACTCTCCGCATTTGTCGGGATCGGTTCATCCCCACGTGTGTGGGGCAAATAATCATAAGTGCAGCGGTTGCCATGACTTTTGCGGTTCATCCCCACGTGTGTGGGGCAAATGTCGTATCCTTCGGTCTTTCCCAGTTTATAACCGGTTCATCCCCACGTGTGTGGGGCAAATACTGAAATAAAGTTCAAGAACCTGCATCTTTTTCTGCCAATAGACCTGTTTCAGTGGCAACTTCATTATAAACTACGCAGGCTAGTCTATCAAGACAATAAGAGCATGCCAAAGCCATATGCTTTTCCTGCACCGATTCCATGCCGCAATGCATCCTGAAATTTCACAGCATCAGTAACCTGTAGTATCCCTTGGTAATGATATCCATCGAAATACATGCGCCCACTGGATTCCGGAGAATGCTTTCCTGCCTGTCGGATATGCTCCAATTCATTGACCGCAAGCAGTTGAAAGCCAAATTGTTTTGCCTTTCTCTGCATCCATGCAAGCCGATCCTGCGGCGTTTTTAATACACGACGCTGACTATTCTTTCCTCTTTCCGACGGAACCTTTTTTGTCGGCAATACCAGCAAATCAAAGTGTTTTGTCATGCCTTCCTGCATACCATCAAGCCATGCTGAAATATCTTTCTGTCCGTCTAAGGTCATTCGAGCCGAAATTCGCGTTTCATCTATCGGCAAATCAGAATAGAGATAGATGGCATGCTGACCGCGATCCATTCGTACCCGATATAAAATATTGGATGATTTTCTGTCTGTTCCAAAAAAGCCTGTCACCAATTGATGCATTTTCTGACAATCTGCAAGTGCTGCCTGTATGCCTCTGTCATTCAGCTGAAATGATATTTTACTCAGATACATACGGCACCTCCTTTACAACTCCACGCCAAACGCGCCGTCTGGTGAACTGACGATATCCATCTGCAAGTATCACATCAGAGCGGGATACGGTCGAATCTCCTGTATCAGCAATCTCACTTGCATACCGACAGGTCTGTCCCTTGTCCGAATTCCGGTGTCTTCGCTTCGTTTGAATCGGATACTTTTGCAGCGCTTCCGGAATATCTGTATATGCCTCTGTTACACCGATGAGTACAGGTCTGGATGGTACACAGCTTTTCCTTCCCAGATACAGGCACCATTTAGGGTGCTGAAGCGCCTGAATCATTCTCTCCCGCCAGTCGTCTGCGCAGTCAATAAAAACCAGAAAACTGGCATCCTGTAAATACTGGCGTTTCGAGATAAAGGTATTTCCAGAACTGCGAGGTTTTCCACTGGCATTCAGCAGCGGCGCTCCTGTTACCGTATGAAAATCCAGCAGACGTGTGCCTGCTCTGTCTTCTCGGACAGCCAGCGTGATTGCAGCAGACATCGCGGCAATTTCCGGCTCTCCACGCTCCAGTCCCATTGCACATGCAAGTAATCCAACAATACCGGATTTTGTTGGCATATTGGAAGAATCGCGGATATCCCATTTTGATTCTTCTCCCCAGGACTGTAGCGCACCTTCCAGACAAAGCACCAGCAGTTTTTTATTTTCTGCCATCTTTGTCACCTCACTTTACGATCTTTGTTACCTGCTCCAGCAATTCATTAAAATTTTTGCACAGCACAGCTTCACACTTCGGCTTTATATCATATTTACTGGTACAGAACCACAGGCGCTTGTCCACAGACAGTTCAAAGTCATCGACAACTGTATCCACTTCATCTGCCAGTCTTTGAATGCTATTCTGTACCAAATCAGCCTTCATCGTCGGGCGAACCGGTTCCGCAAATGCATTGACCAGATTGACCGGAATCTTATCCTGTTTGACCTCTATCATCATTGCGCTTGGAAGCGTATGTCCGGCAAAGCTGTTCTGCTTTCCCGAAGGATTGGTCATTGCCATCGCACGCAACAATGCCGGAACCGCCTTCTGCACCAATTCTGCTTCATTTTCTGTATATTTCAGATTCTCCTTTAATACATCTGTATCCAGCGAAGCATAGATATAATAGCAGGATGAATTGTAATCCGTATCACCGATCATCGCTGAACCGGATTCTTCCATGGTGTCACCGCTGAGCAGATCATCCATTGCGGTAAAATAGTCCGATTCCAGTGCTACCTTATTGGTGGAAATTGCGTGTGCCACCTGCATAGAGGCTTCGACATCACGGAATGCATTGGACGTAACCATCCGTCCAAACAGCGCAATATCCAATGTCACCGGACGTACCTTTGCACCATTGACCGCTGCCTGCAAATCCTTTGCTTTGAGTTTCTTGACCGCCTTACTGTCTGCACAATCATCCAAGATTCCCTTTATCGTTTGTGCAACCTCCTGGATATCCTGCGGCGCAAAGAACATCACCTGCGCCGTCGTACTCCCATCTTTATTTTCCTTCCCTTCTTTGTTGCCAAAACCGGATATCTTCGGCTGAAGTTCCTTTAGCATATCTTCTGCAACGCCCATTTCTGCCAGCGCATCGCACACCAATTGCGGGAATTTCCGGGTGCGAACACCCAGATTTTCCGCTCCAATTTGCTGTTGGAATAAATCCGAAGTCCGCCAGCTCCGCTTTAAGCACTGGCTGGAAACACGTCCACGGGTATATCCGCCAAACAGACAAGTTTTCGGTGAACCAGTTTCATCGCGGTTCAAATTGGTTGCCGGATAGTTCTTTAACATATGTACTTCAATTAACATGATATTCACCTTTCATTCTTCGGTTGGAGCTTCCTGATAGAAACGACGTGCCCATCTTCGCTGGACACGTTGATCGTCCCATTCCCAGTCCAATAAATCCTTCAAAAGAGCTGCACAATCTACAGCATATCTCTTTGCCTTGACCATTTTTATGATGCGCACCAGCTTAGTCAACAGATATCCATCACGATCCCATTTCAAATCCAGCAGGCTGGTAAGCCGATGCTGCATGCTTTCTGAAATTGTCTTCTCTTTGCGCAGATCAGAAAGAATATCTTGCAGTGAGATTGCTTTCTGTTCCTCTTTGCTCCAATCCCACATGCAATAGATACATGCCACTGCGAACCATTTCTCCTGTTTTCGTTCTGATTCCGGCGGATAACATTTATAAAACGCAGCAATCGCCCGTCCATCTACTTCATGCAGCATTTTTCCGGCAGAACGCTTTAATACAGCGCGTTCTCCCGTTGACAATGCATCCAAACGCTCCAAAAATGCAGAAATCTGCTTATCCCGTTCTTCACTCACCTTTCTGATTCTCCTCTCGTATCTTTTTCAAAGCTGCAAATAAAATGCCCTGTTTATATGTAACCTCCATCATCGCCTTTCCACGCAATTGGCTTCGCTGCATTGCCCTGTTCAGCGCCGCTTTTGCCTCCGGTTCTATGACTTCTTCTATCCATTTCCTGCGGCATTCCTTAAAATCAGGCTGCTCTACCGCCAAATCCTGTTTACACAGCTCCAACAGCGCTGTGCCACAGGCATCATAAAATTCCGCCTCTGCCTGTGCCGCATTCTGCGGCGGCAGTTCCTCATGCGTCAGCACCTTTCTCAATGCGCTTGCCGTTTCCTCTGCCCACTTGATGTCCCATTCAATATGCTGTACACAATCCTGATTCTGAAATATTACCTCTGGAATATCAAAGTCCTGCCGTATTGCTGTTAAATAGTTTGCATTATTTGTCTGAACACCATAAATCGTCAACGGTATATACTGACTTTCTAACGTATGTTCCAAATCCTGTATATATTGTGTCACAATCAAAGACTTATTGGTTCCAATCAGGTCGTGCAAATTTCTCCAGATTGCTTTTTCATGATTGGGTCGCCACGGGAACCAACCGTCTTTATTTTTACGATATGTCACATGCGGATCGGTCCAGCTTTCTACCGCCGTATAGTTCAATCCCTGACTGAAATAAATCTCTTTCACGGTTTCTGTCTTCTCGTCTGGAATCAGTAAAATCCTCCGAGTCGGAAACTGCATACCGTACAGCCATGAAATTTTTATCACTTGCTTTTTCGGTTCAATCACCATTTCATTGCGCCAAAGCACTGGCATGCTGTCAAAATCCCGAGGCTGATCAATGCTTATCATCGAATACACCAGTGTTTGAAATAGATTCTCCCCTCGGATCAGCGTAAAATATGGCGGCGCGCCGTTTACTCCCGATGGATAGCCCTGTGCTCCCGCTGTACAGAACAATTGTGCCGCCAACAGCAGGCGCATGGCTTCTCCATATGGCAAGGCGATTGACGCATTGTCTTCATGAAAAAAATGTGTATGGTTGTTGCCGTTTGGGACCGTATAATCTAATGTACTTGCAGGCTTTCGTACTTTATCCCACTCCGCACAAAACGGCGCCTGCATAAATGGACGCTCCGCATCAAATAGATCAAAGCTGACGCCTTCAGATTTACACTGTGAAATATAATCATCCAGCACTTCTACATCAAATTCACCGGTTTCCAGCAACTCATCAATTGCGACAACATCCTCTGGCCGGATGGCATCCATCAGAAATACGCTTAAGAACCTATATATGGCGTATTCTTTCAATGGCGATTCATCTGAAATCTCCCGCAATTCATGTGCCTGTAACAGCGTGTCCCGGATACCCAGCAGCTTTTGCTGACCAGATGTATCGATAACCGGTATCCAGCCTTGCGTCAATACATCAAAAGTTTGCCTCAACATCATCCCTTCTTTCATAAACCATTTCTAACTTTATTATTATCTTCTATGAATGTAGTATAATCGATTTTCCATTCTCTGTCAATCATTATTTACAAATGCTCTATACAAACTCCCAATATTGGGTCACAAACAATCCGCATCCCATTTTCCTCAAAAATTCCATCATCAGAGGGAAACATCGTGACGCCAAACAGCAGTCCACTGCCCTTGAGCGCCTTCCCGCTTGTCAGGATATCTGCTACCTGCTTTTTCAAAACAGATACGCTTTGTTTCAACACTTCTCTGGCAAGCGCTTGCGGAATATACTGTTTCTCCGCGTTCCACTTGCGCACTGTCTCATATAATTCCGAGCCGATGAGGGCAATGCGTACTGTAGGTTCCCCAAGCCTTGTCTTGGCAGAAAAATAGCTGTCTGTTTCCGCATCATCCAATGGAAATTTGTCCTTTGTCAGTTTCTTCTGTACCGGATCAAATCCAATTTTTGGATGGCTGAGGCAACACGGTTCACTTCGTTGTGCTTTCAGCTGGTCGTCGATCTTTGTCTCCCACCAGCTTTCCAGATATTCCGACGGCGCTTTTTCTTCATCATAACCGTCTGCAACCAGCTGCGCCATATCCTCCGGGATTCGGATGGTTTTCCTGTTTTGTAACACATGAATGCTCTGTCGAAGTAAGCAGGTCGGATAAACCCAGCCATCCGCGGCAAACGCCGTATCTTCTGCTTGCGCTCCATCCTCCGGTATCATGATATAAAACGTCGGTGTTTTTATACCGGCCGGACGTCTGGTTTCCTCATGTCGAAATTCCCTGCCTGTACGTTGCAGAAGAAGATCGATCGGTGCAACCGAAGACATAAAAATATCAAAATCAACATCCAGTGACTGTTCTACAACCTGTGTTGCGACAACAATCGCCTTTCTTGGACGATGGGTCTTATCCTTTCCAAATAACCGCAAACAGTTTTTCTCAATCTCATCTCTGCGTTCTGCAGGAAACCGCGCATGAAACAGCAGCATTTCTCCGTCAAAACCGATCGTCTGAATCGCCTGATAAACCTCCTGTGCCTGTTTGACAGTGTTGAGCATGACGCACAGACAGCCGCCGTTTTCTGTTAGCTGCATTGCCTGCAATGCAATCCGCTGTGGCTGATGCAGAATTGGAAGCAGTTCTATCTGTACAGTCTGCCTGCGCGTAATCTCTGTAACAGGACGCACCAACAGCTTCCCCGACTGTGTGACTGCTGTTATGGCCGGATATGCGTTATCCACTGGTTCTTCTGTGTAGGGCCGCAGCATTTGTTGTTTCTTTTCCTGTGTCAGTGTTGCTGAAAGCAGTACAACCGGGATTTCCAATGCTTTGCACCAGTCAAGCAAACGTTCCACAATCGTTCCCATATACATATCATATGCATGCAGTTCATCAATCAGCAAAACCTTGCCGGACAATCCCAACAGGCGCAGACAGCCATATTTTATCAGCATGGCAGCCATCATAGCCTGATCGATCGTTCCAACTGCATACTGGCTCAACAGACCTCTGCGCACAGGCGCAAGCCAATTCCTGGCAGTTTCCGCATGTTCTTCATCATCATCAATATGTAAGTTCCCTTCCGGGATAGCATCTGTCTCCTCCATCCACGCCATTCCATGCAGCAGTCTGACATCATTCCGGAGCCAGTTCCGCATACGGCCAACCATCTGATTGGAAGTCGCCGCAGTCGGCAGCGCAAAATAGATCCCGTTCTTTTGATACTGTTTGCCCATCTGTACAGCTGCATAGCAGCCTGCTTCTGTTTTACCTTCTCCCATAGGCGCTTCAAGCAAAACAAGTGCAACCTTTTCTTGCGCTTTTTGGAACAGTTTTTCTACTTCTTTTTGCAACGGACGCATCTGTTCTGCCGGAAATTCTGGCCATACTTCCGAAAAAGTATCTCCAAATATTCGATCAACTTTATTCAGTCCGCTCTTTTCCAGAAAGCTGTGTATCTTTTCGGGAATTTTCTCAAAATCAGGCGCACAATCATCCGCTTTTTCAAAATAATCGCTGGAAGAGATCCAGTCCGCCAACACAGTGAGGCCAAGCAGAATTGCTCCTACTGTTCCTTTGTCTTCCTTCTGAACTTCCGGTAATACTACATTGGCATCACTTTTAAAAAAATACTGCCGCATTTCCTGCTCATATTCTATCTGATAGTCCTTCAACCGCTCCATATAAGGAGAAGGACTGCCCTCTTTTCCCTGATGATGCGCGCCCAGAATGGCAGCATAAAATCGTACTGTCCTCTTGTCGTACCCCTGCGCTGTCCAAATTGTTTTCCGAAGAATCTGCTCTGTTGTTTTCTCATGGCGATATCTTTCTACAAGCCGTTCCGCCGGACACAATTGTTCCGCGATCAATCTTTCTTTCAGCTGTTCATCCTGTGCTTGAAAATGATACTCTATTTTTCCAATGTCATGCAAAGAGACAAGATATCCAACAAATTGCCGCAGTTTTTCTCGCTCTAATTGCATCAAAAAAGACAAAAGCTGCGCAGTTCCATCCGACAGCATGTTGTCAAACAGAATCTGCGCAGCAATTCCCGCAATTTTGCCATGCGTTGTAACGGACATTTTAGGCGCACTTTTCGCCCAAAAGCTCCTTAGTTCCATACAATATCTCCCCCGAATTTTTTAACAGAAAATGCAGCCCCCACAATTGTGGGGCTTTCTTATCATAAACCATATCTAACGGTTCATCGCCCCAGACGAGGCGCTTGTGTGCTGCATTTTCCTGCATCTATTATACAAGCCCCAGCCAGAACTTGCAATATCATAAGAATTTTTGTGTTTCATAGTTTGCAGCTCTTTATCTCCGCATACGTATGGCAATTCATGCAGTACAGACAGTTCGCATCCCTTCCTCAGCGGGAAGGGATGCGGTATTTCTACTAGCTATTTGTCTTTATTTTTTCATGTATGTTCCCGCTGACTGTACCTGCTCAATCACCGTCTTAAAGTATCCGCCTGTCGTATAAAGGGTGATACCATAATCAGAATCCGGCCAAGTTATAAAATTATTGTCATCGATATCTACCGTCAGCAGCCTATCCTCGCCATTCCAGAATACCAACGCATAATAAATCCCGTCGCCCCCGTCAGGCATTCTAATAAATTCCTTCGATGCGATCGGCGCAGCGTCAATATTCTTTGCTAGCTCATCGATCACTTTTAGGTCGGAAATGCTCCATTTTCCTGTCGGTGTATCAAGTGTAACAGCAGTTACCTTATCATAATCCAGATTAATCTGCTTATCATCTGCATTTGCCATCATAACGCAAACCAAAACCTTTGCGCACGCAGCTCTGGTTACATTCTGCTTCGGTAGGAAGCGTCCATTGTCATCTCCAGAAAAAATGCCATAAACACGCATTTCCTCTACCGCAGCTTTTGCCCAGCTGGATATCTCGGCGCTGTCTTTATATGCAGCTGCCGGTTTTTCTGCCTTCTGTAAAGAAAATCCATCTGTGTTCCGCACAAAATTCGATAGCATGACTGCCATTTGTTCGCGTGTTACAGGCTGCCCTACGCCGAAGTTTTTTGCATCTATACCGTTAACAATGCCTGCCTTCTGTGCCCACGCAATGCTGGAAGAATACCATTTTCCGCTGCTAACGTCTGCAAACGTCGATTTGTCGGTATCCGACAGCTTTGCATTTGCCATCCTTGCCAGCACAGAGACAAACTGTTCACGGGTCATTGTGTCATTCGGTGCAAACGTCGTTTTGTCCGTTCCTACCATGAGTCCATCGTCATACACCTTCGCAGCATAGGAAAAATACCAGTCGTCCTCCGTCACATCCTTATATGGTCTCTCAGCTGCAAGTGCTGTAGCGCCAATCGATACCAGCATAGCCATCGATAAAAATAGAGCGGTCAGTTTTTTCATTTGGATTACCTCCTTCATATGACCCGATTCCATATCTTATACGTTTCTATACAATACATTCTCATCTTTTTCCTGCATTGGGCTCATCCCTTTCTAATCTAAATATATAAAGAATATCATCTGGTTGAATGTTTTTTGAACAAACACAAGTAGTTTCATCGCGCCGTCGTCATATATGACAAACTATGTAATTTATTCCAGCCACTGCGTTATTCTCATTTGTTATTATTTTGTTAT
>JAUNWG010000082.1 GCA_030540435.1 Eubacteriales bacterium
TGTTGCTGGGTAACACCAGCTTTTGGCTGTTTACTTTTTATTCGTTATACTAGTATGTTTTGCGATTTATGCCTTTCTCATTTTTACAAATGTCTTCTTTGAAACAGACGAAAGAGTTGTTTTGTATTTCCCGGTTTACTGTGTGGCACTCATAATCTCAGGCTCAAATGATATTGAGTCGAACTTTCAATTTAAAAGATGTATAATAGTGCTTATTTGCAGTGCTATTGCTACGTTAGTGAATGTTCTTTGGCGTTCCAATTGTTTCACTCAGCTTGTTCCGGCTATTTTTGGAACAGTGTCCATAATTGAAATAAGCAAGTTACTTACAGTGAAAAAAACAGAGAATGCATTTAGAAGAATCAGCTACGCTTCAATGTGTGCATATCTATTTCACAGGCAATTCTTTGGCGCAGTTGAGTTTGTTTTTGAGGAAATCTCAGCTCTAATAGCATACGGTATAGTATTGCCGCTATTCTTGATTTGTTGCTATTACGTTCAAAGGGTATATGATATTATTGTTGACAGGTTTGTTTGGATTTAAAGTAAATTGTAATAGCTCAAAAAGGGGTAGCCTGCTGAAAAAACGTATCCCGCGAAAAAATCATTTATGTTCTGACAATTGTTTTTCCTGAACAGATTATATCTTTCTTCTGGTCATGTGTCAACATGACCATGCCGCCCATAGGTGCTGCCTCTGCGTGGCGGGTGGCAGGCAACGGAGGATATCTCCGGCTAAAGCACTGTAATACATGGCTATAATCTCCCGTGCCGCGCAAGCGATATCGCCGGCGTGGGTGGCTTACAATATACGTATATTATTGAAACAATGAGATGATATATCAAGATACATAGGAGGTTCAAAATGGAAATCCAACAAACCTCAGAAACAAAAGGGCCGCGGATAAATACCCAGCTGTTGGGTATTCCAAAAGATGAGATCAGGAGAATCGATGTGAGCGAGGCTGAGGTCGTTCGCAGGCAGTATCTGTCTCATATCCGTGAGCCGCAGGTAACAATACGACCGGATGGTGTTCAGTTCAATAATTCAGCCATCCAGATGCTGGAAGGGGCTGTGTACATCTACCTCATGGTGGATCGAAAGCGAAAGTGGCTCGTCATCCGGGAAGTGGATAAGGACGCACGGGACGCTCAGCGTTGGTGCTCGGTCAAGGATGGAGCCAGAAAGCCTAGGAAGATTACCGGTGCGGACTTCTCAGAGCGTGTGTACAGACTGATGGGCTGGAACAAAGGATACTATTATAAGATTTGTGGTACACCGGCACTTCCTGTCGAGGGAGAAGAGTGTCTGTATCTGCCGTTCGAGTTGGAAAACTACGACCGCTATATCCTGACGGAGAAGGCAAGGAAAAGCGCCGGCGTGCTGGATGAGGAGGTCGGCAAAGAGGAACTGGACAAGATCCGGGCCGAAGCCGAAGCAGCGAAAAAGGCAAAGGAAGAGGCGGCGTCCAACGGGACGAAATCCAGAAGACGCAAGAAGCACCAGCACCCGGAAAGCTGGGAGGATGATTCTTTCGGAGAACCCTATGCCCAGCACAAGGATCGTTTGCAGCTGCCGTTATTGCAGAAGACGGATGACGGTCAACTGACGATGGATTTGTTTGACGACACTTCGGAAAGGAAAAGAGAATAAACAAGTTCATTTTCTGGGTGAAGTACAGCGCATATCCAGCACAGTGTGTGGCCAGCATAGTGTGTACATCCAGCTCAGTGAGAGACTCGTCATGGCTTGGGATGGAGGGAACCTGATATGTTGAACGAATGTGGGATTTCGTTGTATTTTAGAAATGACCGAATACATATCCGAAAGAGAACGATTGAGGTTCTGAACCATCCGGCGTATGTACAGCTGTTCATCAATGAGGAGAAAAAACAGCTGTTTATCCAGAGCAGCAAGAAAAATAAGGATGCATTTCGAGTTTATTATAAGCCGGAATCAAAGAAGAAATCAAGCACAGAAACTGGAAATACTGTGCCGATGGATAACCGGACGGGCCGTCAGGAATCCGTCGAAAAAATATGCACGAATAACTTGATTCATGGAGATAACAGCAGTACAATAAAGTATAACAATGTCTCTGAAAATCCAACCGCCAATGTTGCAGAAAAGGACATGAACAGGCAGAATATTCGGGTGATGCAAGGGCAGCCGGAGGAGAATACAGATGACAAAGAAACGGCGACTGTGATTCGTCCCGAACGCTTCTATGTAAATGCAAAGTCGCTGCTGGATTATCTCGCCAAGGTAATCGGTGTGAGCAGACAGTCCGATTCGCTGCGGTATGTGGGTGAGCCTCTCCCGGATGGAAAAACGGTATATATTGATCTGGCGCAATACGAAGTGATTCCGTATGAGAGTATCACACACGATAACATACCACAAGAAAAATGACGCAAGATACTATGCCGCAGGAAAATATGCTGAATGACCGCACCGCTTCGTCGGTGCTGGTGATGCCAACCGAAGGACAAGAACATGAGCAGAGATCGATTTGAAAGGCCGGGAAGGCTGAGCGAAGGACTCGGCAGCTTTCGTGTGCCGGAAACAAAATCGAATACTGGCCCCGAAACAAAGGCGGATATCTTTGCGCGTATGAATCGGGAACGGGATATGAGCAAGATACGGACCATTCCGGCCATGCCGGAGATCAATCCGTTCGATGTTCGTACCCGTAAAAAGGTCGTCGTGTATTGCCGTGTCAGTACGGACAGCCTTGCGCAGGCTCCGTCGTTTGCGACGCAGCAGCGGTATTATCTGAACTATGTGCGCCGCCGCCCGGAGTGGAAGATGGTCGCCATGTATGCGGACGAGGGTATTTCCGCGACCGGCATTGAAAAGCGAATGGGCCTTGTGCAGATGCTGAAGGATGCGCAGGAGGGCAAATTCGACATCATCGTGGTGAAGAACCTGAGCCGCCTGTCCCGCAACCTGATGGACTGTATGCGCATCATCTATATGCTGCGCAGCTTGCCCAAGCCTGTGGGCATCCTGTTCGAGACGGAAAATATGTTCACGCTGGATAAGAATGTGGACTTTACGCTCCAGATTCTGTCTCTGCTCGCACAGGAGGAGTCCCATAAGAGGAGCGATGCGGTTACGGCTGCACAGCGCCAGCGGTATGAACAGGGCAACTTTATCGTACCAGATACATATGGGTATGACCGTGTTGGCGTGAATGAGATCGCCATCAACGAGGAAGAAGCCAGAAGCGTCCAGCTGATTTTCATGATGAATATGGCGGGCATTTACGCAGATACCATCGCCGAAGTGCTGATTATGCTGGGTCGAAAGAAGCATACACATCGGTATGTGGACGGCAGAGCCAAAGAGGGCGGTCTCGACTGGAACCGCAGCAGCGTCATGAATGTGCTGAAAAGTGAGCGCCGCTGTGGCGACGTCAAAGCGCAGAAGACTGTGACGCCGAACTTCCTGGATCACAAGGCGGTCAAGAATGTCAATCAGGCGCCGCAGTACTATGCGATCGACCAGCACCCGGCCATCATCGACCCGCAGGACTTTTACCTCACCCAGAGGATCATGGCGGCCAATCGAGGCGGCTGGAAACACGGCCTTCAGCAGATGGGACTGTATGAAGAAGGCATTCTGGCCGGCGCAGTGTCCACCGTGCCCAATTGGTTGGGCTTCACTGCGGAGGACTATAACCGTGCGTCGCTCCGTGCGCATGGCATGGATGAAACAACGCTGAATGAAATCGCCGCACGGATTGAGGAAAAGAATGAGGTGCAGCAGACCGCTGCGCCGACGCCGGAAGCGCTGCCCACGATGGTGGAGATCAGCTCTGATGACTATGAGATGTTCCCGGATCGGGATATAGTCGAAGAGAATCCGAAGGACGAAAGGGAAGAGGTTAAGCCCACGGAGAGCTTTGATATGTGGGTCAGGGCGCTTCGTGAGAGAAATGCCGTTTCCCTGCAGGTGGACAAAGAGGCTGTCAGCCGGAACGACCTGTCCGAATGTGAGATCGCCCGCGCGGAGTTCTTTTCGACCCGGGATAAGGTGTGCTTTACGATCGACCGCAGCGGAATCGCATTCAATAAATGCGCATTCAATCGCATGAACACGAATGCCGAAGTTATGCAGGTCGAGCTGGCCTTCAATGCCGTCGAGCAGATGCTTATCGTGCGGAAGGCCGGGCAGGACACGCCTAAAACGCTGAAATGGGTCAAGGAATCGCACGATGCGTATACCATGAAGCGATGCGGCTGTAAGGGCGTGGCATCTGCGATTTTCAGCAACATGGGTTGGAATACGGATTATAAGTACCGGGTCATCGGCCGCGCAGTGGAGTGCGACGGGGAGACGATGCTTGTATTCTATCTGGACAGCTCTGTGCGCATCGTACCGGCAAAGCCGTATACCGAGCAGGATGCTGAGAATGTAAAGAACGACAAGAAAAAGGCCAAGAAAATGTTCCTGGACGGCTTCCTGCCCTATGGCATTGTGCTGCCGAATCTGGAGGACTTTGACCTCGGCGAGGGGCCGATGGCTGCACAGGCAAAGAACATGGCAAAGAGCCGGGCCATCTATTACGATACGAATACTAACAAGAAGGAAAGTGAGCTGACGCTGGCGGACCTTGGCGAGGAGAGATACTCGCCGGAGCGTATCCGCCATATGCTGCAGCGAGGTATTAGTCCGGCAGAGGGATGGTCGTATCTTCGAGGGATGGCTGTCATCCATAAGAACAAGTTCACCATCTACCCCAGTGAGTGGTCGGAGGACTTTGGGAACAATATCTACGACAACTCGGATACCCATCTGCGCAGCTTTATGGCGCACCATCGGCAGAATGGGTCGATGGAAGCCCCGACCCCATATGGCTGGACAGTGGGACTGAATCTGCCGACGCTGAAAACCGTGCGTGAGACCATTGAGATGATGAAGCAGGAAATGGTGGGCTGATTCGATTGGTCGCGCAGGAGCGTAAAATGCAGGGAGGACACAATGAACAAATGGGACAGACTGCCTCGTATCACAGAGGATGATTTTGTTGAGCATCTTGAGGACGATAACTTTTTCGAAGAGTATGGCAATCCTGTGGTCATCCAGAGCAAGGAACATGGTGAATTGGTCTGCATGAGCTATGCCTACCACGAGAGGATGCATAAGGGAATAGAAGCAGCACAGGAAGCTGCTTCAGAGGCATCTATGCCCGCAGATCAGGAAAGAGAAATTGATTACTGGATCTATGAGTTTCAGATGCCGGACGAAGAAAAAAAGAAACTGCTGGATATAGCCGCCTCCCTCGGGATGACGTCGGACGAGTTTATCCAGGCGTCATTCCGCTATGCGATGGATCACCCGGATGAATCGGATAAAGAGGCGAAGCTCCAGCAGATTCAGCGGGCAAATGCGCTAGGCATTCGTCTGGTAAAGATGTACCCTGTCTACCAGGGGGAGACGGAAGCGCAGGCATATCGAAGAGCGGTAAAAGAGGAAATGAAGAGAAAAGAGTAAGTATGCGATGCTGATGCGCACATATCAAAACGATACCCCCAATTGGGTCTCAAAAGTGATAGAGCGTCGGAAATTGCATCAGAAAACGGCGAATCGAAATACGGCGGCGTAAGCATTCAGCTGCATAATCGATGCGAGACATCAAAAAAGCGGCACGATATAAAACCGAGACGCCGATCATTGCGGATGGAGGCGCTGATGTTATGAGCGAACCAAAATACTGGCTGGTGGGGAAGGTCAGCGTCCCCGAAGAGAAAAAAGCGGAGCTAAACAGTGCGGTACTGGAGGTGCTGAACCTCTGCGGTATCCGTAAAAAAAGGAGATCACCCTTGCCGGGAAGCCCATCACTGTGCTGGAAAGGCTGGCGGTGGACGAGAATGGTATGGTGGAATTCGACTACTCCATTTTCGAGAAGAAAAGCCGCATTTGCAGTACCTATGACACAAAAAGCTGTACGCTGGAAACAAGGGAACAGGGGTATAGCGAATTTGGCGTGACCATGAATCTGATCATGGCTTTGATAGAGTGTAACCGCTCAATAATCCCCCGATCCCGTCCCACTGTAGAAGCAATCCGGGACAATATGGATGAGTACGATGTCATCTTCGTGGGCTTCCCCATTTGGCGGTATGTCGCACCCACCATCATCAATACTTTCCTTGAGCAGCATGACCTTGCCGGGAAAACCATCATTCCCTTCGCCACATCTGGTGGAAGCGGGATGGGAAAGACAAACGAGGCATTGAAGCCTAGCTGCCCAGCATCCAATCTCCTTGAAGGCAGAGTGTTCAAGAGAAATGTCAGCAAGGAGGAACTGGCCGGATGGGCAAATAAGTTCTGAGACAAGCTCATTCGTGTCACACAGGAGGAAACCATATGAGCAGGGAACTATGAGCACTCTGCGGTGCAATCTGCTGATATGAAAAGGTGCCATTTGCGAGGGGGATGCAAGATGTATATTTCCAAACTATCGATTCAAGGGTACAAAAACACTCAGAAAAAATCTACTATTTCGTTCAATAAGGGGTTAAATGTGCTTTTGGGTGAAAACGGCTGTGGAAAAACCGCCGTCATAAACGCGCTTCGGCTCCTCTTCCGTGAACCAGAATCCAACTACGCTTGTTCTCCTGACGACTTTTACTGTTCATTGGATAGGTCTTGTGTAAGCGATACAATCGAAATCGATGCAGTATTGAGCGAACTAACAGAGGACGAAAAAATTGTATTCTTGTCTTGGTGTAATGCCGATTTCGATGCGCACCTGCACCTTTGTATTACCGAGAATCCAACCAAGCTTGGATCTATGAAACGCAAGTATTGGGGCAGTGAGTCCACCGCCAGTATTTTCGAGGAAGATACTTTTGACAGAGTAGAGTGCATCTATCTTCCGCCTCTGCGCGACGCAGAATCCAAGCTCTCTGCCGGAAGACGTTCGAGGCTTGCATGGCTTCTCAAAAAGAAGTACGGGGATAATACAGAATCTCTTGTGGCTAACGTGGCCGAATTTAACGACAACATTGTACAAAATAAGGATGGAAAATATACGGAGATCCAGGAGGTTAAAGCCTCTATCAACGGGAAAATTGTGCAGGCGTTAGGTACAAGGTTTGGTCAGAGCGTAAACTTGCAATTTTCCGAAACGACTTTCAATCGGATTATAGAAAACATCCGAATGGTCTTTTTTCCGCTTTCTGGCGAAACAGATATCAAAAAGTTCAGAGATTTGGCCACCAATAGTCTGGGATATAACAACCTGCTTTACATTGCCACGGTATTTGCTGAACTTGAGCTGATTAAGGATTCTGATATATTCACAATCCTTCTGATCGAAGAGCCTGAAGCCCATCTTCATCCACAATTGCAGGTGAAGTTTATCAAATATCTTGAGACGTTGGCTGACACGCTTCCCAATGCGCAGGTTATCGTCTCCACCCATTCACCAGTATTGGCTTCCTCAGTTAAGATAGACAGGTTGATTCATTTGGCGGGGAAAGAAGATTCCATTAGCTCTACGACGATCAGTCGAAAAGACTTTGATAATTCGGATGCCGAAAGTTATATCAACAGGTGGCTGGATGTAACGAAGTCCACGATGCTTTTCTCGCGTGGAATTATTTTGGTCGAGGGAATTGCGGAGGCACTTGTGTTGCCAAAACTGGCAGAGATCGTTTTGCAAAAATATAACCAGAACCGCGAAGAGCCTCTGCGACTGGCTTCAACACTTGATGCGATGGGTGTTTCCGTAATCAATATCAATGGAATCAACTTCAAATACTTCATGAAGTTGTTCGGTAATTTTGAAGGATCTTCCGGCCCAAATATCCCAATATATTGTTCCGGGCTGACCGATAAAGATCCTGGCAAAGACGATTCAAATAAAGATATCTATCCTGAGAAAGATAAAGAGGTAGAAAGCAAGAACCCAATTGTTGCCATAAAAGGCCAAATTGATAGTAATGAGTGGACGAGGCTTTTTGTATCGCCGTTAAAAACCTTTGAGTATGATCTCGCTACGTACAATCCCATGCTTTTAGCGACAGTTCTGAAGTCTGTCTGGCCCACACAAAAGGGATCTGTATGTATCGAGCTTGATAAAATTATTGCCAAAGGAAACAGCTACAGTGATACGTCACATCTGGCAGACGACGCAAAATATATTTATGAGCACATAGAAGACGGTGAGATTGGCAAAGGCGTGTTTGCTTATGCTTTGGCCGAAAAGATTACGGCTGATTTTGTGGTGCCGGAGTATATCTCTAATGCCGTTCTTTGGGCTTGCGGAGGAAAATCATTGTGACAAGAGACGAGAAAATCACTTTACTTGCCGAAGTGCTTTCCGCCGATAGAACATTTGCGCTGGAAGATAAGGCAAGGATAGAGGAAAAGACGGATGAACAGCTGGACTATATTCTATCTCCCATAGACCGCTGCATTTATCTGGAAGCCTGTGCGGGAAGCGGAAAAACAGAAGTGTTGGGCTTGAAGGCCGCTTATGAAATCTGCAAGTGGAGATCCCGCCAATCCGGGATTGCTGTCCTGACTTTTACAAATGACGCAACGGCAACAATTGTAGATCGAGTCGCTTCGTTTTACGGGAAACAAAATACTTCCAAACATTTTATAGGTACAATTTCCAGGTTTGTACACGGGCATATTGCGCAGCGATTTTGCTATAAATTTTACCATATGCCAGAGGATAGGAGCGATAAATCATTTAACGTAGTGGATTCCGATATAAGCCTATATAAAAATCAATGGCTTGAAAATTATAAGCTAGCCCTTCCTGGACGGACAACCTATGCAAGTCAGCTTAATTATAGAGCGAGCAACCAAAATTGGTATGTTGGTCAAGGAGAAAATGCTCAGCAATTAACAGAATTGTATGGAGGAAACCCAGAGCGAGTAATCAGAAGTGCAAATGCGTGTAAATCCAAGTTCTTACATGATGGCTTTGCTACTTTTGAAGACATGAACCTAATTGCTTGCAAGTGTCTTCGCGACGAGACGATTTGCCACTTCGTTGCGAAGAAGTTTCCTGTAGTTTTGATTGACGAGTGTCAGGATTTATCTGCAAGCGAATTGGGCATCCTTTCTTTGCTGATTGGTGCAGGAACAGTTGTGCATTATATCGGAGACTTACATCAAGCGATTTACTCTTTCAAAGATGCT
>JAUNWG010000180.1 GCA_030540435.1 Eubacteriales bacterium
GGTTCGTTCAAATTGATAAAAGCATTTGTATTTTATGATTGTTATATACATTGACTCCTCTGCAATAATATGGTATGATGTGGTCACAAACACATCATTATATTGAGAAATAACTTAAATTAAGATTGACAGTTTGAAGAGGTGAATCTGTCGATACCAGCATAAGGAACAAAGAAAATGAAACGACGACGCAATCCCCAAGAATATATTTCCACAGCTTATGTGGTTCTGCTGTCTACTATATTCCTGCTGGCGTTTCCCGCCGGCGGATACGCGGAGATCGCAGAATTTAAGTATCAGCTGTTCCTCTGGCTTTCCTGTGGGTATTTGGGGATATCTCTGCTGGTATGGGTCCAGCTGAAGCTGGTCAACACGGGCAGTGGCCATCCACCACGAAAAAATCCGGGAATGCAGCCGTATCAGTTTGCAATTCTTTATCTGGTATTCACCGGAATTTCTGCGTTGTTGTCCCAATATTCTGGGACGCTGTTTGGCGGCATTCGGCGCGACGGTTTTTTCACCATCACACTATATGTCCTCTGTTTTTTGGTGCTGCGGAAAAATCTGAAATTGGAAAAATGGCACCTTGCTCTATTCGGCGTGTCTGTTACGCTGTTCGTCGTTTTGGGTCTTATTCAGCTGACCGGCGCGAATCCATTTTTGCTATATCCAGAGGGCTACAATTATTATGGCGCGAATATCTACTATTCCGGCGCGTATTGGAGCACTCTCGGCAACGTAAATTTCTGCGCAGCATTTTTGTCTTTGGTGGCGGGGGCATGCACTGCAGCGCTGATTTTACGCACGGATAAAAGGGAATGGTTCCTTTTTATCCCTCTGTGTCTGTGCGTATTTTCTATTTTCGTCCTCCATTCCGATTCTGGCATGGTGGCGCTTTTGTTGGGGCTGCTGTTTTTACCATCCTTTTGTGTTCGATCTTCTACACATTTAGCGAATGTATGTCAAGTTTATAGTGCGCTTTCTCTGACAGTTTGCGCTGCGCAGGTTATCCATTTTCAAGATGGCGGAGTTTCCCTGAAATTTCCGAAGACTGCCATATTACTGATCTTGATTTCAGCAGTATTGACCATTTGCTGGCTGATAATACAAAAAAACGACTTGTTTTCCGGTCTTTCTCCTAAAGTCCTGCGATGGAGCCTGTTGTTGGCGGCGTTGATTCTTTTGCTTGCAGCGTTTGCTTTCCTGTATTTTTACACTGGATTTTCGGCTAACAGCACGCTGTTTCAAATCCACGAGCTTCTCCACGGGCAATGGGACGACAGCTTTGGCTCAGGCCGGTTATATATCTGGCGGCAGGCGCTGGCTTTGGTAAGGGAAGCGCCTCTGTTTGGCGGCGGGCCTGATACACTGGCGCAGCGGGGGTTGGAAGGCTTTTCCCGCTACAATGAAGTATTACAAATGACAGTGAGCAGTGAAATAGATGCCGCCCACAACGAATACTTGAACATTCTGGTAAATACAAGGCTTCGATAAGGATGGTTGAAGAAATCAAGTAAAATCAAGGCTTTG
>JAUNWG010000083.1 GCA_030540435.1 Eubacteriales bacterium
GTATCAAATAAGACATTGCAGCAATTGCGAGGGATGGAGGGCATTCATATCAGAAAGGCGTATGAATTATCAGCAAAAATGGCTGGGATACAATGGAAAAAACGTTCCTATAAACAGGATGATTGGGATGCATCAGACCCAGTCAATCAGGCATTATCGGAAGGAAATGCATTGCTATATGGCATTTGTCATGCAGCAATTATATCATTGGGATATTCTGCCGGATTAGGCTTTATTCATACAGGAAAACAACTATCATTTGTCTATGATATTGCGGATTTATACAAAGCCGAAACGACAATACCGGCAGCATTTGAAGTGGCAAAGAAAGGGGAAGATTTAACCAGGGAGACAAGAATTTGTTGTCGGAAATATTTTGCCAGAATTCATTTACTCGAACGAATTGCACGGGATATTGCATGGATATTACAAGGAGATGCTGAGGACCAGCAGGATAATGCAATCAAAATTGGGGAGTTGTGGGAGCAAGATGGCAAAACCATTTCCGGAGGCAAAAATTATGCGGAGCAGGGGATAGAAGAATGACTGTTATTGTAATGGATTGTGCACCAGAATCTGTCCGGGGTGAATTGACGCGCTGGTTTTTGGAGTTAAAACCAGGTATATTTGTTGGAAAGGTCAATGTAAAAATTCGTGAATTGTTATGGGAACGAATTTGTCAGTCTGAACGTGTACGAGGTGCAGTGATGGTTTATGATTCCAATAACGAGCAAGGTTTTGAGATGAAAATTTATGGAGAACCCAAACGACGGGTCATAGATTTTGAGGCTGATGTATATTTACATACATATCTCAGCCTGAGAACTGGGTAAAATTTGTAGAAATTATACGACAACACTTCCTTTTACGATTGATTTCCCCATACACATATGCTACAATAATAGAAAATCAATGGTTAATCGCTTCATTAGTGCCACATAATGAATATTATGCGGTATGGAATAGCAACAGGACAGTGAAGGAGGCAATGCGAAGAGGGGTTCTATGACAGATCAGGAGTTAAGAAAATTAAGCCGCGCTGACTTATTGGAACTGCTTTTGCGACAGAGCAAGGAGAATGAGCAGCTTCGAGAGCAACTGAAGCAGGCACAGGAGCAGCTTGCCAGCAGGGAAATCAAGATTGATAATGCTGGTTCGATTGCAGAAGCTGCGTTACAGCTAAATGGTGTATTCGAGGCGGCAGAGCAGGCTGCGGCGCAGTATTTGGAAAATGTACGCCGCCTTGCAGAGGAAGCATCGCAATGAAAAAGAATAAAAAAGTTATCACAGGAACTCCGAGTGTTGATCAGATTGAGAATGAGCTGAAGTGGGAAAAGTATAAAAACCGTTATCATTCCGTATTGCGCAGTACAATTTATACTTTGCTTGTAGTAGCGGCTGTAGCTGTTTTAGTAGCTACTTTATGGCTTCCTGTCTTACAGATTTATGGCAGTTCCATGACGCCAACTTTACAGGATGGAGAGATTGTATTCTCAATGAAGACCTCGGAATTTGAACCGGGCGATATTATTGCCTTTTATTATAACAATAAGATTTTGGTCAAACGGGTCATTGGTGAAGCTGGTGACTGGATTGATATAAAAGAAGATGGAACGGTTTATGTCAATCATGTGGCAATTGATGAACCATACTTGGTTGAAAAAGCCTTAGGAGAGTGTGATATTGAGCTGCCATATCAAGTGCCGGATGAGAAGGTATTTGTTATGGGGGATCATCGTTCGACATCGGTGGATTCCCGCAGTACAGCTGTAGGCAGCGTGGCACAGGAGCAAATTGTAGGAAGAATATTATTCCGTGTCTGGCCGATTGGTCGATTGGGCAGTGTGAAATAGAAAGGGGGAAATCAGAATGCGGAAGATATTATCTGATGCAGCGGAATATCTGAATCAAAAGCACCGGCGAACGGTATGGATGAGGATAGTCAGTGGTTTGGCCTGTCTTGTGGTATTTTGTACGGTTTATGCACTGATCCTGCCCGCCATTACATTGGAGAAGCAGGAGAAAATACTGGCCTGTCCGTTGAACGTACACCAACATACGGAAGATTGTTACGATGAAAATAACGATCTGATCTGTGGACAAGCGAATTATGTTGTCCATATACATGATGATAACTGTGAGGACGAAAACGGTGATGTGGTATGTACGCTTCCTGAGATCGAAGCGCATGAACACAGCGCAGAATGCTATCAGCCTCAGCAGGTATTGGTATGCGGTGAAACACAAGGCGATGACCACACACATAGCAACGCATGTTATGAAGAACAAAATGTTTTGGTCTGTAATAATACAGCTGTGCTGCACCGCCACGACGAGAACTGCTATGACGGCAGCGGCAAACTGATTTGCGGTCAGCTTGAGGTGCTGGAGCATCAGCATGAAGATAGCTGTTTTGTACAGACGGAGAAATCTAATGATGAGACTGGGGAATCCGATGATGGAACCGAAGAATCCAATGCTGAAATAAATTTCATGGCGGTGGATGATTCCAGTGAGAAGAGTGCTAATAACACAAGTACGGAACCTGTCCGTCTGATGGAGTATGCTAAGACAATAAGCAATGGCAAAGTTCAGATCACCGTTTCAAAGGGAAAAGACCAACTGCCGCCTAACGAAAACGGAGGGTATGACGTTGTTGCCGGTGAGACCTATAATGTTCGCGTTGCGTATTCCGGCAACAAGATAGATGTCGGCAGATATTATGTCACCTTTACCTCTGTTGCGAACATTGATTTGACGCAGAATGGTACGCTGTCCTTGAACACAAACGAAAACCAAACAGTCGATGTGGGAACCTGGCATTTTGAGGAACAGCAAAATGGAGTTGTCTGGTTGGTCTTTGATATCCAAGAATCGGGCAATATAGAACACTATTCGAGTATTGATTTGGTTGCCGATGTAACATGTGAATTTGATTACGTGGATCAGCCACTAGAGTTCGATGGTATAATCACAGTCAATGTCATCAGGCCGCCTGCTGAGAAGACGGATACAGAGATCGGAAAATGGGCGGAAAACAATACAGATCCCAATAAAATTGTCTGGAAGGCAGGAATTATCGGCCATCAGAACTCCGAGATTCCCGGCTCAACATTTCATGATGCAATCGAGACAACCGAGACGCATTACTATACCGAAGAGGACAAGGAAAAAGGGATTACGATTACTGCCGGCATCTCTGGAAGCAAAGACGTAAGTGACTGGCATCAATGGGTGGTAAAACCTGGAGATCCGGGTCTGAGCTGGACGGAAACCGAATGGAGCTATACGATGCCGGAGTGTATTGAGTGTGAGGTGTGTCACGAAACTATTACGCTGGGAAGCGATGGATGGGAATACTATTTGGAGTACACAAGTACAAGAAAACAGAAGGCAGAGGACGGCTACGTTGTCTACAAGAACAAGATAGAATTTGATGGAAAGGAAGCAGAAGGAAAAACCTCGACTAGCCCGGTATCAAGCACTGGCGAGGTGGTGAAAACGGGAACGTATTCGCAGGGTGATGAAGCGACGTATGAAGACGATGTGTTCAATTGGACGATCACCACGAAGATTCCAGGCGCAAGAGAAGGCGAAAAATATGATTATTTCTGGTACCTGTGGGATAGTATGGCCGTGAAGCAAGAGGGATCATCGGACACGTACTATCAAAACGACTTGGGCAACCCGACCTCCGTTACTGTAAAAATAGCAGGGGAAGAAGGAGAAATCGATGTACCAAATTGGGAAGATGCTGATGCAAGTATAGATCGGTTTGCCTGGTACAACGATTGGACAGATAAAAAAGAAGTGAACGGGAAAGAAATCCCTTATGGACAGCAGATATCTTTGGTCACTAGCTGTCAGTGTACAGAAGAGAACTGTCGGGAATGGAATTTTGAGCAAAATAAATGTCAAGGGGCTCTGTATTATAATGGATATTGCCGTTGCTGGAGCTATCCAAAGGATGTAACGTTTACCCTTACCTATCAGACGAAAGCTACTGAATTGATAGAGGAGTACGGTGGGCAAAGCGCCAGACTGCAAAACTATGTCTTTCTTGCAAACAAGCAGCAGGATACAAGCGGAACGTGGCACAATATTGTAGTTGACGATGAAACGGTTCGAGTTCCGATTCCCGGTATCTTCACCAAGCAGATTACCGGCGATCCTGTTGAAGGAAACGGATTTGTAGCGGAATATACCATTACCGTAAACGAGGCGATGGCAGACCTGTCAAAGCAGCTTCAGGATCTTACCATTAAAGATACCATGACCACGACGCTGGGCTTCATGTCGGGTTCACTGAAAATCTACGCAGAGAATAAAAATGGAGACAAATGGGAGGTTCCTTCCGACCAATACACCGTGAAATATGAACCAAATGTAGAGGACAGTGAGACACAAAAGAAAGGAAATCTGCTGACGGTAACGCTGAAGAATGAAACATTGGGACCATATAAATATACGATGGTCTATGGTACCAGCGTTAAAGGCGGAAGCGGCAACCTTTCCTACTCCAATACTGCTTCTATTAACATGTTCGGAACGACCTATGATGTTGGTGGCGGCGCGCGTGACGTTCCGGCCGCAGCAATCAGCGGTAAGACCTACGGTGCAACTGTGTACAAGCATGAAAGCGGAAACAAAGACAAGGCACTTCCCGGAGCGAAATTTGGCCTGTATACCGAGAACGGTACACTGATGCAGACATATGAAACCAACGATGAAGGCGTTTTCCAGGTGCAAACAGATACCAGAGATGAAGTTAACGTCATTCTGTATACGCATGTACTGTATTACCTTCAGGAGTTAGAGGCGCCAGAGGGATATCAGTTGGATACGAAGAGGCATTATTTCTGGTTCTGCGATAATGAAGATACGGTATCATGCAGCAAGTCTGACGAATATGGATCAGCGGAATATAATGCAACATGTGTTTACACCTTTAAAACTGATGAAAATACAGTTGATCTCACGATTTCCAATAAACCAATACCAGACGACTACGAACTCCCGGAGACCGGCGGCTCTGGCACAGCGGTATATACAATTGGCGGAATTGCTGTTATGGCGGCTGCACTGATGTATTATATCAACCGGCGAAGAAAGGGGGAAATGTAGTATTATCAATTTCCGTTTTTTCAAAAAATCTATCAGAGAAAGGAATTCACAATGAAACACATAAAAAAATTAGCCAGCCTATGTCTGGCACTGGTTATGGTCTGTACGATGGCAGTCACAGCGTTTGCGGCAGGCGGAACCGGCACCATTACCGTTGACAACGCCGTTAAGGGCCAGACCTACACCATCTATGAGATCCTGAAGCTGGAAAGCTACGACACCGCTTCCAACGCCTATGCCTACAAGGCTACCACCGCTTGGACCAACTTCATTAACAGCGACGCCATTAAGGGCAAATATGTGAATGTTGATGCTCAGGGCTATGTGACCTGGATCGAAGGCAAGAGCGCTGCTGATTTCGCCAAGCTGGCACAGGCTTATGCCAAGACCAACAGTATTGGACATCAGGGCTCCACTAAGGCAACCGGCGATACGGTTAAATTTACCGACCTGGAGCTGGGCTACTACCTGCTGGATTCCTCTCTGGGTACTCTGTGCTCTCTGAATACTACGAAACCCAATGTGACGATTAAGGAAAAGAACGCAGAGCCCACCAACGTCAAGACCGTTGAGGAAGATTCCACCGGCAACTATGGCGAAAAAAACGACGCCGACATCGGCCAGACCGTGAACTTCAAGAGCACCATCACCGCCCAGGCTGGCGCGGAGAACTATGTGTTCCACGATAAGATGAGCACTGGTCTGACCTTTAACGGCAGCGTGTCCGTCACTCTGAATGGTGAAACTGTGGATTCGTCCAACTACACCTTTAGGGATTATACCGCAGAAGGCGTGACCACTCCTACTGACGGATGCACCTTTGAAGTTGTGTTCACCGAGGCTTTCTGCAACAGCTTGCAGGCCAACGACAAGATCGTCATTTCTTACTCTGCCACCGTCAACGAGAACGCGGTTGTCGGCGGTAATGGCAACTCCAACACCAGCAAGCTGAGCTACGGCGACACCACCAACATCAAGACCACGCCTGACAGCACCACCAAGACTTACACCTGGAGTTTCGATGTCCTGAAGTACGGCAACGGCGACGAAACCAAGGTTCTGGAAGGCGCTAAGTTCGTTTTACTGAACAAAGATAAGACAAAAGTTGCTACCATTGTGAACGGCAAGCTCACCGGTTGGGTCGATGTTCCTACTGCTGGAACCGATGGCACGATCACTTGGCCTGCAAACACTACTTTGACCACCAGCGAGCAGGGCAAGATCGACATTGCCGGTCTGGATGCGGATACTTACTACCTGCGCGAAGTTGAGGCTCCTAAGGGCTACAATAAGCTGACAAATGATTTCGAAGTAACCATCGCTCCGACAGAAGGCACGGATGCCAATGGGAACAAAACCTTGACCCTCCCTTCTGTTACTGCGAAGGTTAACAACCAGTCCGGTACCGAGCTTCCCTCTACCGGCGGTATGGGCACGACCCTGTTCTACATCATCGGCGGTGTGCTCGTTGTTGGCGCAGGTGTCCTGCTGATCACCAAGAAGCGCATGAGCTCAGATAAGTAATCATTTATCATTTCGCATTTTGAAACCCTGAACGTATGCTGCATCCGGGAGGCTCCCGCCTCCTGTGATGCAGCAGCAAGGAGAACCTATGAAGAAACATTTGTCTACAATATTGTTGATAATGATCTTTTTCATAGGGCTGTCCCTGCTGCTGTATCCGACTGTCAGCGATTATTGGAACTCTTTGCATCAGTCCCAGGCGATTGCCGAATATGCCGGACAGGTAGCTGATTTGGATGATGAAACCTATGAAAAGCTTTGGGCGGATGCCCGGCAATATAATCAGACGTTATTACATAAAACAGACCGGTATATCCTGACGGATGAAGAACGGGCAGAATATGAAAGTCTGCTGAATGTTTCTGGCAACGGCATCATCGGTTATATTGAAATCCAGAGCATCAACTGCTCTTTGCCCATTTATCACGGCACGGACGAGGCTGTTCTACAGATCGCTGTGGGACATATTGAAGGAAGCTCCCTCCCAGTGGGAGGGGCCGGTACGCATTGCGTCCTTTCCGGGCATCGGGGATTGCCCAGCGCAAAATTATTCACCGATTTAGATAAGCTGACAGAGGGCGATACCTTTGTGATACGGATTCTGGATGAAATGTTGACCTATGAGGTGGATCAGATACGCATTGTCCTGCCAAATGAATTGAGTGCGCTGGAGATTGTGGAGGGCGAGGATTATTGTACATTGGTTACCTGTACCCCGTACGGCGTCAATAGCCATCGGCTGCTGGTACGCGGGCATCGGATAGAAAATCAGGATAACGCAAACGCAATCCGCGTTACGGCGGATGCCATGCAGATCGATCCGATGATTGTAGCTCCGCTGGTGGCAGTGCCGATGCTGCTGATTTTGTTGATCGCATTGCTGGTGAAAACACGCAAGCGGAAATAGAAAAATCTAAGATTATATAGGGAGGGAATAATATGTCGATACGAAAACGGTTGGTTGCATTGCTTGCTGCGGCGGTGCTGCTGTGCACCATAGGCGCGACTGCCTTTGCCTATGATGTGCCGGATATGTCAAAAAAAGGTTGCATTCAAATCACCATGAAGCAGGGGAAAACAGTAGTTCCCGGTGGCAATTTGACGCTTTACCGCGTGGGTTCGGTTTATGCAGATAATGGAAATTACAGCTTTCAGCTGACTGGAAATTTCAAAGACTGCGGGGAATCTCTCAAGGACGTCCAGTCCGCGGCGCTGGCAAAGAAACTTGCGCAATATGCAGCAAAAAATAAAATTGCCGGAACAACAAAGGACATCGGCAAGGATGGAAAAATCACGTTTGACAATTTGGAGCTGGGCCTGTATCTGATGGTGCAGGATAAAGCTGCCAACGGCTACAATAAAGCAGAGCCGTTTCTGGTGACAGTACCTATGCTGGAAAATGGGAAATATGTTTATGATGTCAATGCCAGCCCAAAGGTAGAAGTGGAAAAGGAACCTACAAAACCAACAACGCAGACAAATAAACCTACCTCATCTACATTACCCAAGACCGGACAATTGGATTGGCCAATCCCTATTTTAGTCGTATCAGGCTTGGGCCTGTTCTCAATCGGCTGGATGCTGCGCTTTGGCAACAAGAAGGGGAAATATGAGAAATAAGATCGGAACAATATGTATGGTGTTGGGGGCAGTGCTGGTTCTGGCGGCGCTGTCCCTGTTCCTTTGGAATCAGAGACAAGACCGGCTGGCGGGAGAAGCGGTAGAAGACATTCTGCCGCAGATGGAACAGTGCATTCCTGCGGAAGCAGCCGTGGAAGCTGACCCGTATGATCCTGCGATGACAGAGGTGGAGATCGATGGATATAGTTATATTGGGTCTCTGTCTGTTCCATGTTTGGGATTGGAGCTGCCTGTCATGTCGGAGTGGGATTATGTGCGGCTGAAAATTGCGCCGTGCCGCTATGCAGGCTCGACGAAAACCGATGATTTGGTGATCGCTGCGCACAACTATACGCGGCATTTCAGAAGATTAAACAGGATGTCTATTGGTGATGCAGTGATTTTTACCGACATGGACGGTATTGTCTCCCGCTATGAGGTGGCAGCCGTAGATATTCTGGCGGATACTGCTGTAGCGGAGATGACAGCCGGGGACTACGATCTCACGCTGTTCACATGTACCTATGGCAATAAGAGCCGCGTGACTGTGCGTTGTGAACGAGCAGAGGATTGAAAGATACAATTGAGAGCGGAAATGCAGGGGATTTTTTGAGCAGAACGCTTTTGGTGTTATAGAATAAATGCTTCCAGCAATCGGGAATGCTGATTGCTGGAAACTGTTTTTGGCGCTTTAGCGAAAAAAACCACCAGCTATGCTGGTGGAAGCAAGATCTTTAG
>JAUNWG010000018.1 GCA_030540435.1 Eubacteriales bacterium
TATGCGATCAGATTGCAAAAAAGGACGTATCCAAGCGCAAGCATACTGACTGCAAATAGCTTTTTACTGTGAACAATTTCCAATGTTTCTTTCCACAGGAAGCTCTCAAGCACCAGCATATCGAAAACCATCCTTTTCCAACCGCAAAATTTGAAATTTTCCGCTTTGCATCAGCTCCAGATCGTGCGAAATACAAATCGTTATCAAGCTGTGACTATGCTGCATCAATGCGCCAAATTGTTTTTTGGAAGCAATATCCAGCCCAATCGTCGGTTCATCCATAATCAATACATCCGCATCCACAAGCATTGCGCATATTATTGCAGTTTTCTTTTTCAGTCCCAGCGAAAGCCTGCTTACGGGAGCATCTTTATATTTTAGCATGTGAAATTGCTGCAACAATCGCTCTGCCCGTTCTGCCCGTTCGTCAAAGCGAATATTGTATATTCCCAATCGGAATTTTATGTTCTGCATCACAGTCAGATAGTCATATATCCCGTTACTATCCGGCAGATAACTGAATACGCAATTCTGCGGTCGGTCAATGCTTCCTTCCGTTGGCTTAAATAGATCTAAAATTAATTTTATCAGTGTTGTCTTTCCGATCCCATTGTCTCCGATAAGCATATATTGCTTTCCTGCTTCAAAACAGAAATTGATATCTTTCAAAACCATTGTACTCTGGTATGCAAAGCCAACCTCATGCAAGGTTATCACCTAAACGCCTCCTTTACAATATCGCTCTATATTTTATTATATTGTATCATATCGGCACCGTCTTATCCAGATTTATACAGTCGGCAATTACATCTGATATTTGATACAAGGACAAATCTAAATCTCCGCCTGTGCTGTGAGCACAAACGGGGATATATCGAGACAGGTAACCCTTTCAATATTTATTTGACAATTCTACCGTAAACAGTTATACTGTAAATAGAAAAAGGGCACTACCGATAAACGGTTGTCCCGGTGATAACTGTTACAAAGTAACCGCTAGTTTACCAGGCTGGGCGGTTACTTCTTTTTTGTTACCGTGATAATCAGGGTAATAATGGCGATGATAACCAATGTGTACTGAAATAATGCTTCATAAGTAACCATAGCGCATCCCCTCCTCTCTTTACAAGCCGGAGGGTAAAGAAGCCCTCCATGGAGGGACAACCGCTTACCGTTATTGGTAGTGCCGTGTACAGCTTAACATATTGCATCATATATTTCAACAGAAAAAAGCTCATTCCGCAATGGAATGAGCTTTTAACACATGGTGGGAGGTGGTGGATTCGAACCACCGAAGTCGTTGACAACAGATTTACAGTCTGCCCCCTTTGGCCACTCGGGAAACCTCCCATATAAAGTTGTTGCAGAGAGTGGAGCTGGTGGACGGACTTGAACCCCCGACCTGCTGATTACAAATCAGCTGCTCTACCAACTGAGCTACACCAGCATACCGTGCTCTTGCCGTTCGCTGCATCTCTCAGCGACGTGTTATATAATACCACGAGTTTTCCGATCTGTCAACAAGTTTTTTCAAATTTTTTCAGATTTTTTGAAATTTTTTCAGGCATCCATTTACTTTCTGCTTTTTGTTGTTTTATCGAATTCCTCAATGGAATCAGATACATTCTGTAGTACCTGGAGCAACGATTCCGCTTTTCCCGGATAGGTATTCGGGAGCGATGCAAGCGACAGCTCAGGCAGCTCCGCTGCTTCCTCCTGCAGGCCAAGAGCACCGCCGCCTGCTGCAGCACAGCGGATGCGCAGCTCTGTCAGCTTCATCCGTGCATCACACAACGCATCAAAGCGTTCCTCCCCTGTGCGGAAGGCTTCCGGCGGATTCGTGCTGTCTGCGGCGTATAAATATCGGAACAGCTTGTACTCTGCCACGGACAGATATGCCGTGACCTCCTCCAACAGCTGTGCAGAACCGGATTTTGCCGCAGCATCCAGCAGAATATCTGCGGAATCCGCGATCAATCTACGCGGAATAGCAGCCGCGTTCTCCGTTTCTCCATCCTCTGCAGAGACAGGTGCCGCTGCACTGCCCTCGCGGGACATACTGCGCCCCAGGAGGTAATCGCAGGATACGCCATAATAATCCGCAGCGCGCACAACAAAACCGAGACCCGGTTCACGTAACCCATTCTCATAGTGGCTGAGCAGCGCCTGGGAGACCTGTAGATCCCCTGCTGCTGTCCGCTGGCTTATTCTCTTTTCGCGGCGCAAGAGCGCCAGTGTGCGGGAAAAGTCACTTGCCATGTTTGTCTGCCCCATCTTTCAAAATCGTACGTGCTGCCCTGTCCAAGGGTAGATTGCGTCCAGTATTTATAGTATATCGGTTTTATAACTATTTGTAAAGTCCTGCTTCAAACAATTGTGTCAATTTCTCTGCTTTTATCTGGAAATCGGTGGAATTCTGCCCTTTGTTCCTCCAAATTGACAAAAAGAATATACCCTCCCTGCCGGCGGCAGGGAGGGCACTGTTATTGCTGTATTTTCCTTTTACTTCTTCCTGCGTCGTTTCAGCAGCCAGCGTGCCAAAAAGATCACAACAATGAGCCCAACCAGGCATCCAACAGCAAACCCCAACCGCTGGTTCGCAGTAGCGGAAATCATGACAGCGGTCGGACCATCAGCCCCACCGATGACACCAACTGTTGGTGCACTGGTATCGCTCACTTCCTCCTCTGTTTCTGCCGCTTTCTTTAATCTATCGTCGTCGCCGTAATAGTAGCCGGATAACTCTGTGCCGTCCGCCAGCGTCAGACTAACACTTGCAACGATGGTTTTATCCGTAAATACCGGATCCATCGTCTGACCGATCGCGTACGGATAGCTGTTTTTCATGCACTCTGCAATTGTTTCTGCATCATCATATGTCTGCGATACAAATTCCTCATCCTCTGTCCAATATTCCACGGTCACATGATCGGCCTCTGCCGAAGCGTAGCCCGTCTCCAGTTCAGGGGCATACTGTTTGAGGATTTTGAGCGTATCTGTTTCGCAGGCATAAACCGGAATATCAATCACACGAAGCGTTCCATCCGAGTAATAGCCCGAATTCAGATTGGTCAGATCGTTCCAGCTCCAGCCGCTATACGTATTGACTGCACGGATCACGAGCACCGGTACATTTTTAGAAACATATTCCTGCGTCAACTGCATGGATTCGGTCTTGAGCTTTTTCAGAATGCTGATCACACCCTGTTTCTGCTTGATCGTATCACACGCACTCTGTTCTGCATTGGCATAATTCTTTGTGATGAGTACCACCGGGTCAAATGACTCGTCAGCCGCGCGGGCAGCTGCCGTACGGGTCTCAAGATATTCCTGCGAAAAGCGTACAGCTGCGCCATTCTCTTCCAGCTGCTCCGTACCATCCGGCATGTAATACTGACGGGTGAAGGTCTTTCCGTTCTTCAGTGTAAAGACAACCTGATAGCCCCGGTTCTCATAATTCCGTCCGGTGGTAATACTGCTTCTGTCGCTCTTCATCGCCTCTGCGCCGATGGATGCAGAGTCATACATTGCATCAATAGCAACATCAGAAGTCATCGGTCCAACAGCTTCCTCGGATGCTTCATCACCGGAAATATCCCAGCCGCCGACAGCACGCGCAACTGTATTCATCATGGACCACCATGTGATGCCACCGCCTTCGATATAGCCGTTATTTTCCTGGCCGTATGCGCTGCAATCCCAGCTTTCCACATTCGACCTCAGCTCTGCGCTGACGATCTGATCTCTGTCCGGCAAAGCGCTGTTCCAGTGCGTGACGTCCATCGCCATGCAGCCGAGCACGACTGCACACACAACAGCATACACCAGCAAACTGTGCCAACGGTTGAACAGGCTGTGGAAATCCAGATTATAGATGATCTCCACGATGCACGATGTCACCAATGCGCCCAGCGCGATGCCGAGGAACATGATGCCCCAGTTCACGGTTGTCGCCTGGAATACCAATCCGCAGGCAATCCCCATCACTGTGACCATGTACAGCTTAAACGGCTGCTCAATGATCGGAAATGCGATAGAAAGACCGGTATGCTCGCTCTTGCGTTTTTGATTCAGCAGCCAGCACAGTGCGAGGATAACCGCCGTCGCAACAAGATACGCCAGTGCTGGGATAAATACCGCGTCACGAAACGGATGCAATGGGAGCCTGATTTCTTCATTGTTATAATAACCGGTGCCCAACGTTTCGACCATCTGGAACATTTGTATTGGCGGGGACAACCAATACGGATTCGTGCTGGCGCTGTATGCACGCGCCGGATACAGCACATAAAACAGCTGATTGATCACTGCCCAGCCTGCAAACGCGCCAAACTGGAACCAGCCGCATACCAGCAGCGAAACCAGCGTATGACCGCTGACGATGGCTGCGAGGATCGTCACGGCGTAAACCATCAAAAATCCTGCCAGGTGCGCGAAAACAGAATACGCGAGTAATTTTGCATCGATCGCGTCCGGAAAGCCGTAGGCCACACACACGGCGCAGGCAAGGGCTGTTCCGATGAGATATGCCGGAACGACAGCCAGAATGCCGCTGAGCGTATGAGAAGCAAACAACTGACCGCGCGTGATCGGCAGGGAATGGAAAAAGTCCGTCTGGTTTCTGACATGCAGATAGCGGAACATGGCGATGCCCGCAATGACTGCCAACGCAACCAACGCCAGCGTCACCGGACTTCCGGCCATCAGGATATCTCTGATATTCAGGACAAGGCTCGCCCGCACTTCATGATTATTCAGATCAGAAAACCGCAGCTGCGACTGGATCGCCAGGATCATATACACCGGCAGCGCCGCAATCATTGCAAGCGCGGACAGGGTGAACAAGGCGGACTGCCTGCGGCAGCAGTTCCCTACCAATGTCCGGAAATTAAAGGATGAGTTTTTTTGCGTCATAGCCGTTCACCTCCGTTTCAGCGATAAAGATCTCCTCCAGCGACAGCGGGATAATTTCATAATAGATCGGGTTGCCCGCGCGCATACGCTCCTCGACCTCCTGTCTGGAGCCGCGGACAGTAACCGTCCACATGCGCCCGCTGGTGTGCTTGGTCAGAACATGCATTCCCCGCAGCATCTGTTCGCCAGATATCTTATCCGGTATCAGCTGGATCTTCTGGATACTCAGCTTCATATCATCCAGATCACGCGAAAACAGAATGCCGCCGCGGTGAAGCAGGCCGATGCAGTCGCAGAAATCCTCCAGCTCGCGCAGGTTGTGCGAAGCAATGACCGGTGTCGCGCAAAATTCCGCAACATCACCGGCAAAGATGGACTTTACCGCCTGCCGCGCGACCGGGTCCAGCCCGTCAAATGTCTCATCGCAAAACAGGTAATCCGCGCCGGATGACGCGGCACAAATGACAGATACCTGTTTCTTCATGCCCTTGGAAAACGTGCGTATCTTCCGCTTTTCGTCCAGCCCAAAGTTGTTCATCAGGCTGCGATAGCGGTCAACATCAAAGTGTGGATAGATCGTCTTATAATAATCCTTCATATCCCGCGGCGTGCAGCCGGAGAAAAAATACTGCTCATCTGAAATCATAAAGCAGCGGCTCTTGATCTCCGGATTTTCAAAAACATCCTGTTCGTCAATGGTAACTGTTCCACTGTCCGGCTTTAAGATACCTGCCAGAATACGCAGGAACGTCGATTTGCCCGCGCCATTGGAACCGATCAATCCGTAGATCGAGCCAGTACGGATTTCCGCTGTTACGGAATCCAGCGCCGGTATTGTACCGAAGCTCTTGTGTACTGCCTGTGCACAGATCATACTTCTTCCACCTCCATAAGTGACTGCAGCATTGCATTGCGCTGCTGCACGGTTGCGCCAAACTCTTGTGCCTGCCGCAGCAGGCCTTCCATCTGCCCCCGTATCTCCTCTAATTTTCTTTGCCGGATCGCGGTACAGTCCTTTGAAATAAAATTCCCTTTGCCGCGCACGGAATAGATCACATCCCGACTGAGCAGCTCACTGTATGCCTTTTGCACCGTATTCGGATTTAATGAAAGCTCTACCGCCATCTGGCGCACACTTGGCAGCTTTTCATCCGCGTGCAATACACCTCTGGCTGCCAGCATTTCCAGCTGTTCCACAACCTGTTCATACATCGGCCGCGGGTCGTGCAGGTCCAGATGAATCATGCTCCTGCCTCCTTCCCAATAATTCACAACTGTTCTATTACTCCTAGTACAGTCAGGATAACATAGCTGCTTTGAGA
The DNA here is from genome assembly GCA_030540435.1 of Eubacteriales bacterium. Lineage (GTDB taxonomy): Bacteria > Bacillota > Clostridia > Oscillospirales > Butyricicoccaceae > Butyricicoccus_A. The sequence goes on from JAUNWG010000018.1 coordinate 6,237, forward strand.
ATGCAACTACAATTTGATTACAGTTTTCCTGCCGGGGGAAAATATGCTATACTAAATTTATCAAAGTGAAAGGAAGCAACACCTATGGTCAATATCGGAAATGAATGGGATGCACTGCTTGCAGAGGAATTTGAAAAGGACTATTACCAGCAGCTGCGCGACTTTTTGAAACAGGAATACCGTTCGCACCACATCTTCCCGCCGATGAAGGATATCTTCAACGCCCTGCGGTATACCTCCTACTCGGATGTAAAAATCGTGATTCTCGGTCAGGACCCGTACCACGGCGCCGGTCAGGCGCACGGCATGTGCTTCTCCGTGCGTCCGGGCGTCCCCATGCCGCCGTCGCTGCAAAATATCTTTAAGGAAATGCACGACGACATCGGCATCTTCATCCCGCAATCCGGCTGCCTGATCCCGTGGGCACGGGAAGGTGTACTGCTGATGAACACCGTGCTGACGGTACGCGAAGGGCAGCCAAATTCCCACAAGGACAAGGGCTGGGAGATCCTGACTGACCGCATCATTTCCCTGCTGGGCGAACGCGATACGCCGATGGTGTTCCTGCTGTGGGGTGCGAATGCACGCAAGAAAAAGGAGCTGATCACCAAGCCGCAGCATTTAATCCTGGAGTGCCCGCACCCGTCGCCGCTGTCGGCACACCGCGGCTTTTTCGGCTGCCAGCATTTCTCAAAGGCAAACCAGTTCCTATATGACCACGGCATTACACCCGTCGACTGGAATACCGTCAACACCAAGCCGGAGGACACAGACTGATGCACTTTTGCGTGTGTTGTTAAATTTCAGACTGTCTCTTCCACTTTTTGTGCGATTTGACTGGAAATGCGTTGCCATGTTTGGTATACTATAGGTAATCTTGATATTTTTCTGAATGAAATACAAAAAGGAATGGTGAGATTTAGAATGAAACTGAGTCTGGAAAACCTGGAAAAAACGGTAAACTGGAAGGGTTATCGCCTTCCGGACTATGATATTCAGGCCATGCGTGCCAAAACAAAGGAAAAACCCGTCTGGCTGCACATCGGCGCCGGCAATATTTTCCGCGCCTTCCCCGCAGTTCTTGCGCAGCGTATGCTGACCGCTGGCCTGACCGATAAGGGCATCATCTGCTGTGAAGGATATGACGAGGAGATCATCGACAAGGCATATCGCCCGTTTGACAACCTGTCCATCTGTGTAACGCTGTATGCGGACGGCGCACTGAAAAAAGAAGTCGTCGGTTCGATCGCAGAGTCCATTAAGATGAGTACAGATTTTGACCGCCTGCGTGAGATTTTTGCCTCCCCGTCCCTGCAGATGGTTTCCCTGACTATTACGGAAAAGGCATATTATCTGCGTGGTTCGGATAAGAAGTATTATCCAGATATTCTGGAGGATATGACCAACGGCCCGGCAGACTGCCAGAGCTTCCTCGGCAAGCTGGCAAGCCTGTGCCTGCATCGTATGCATACCTGCGGCACGCCGATCTCTCTGGTGTCAATGGACAACTGCTATAACAACGGTCATCGCCTGCAGCGCGCGATCATTGAGATCGTCAATATCTGGTTCCATAACGGCAAGATTGACGCCACAGAATTCTCTTATCTGACTGGCCATGTTTTGTTCCCACGCACCATGATCGACAAGATCACGCCGTTCCCGAATGCAAAGATCACAGCGATCCTGCGCGCGGATGGACTGGATCAGGTCAAGCCGGTTGTCACAGCAAAGGGCTCCAAGGTCGCTTGTTTCGTCAACACGGAATCCCCGCAGTATCTGCTGATCGAAGACCTGTTCCCGAATGGACATCCGCCGCTTGAGCAGCTCGGCATCATCTTTACCTCCGGCCGCATCGTAGAAAAGAGCATGGAGATGAAGGCATGCTCTACACTGAACCCGATGGATACCGCCATGGCAGCCTATGGCTCCCTGCTCGGTTATGAGACGATCAACTGCACTGTCCGTGATGATGATATCCGTACCTTTATCACCAATCTGGTGCATGCAGAGTGCATGCCGCTGGGCGCTGATCCGGGCGTACTGGATCCGGATGAATTTGTTCACGAGATTCTGACGATTCGTTATCCGAATCCATATCTGAACGATACCTGTGCACGTATTATGACGGATACCTCCCGCAAGGTAGTCACCCGTTACGGCAAGATTTTGAGCGATTATTACAACTCCCCAGTGCCGATGCACAAGGTTTCCCGCCTGCGCTTTATCCCGCTTGCGATTGCCGGCTGGCTGCGCTACCTGCTCGGCATAGACGACAACGGCGATCCGATGGCGATCAGCCCGGATCCAATGCTGGAGGAGCTGCAGAAGCGGCTGGCAGGCATCACACTCGGCGGCGGCGATGCAGATTATGACCAGCTGTACGCGATCCTGTCCGACCGTACGCTGTTCGGTCTGAATATGTTCGAGGTTGGCTGCGGCGACCGCATTGTGGATTTCTTCAACCAGCTGATCGCAGGTCCGGGTGCTGTCCGCGCGACCCTGCATAAATATTGCGACGATAAAAACACCGATCTGCTGATCTAACCCCTTCTTTTCTTTTTTAGGAAAAGAAAAGAAGGCAAAAGAAAACCTCTGCGGTGCGCTCCCGCGCACTGCGAACCTGCCGGACAAAACGGTCCGTCAGGTTGCCGCAATACCATATTACTGAAACATCATATCAACAAAAGAACCGGTCACTGCCCGCAGGCAATGGCCGGTTTTTTCATCATCTGGAAATATGCTTTTGATAGCACCGAACAGTGAGTACAAGGAACAGCGGAATGGCAATCAGCTCTGCCACAAACATCACAACCGGCGGCCAGAAGCACTTTTGCCCGATATGCAGAAATTCAAATCCCGTAATCGTATAGGTAAAGCTGTTCATCAGCCCCACCGCACCGGATGGCATAATGCAGCGCAGCCATGCAATCAGCTGACTATTGGTGAGCATATAGAAAATCGATGGTCCCACCAAAAATCCCAAGGACAAACCGAGTGCCTTGACATTCGAGCAGCACACACTGGACAGGAACAGCGTAAAGCTCGCAGTCGCCAGCAACGACAGCAACCCCATGCCGGTAATCCAATTCTGCGCGCCGCCGAGCGTCAGATTGACCAATGTCGCCGCCGAGCTGATGATCTGCAATGAGGTCTGACGGCATTCCCAGCCGAACAACGAATTGGACACCACGGTAAAGATCGTCATGCAGACGGCAAATGTGACGACAAACAACAGCAGTGCGGTAGCAATTTTCGTCACAGCCAGCCGGATCCTGCCGTGCTTGGTGCAGCGCAGGATATCATCCGAACCGGTCTGATATTCCGAGGAAAAGATCGGCGCAGCAATAAGCGTACAAAAAAAGACCAGCAGGAAGACATACATGCCGACATATTCCAATGCATCCGTCGTGTAGCCCGGATAATAGTAAAACGGCTGCTCCACCTTGCTGTACAGCTCCTTTGCCTGCCGCTGGGCATCTGGATACTTTGACTGCTCCAGCTTCATCAGATCGCCGATGTGCACCGTGCACTGTTCATAAAACCGTGCCGCGTCCTCCTGCGTCAGATCGGCAACTTCTGGTGCCATGCCGTTCTCATTCGCATAGACCTCCACCAGCCGCCGTGTCAGATGCGTTACCGGAAACAGCTGCTCGACATCCACCTCCAGTGGAAACTCTTCTTCATACGGATCACCATACTGTTCCACGGTATCCTGATACTGTGCCAGCGCCTTTTCCATCATTTCCGGCGTGATCTCGCCGCTGTATTCGCTCCGGCGTTCTTTGGCCTCCGCCAGCGCCTGCATCCCGGTGACTTTTGTCTCTCCGCCGTTGCCATCCGGCAAGGTCAGCTTAATATAGGACACCGGCAGCCATGCCATCATGATCGACAGCACCAGCGCAATCGCTAAAATCACTATTGTCGAGCGTGTACGCAACACACGCTTGAGCTCCAACCAAAACAACCGCATTATTATCCCTCCTTATGCGCGTCCTGCGGGAACAGCCACAGGTACAAATCCTCCAGCCGCGGCTCTGCCTGTGCCGAAAGCGGGATTACCGGCGTATCCGACAAATATCGGATGGAAACCCGGCTGTCCGCTTCATTGCGCAGGCTGGCAATGCACATGCTATGCTCATACTTTGGTACATCCGCAGCATCCACACAAGCCGTCCACACACGGCCCTCCATCTCGCGCACCAGCTCGTTGGTCGTGCCGAATGTGACGATTTTTCCGTCCTTCATGATCGCATTGCGCGTGGCGATATATTCCACATCGGACACAATATGCGTCGAGATGAGCACAATGCGGTCATGTGCAAACTCAGACAGCAGATTGCGGAACCGCACGCGCTCTCCGGGATCCAGTCCGCTTGTCGGCTCATCCAGCACAAGCACCTCCGGTTCATTGAGCAGCGCCTGCGCGATGCCGACACGCCGTTTCATACCGCCGGACAGCTTGATGATCTTTTTATTGCGCACATCGCCCAGCGTCAGCGTTTCCAGCAGCGTGTCAATGCGCTTTTCTCCCTCTGCCTTTGGCAGACCCTTGAGGGCTGCGATATAGTCCAGGTAGCTTTTTACTGTAAATTCTGGATAAAAGCCAAATTCCTGCGGCAGATAACCGAACACATCGCGCCATGCTGCACCCAATGCGCCGATTTCGATGCCGTCATATCGGATCTCTCCCGCTGTCGGCTGGAGGATGCCGGCGATCATGCGCATCAGTGTGGTTTTTCCCGCACCGTTTGCGCCGAGCAGCCCCCATACGCCAGGCGTTAGCTGCAGGCTGACGTCATCCACCGCGGTTTTATCCTTGAATTGTTTGGTCATATGGTCAATGATTAGCTCCATATTCCTTCCTCCTTTGTGTTATCCCATCGCTGGGCTACTGGTGTGCGCCAGATGGTACACCTGTACAGCACACAGCAACACCAGACCGATGCACAGCGCACCACAGCCGATACCGAACTGCTGCGGATACCAGCTGAAATGCAGCATCAGACGCATCACCAGCACCAAGCCGCCCCCGAGCACGACACCCAACACAGGGAACCGCTCGAGCGGCACGCGCCTGAGCAGTGCCAAATCGCCGCATGCAGTCGCAAGACACGGTATACATACATACAACACCGCACAGCCGACGCCGAGCCAACGATGCCCGATCACAACCCCTACGGTCGCAGCCAACGTGAGCAGCATACCTGCCCCGATAAACAACAGGCGTGCCAGCAGCAGCTGTGCACCGGAAAAATAGCAGGCGTGCTCCATTTCATACATGCGATAGCGCACCGAGCGGCATACCAGCGGGATCGCCGCTGTGACAGTTGCAACGCCGCAGCAGCCGAGCAAAAATGGCAGCAATCGCAGTGTAAACAGGATGTTTGCATTCGCCTGTACGAGGTTCAGCCCGCAGAGCAACGCAAGCATGACAAGCCCCTGCCAAAGCCACATGCGGATACCAGAAAGCCTCGCCTGTAATACAATAAACCGTCCAAATCCGATGCGCGGCCGAAGTGGCTTTGCCGCATAGTGCATCCGCACTGCCTGCACGGTCTGTTCGACCCGTGCAGCATCCACTGCCGTTTGGGTATGCAGTGCGGCAGACAGCCGCTTTTCCAATGACTTCATTCCCATCCTCCTTCCGAAAGCGTGGATTTTAATTTCGTTAGTGCCGCACGCAGCCGCGACTGCACCGTGCGCAACGGCAGGCCGGTGACCTCTGCCATCTCCCGCAGGGTGAGCTGTTGTGCAAACCGCAGCAGTACCAGTTCCCGCTGCTCCGGCGGCAGAGCCGACACAAGGCGCTGCAGGTCTGCGTCCTCCTCCGCCCTGTGATATCCATCCTCTGTCACAGTCAGCCCCTCCGGCAGCGGGACTGCCGACGTCCATTTTCTCCGCTGCATGTCCACACAGGTGTTGGCGGCAATGCGGTATAAAAAAGCACGAAAGTACTGGTGGGTATAGCTCTGCAAATGCCGTATCATTTTGATAAACGTCTCCTGTGCGGCATCTTCGGCACTCTGCCGGTCGGGTGCATGCCAGAGACAATAGCGCAGGATATCCGGATAATACATCCGAACCAGCTCGTCCAACGCCTCCGCGTCCCCGGCTTTGCATCGTTTGATTAGTTGATCTTCACGCGTCAAGATGTCCCTCCTGTAGATATGAAAGCGTCCTTTCACTTATTACAACGTCTGGGGGCTGTAAAATGATTGAGCTGACGGACATTTTTTGAAAAATTTTTTCTCAGCTGTGCACGATTCACGCCGAAAAGCGTTTTGCATCATGTCAACGGACGAAAAATGAAAAACCGCAGGCTTCTCACGAAACCTGCGGTAATTTTCTTTGTAAAATTGATGTAAGAAAAACTTACTTCAGCTCTACAGAAGCGCCAGCCTCTTCCAGCTGCTTCTTGATGTCCTCAGCCTCATCCTTGGATGCGCCTTCCTTGATGGTGGACGGAGCCTCGTCAACCTTAGCCTTAGCTTCCTTCAGGCCCAGGCCGGTGATTGCACGGACAACCTTGATAACGTTGATCTTCTTGTCGCCTGCAGAAGTCAGGACAACGTCGAACTCGGACTTCTCCTCAGCAGCAGCTGCTTCGCCGCCTGCTGCAGCGCCTGCAACAGCAACCGGAGTAGCAGATACGCCAAATTCTTCTTCCAGAGCCTTAACCAGCTCAGCCAGTTCCAGAACCTTCAGTTCCTTGACGGCATCAATAATTTCATTGACAGTCATGGTAGTAACCTCCAAATTTCAAAATTAAATGTGTGGGGTATGCGGGAATGTCAAATTCCCAGTGTGCAGAAATTACTCTGCTGCTTCTTCAGCAGCTTCTGCCTTGCCGACCAGCGTGGAAACCAGTGCTTCCTGGTCTGCCTCGCCCTTCTCAGCGATTGCATTAAGCGCAATAGCGAGCTGCATGATCGGGTAATTGAAGCTGTAGAGTGTCTGTGCGATGAGCACTTCCTTGCTCGGCAGCTTAGCCAGCTCGTCGATCTTGGATACCGGTACAACAGCACCCTCGAGGAAGCCGGTCTTGATGGTAAAGTTCTCGTGATCCTTTGCGAACTTAGACAGGATCTTAGCCGGTGCAACAACATCATCCGAGCTGATTGCAATGGCGGTAGTGCCATTCAGATGCTCGACCATGTCATGGAAACCGACCTCTTCCGCAGCGAACTTCAGCATAGTGTTCTTAACAACGGAGTATTCCACACCAGCTTCGCGCAGCTCCTTACGGAGAGCGGTATCGTCTGCTACGTTGATGCCCTTGTAATCAACCAGGACACCAGCCGGGGAATTCTTGATCTTTTCAACCAGAGAAGCAACCTGTGCCTTCTTCTGTTCCAGAACCTTTGCGTTAGGCATAGTCTGTTTCACCTCCATAAAAAGTGATACGGGGACATGAAAAAATGCCCTCCTGTCCAAAGACCGGAGGGCATGAAAAATCATCAGATGAATCTCATCAAAATGCTTGCCTCGGCAGGATGGCAAATGCCGGTTAGGATGGTTGTCCATCTCCTGCTGTCTTTGAACGAGCTATTACAGTATAACAGCCCTGTTCCATTCTGTCAAGGCTTTTTTCAAATAAATTAGTTGGTCAGCTTTGCAGCGTTTACCTTGACACCCGGGCCCATGGTCGAAGCAACGACGCAGGAGCGGATATACTGGCCCTTTGCTGCTGCCGGCTTTGCCTTGATGATAGCGCTCATCAGGGTGTTGAAGTTCTCAGCCAGCTTCTCAACGCCGAAGGAAACCTTGCCGATCGGGCAGTGGATGATGTTGGTCTTGTCCAGACGGTACTCAATCTTACCAGCCTTTGCGTCCTGAACAGCCTTTGCAACGTCCATCGTAACGGTGCCAGCCTTCGGGTTCGGCATCAGGCCCTTCGGGCCAAGTACACGACCCAGACGGCCAACCAGACCCATCATGTCCGGGCTTGCGATAACAACATCATAATCGAAGAAGTTTTCCTTCTGGATGCGCTGAACCATATCCTCAGCGCCAACAAACTCTGCGCCAGCGTCGATCGCTGCCTGTGCCTTATCGCCCTTAGCGAAAACAAGTACGCGAACATTCTTACCGGTGCCGTTCGGCAGGACGATAGCGCCGCGAACCTGCTGGTCAGCATGACGGGAGTCAACGCCCAGCTTTACATGAATTTCAACTGTTTCATCGAACTTAGCCTTTGCGGTATTGATGACCATACCCAGAGCCTCGTCGGTGTCATAGAGCTTGCTGCGATCTACGAGCTTTGCGCTCTCAATATACTTTTTACCTTTGCGCACGATAAATATCCTCCTTTAGTGGTTAATTCGGAAGCAATGTTCCTCCCACCAGACGGCACAGCTGCCGTCAGCAAATGAATATGAATAACTCAGGTCTCGAAATTACTCAGAGACAGTGATGCCCATGGAACGGGCGGTGCCTGCGATCATGCTCATAGCAGCCTCGACAGAAGCAGCGTTGAGGTCAGGCATCTTGGTTTCTGCGATCTTGCGGACGTCCTCAATGCTGATAGACGCAACCTTGGTCTTGTTCGGAACTGCGGAACCGCTCTGGATGTTGCATGCCTTCTTGATGAGCACTGCAGCCGGAGGGGTCTTGGTAACGAAGGAGAACGAACGGTCTGCGTATACAGTGATAACGACCGGAATGATCATGCCTGCGTCATTCTTGGTGCGCTCGTTGAATTCCTTGGTGAAGGCCATGATGTTTACACCATGCTGGCCCAGCGCCGGACCTACCGGAGGAGCCGGAGTTGCCTTACCTGCCGGAATCTGAAGCTTAATAAATCCTACTACTTTCTGTGCCATTTGTATAGCACCTCCTTGAAAAATGTGGTAATGGCGAGACGCTTGTCATCCTTTTGGATGGACGCGCTCTCCCACCTGCCAAATGAGGTTTTTATTCCTCTACGACTTCGACCTGGTCAAGCTCCAGCTCAACCGGGGTCTCGCGTCCGAACACAGGGATGGTAATGCGAACCTGGTTCTGCCCGATATCGATCTCATCGACAACGCCGACAAAGTCGACAAACGGACCGCCGCAGACGCGAACAGAATCACCGACCTTATAGCTTACTTCGACCTCGACGTCCTGTGTCTCTGCGCCCCACTTCGCTGCCTCCTCGTCGGTGAGCGGAAGCGGCTTGTTGGAGTTCGGGCTGACAAAGCCGGTGCAGCCGCGCGTATTGCGCACAAGATACCAGCTCTCATCAGTCAGGATCATCTTGACCAGCACATAACCCGGGAACAGCTTGCGCTCTACCTCGCGGGTCTTGCCGTCCTTGACCTCACGTACCTTTTCCACCGGAATGGTCACGTCCGTGATGAGGTCGTACAGCTTGCGGTTTTCAACCGCCTTCATGATGGATGAGGCTACCTTATTTTCGTAGCCGGAATAGGTATGGATTACATACCACTTAGGTGTGTCAGACATACAGTTCTCAAACCTTTCCGCTTATGCGACCACTTGAATCAGTGTTGTGATGCCCAGATTAAAGATTGCGTCAAGAATCCAGATAAACACGCCGATTACCAGAATGGTAGCGATAACAATGGCAGTGTTCTTCGTTGTCTGCTTGCGGGTCGGCCACACGATCTTTTTGCATTCACTCTTCAGATCACGGAACCATTTGCCAATTCTGGAAAAGAAGCCCGGCTTCTTCTCCTTGCCGGAGTTTTTTTGCTTCTTATCGTTTGTAGAAGCGGTCTGCTCTTTTTTAGCCATGAAGCCGTATCCTTTCTCCAGCCTTACTTGCTCTCACGATGCAACGTGTGCTTCCGGCAGAACGGGCAGTACTTGTTCATCTCGAGACGCTCGGGATTGTTCTTCTTGTTTTTCATTGAGTCGTAGTTTCTCTGCTTGCACTCGGTGCATGCCAGGGTTACTTTAACGCGCATAACGGCACCTCCTTAAAAATTTGCCTCCCTTTGCAGGCGCTCTGTATTTCAGAGCAAAAAAAATACCCTGCATAGGTGTTACCATTATAACACGCAGGGTATCTTCCGTCAATGCTGTTTTGTTCAATTATTTTCACAAATTCTCAGGCGGTCTAATTCGCCAAAAACCTAAAAATCCACATATACGCGATCATAATACAGTAGATCGTGTAGCAGACGATGGTAACCTTCCTGCCCTTGTCCTGCTTGCGGGTCAGAACCAGGCCCATCACGCCGCCGGCGAACGAGATCGGATAGCCGATCAGCTCATATCCGCCCCACGCTATGACAAAGCCGACGACCATGATGACGCAGGCAACGATGCTCAGCTTCAAATGCTTGTTGTTCTGCTCCTGCTTTTCGAGCAACTCCTGCTTCTGCTCCTCTGTCAGCCGCTTTTCCACCTTCGGCGCCGAATGATTCTGTGTACGCTTTGTTTTCTTTTTCCGATTGTTCTTGGATACTGCCATGAATGTACTCCTTATTCTTTCAGCTTACGCCTTATTTCCGGCCAGCATGCTGAACCATGTCAACATCAACAGGACAATAATCACGACATAGCACACGATTGTGATCTTATGGTTTGTCGTATCCCACTTCGTCCGTACCAGTCCAACTGCCGCACCCAAGGCAGCAACCGGATAGCCAATGATGCTATAGCTGGTAAAGCTCGCAAGCAAAAAGCCCACGACCATGATGGCAAGCGCTACAAAGCTGATGACCTGCTCCTGCTTCCAGTCGCGTACGCGCTTTACCTCCGAAGCGCTCTTCTGTTCCTGCGCCTGCCGCGCAGCATGGTTCTTTGCCCGTTTCTTTCCTTTTTTCCGATTGTTTTTCGATGTTGCCATTTTTTATCCTCCATGCGCTCACTGTTCTTCCATTATACCAATCCATGCCGGAAAGTGCAATGCAATTTGCATCAGATTGCCGCCTGTGCTATACTTTTGATAATTGTATGATCGGAAAGGAACGAAAAACATATGAAAATCATGGGGATTGATTACGGGGATGCGCGTACCGGCGTATCCATCTCCGACCCAACCGGCTTCCTTGCCGGTTCACCGCAGGTCATTGCAACATGGAACACGGACGAGCTGCTGGAAAAGCTGACAGCGCTGGCAAAACGCGAGAAAATTGAGGAGATCGTCATGGGTCTGCCAAAAAATATGAACGCAACGCAGGGCGAACGCGCAGAGAAATGCCGTACACTTGGTGCCGAGTTGGAAAAGCGCACCGGGATACCGGTTATTTTCTGGGATGAACGCCGCACAACCATCGAAGCGCACGCAATCCTCCACGCCACTGGCAAAAAGCAGAAAAAGCACAAAAAAAATGTAGATGCTGTCGCCGCTTCGCTGATCTTGCAGGGCTATCTGGATTTTAAACGGATGCAGGGATGACATCATCCGCGGATATTATTCCATCAGGCGCAGCCCCTCTTCCCTTGTGACGGTCACACTGCCACCCCTGCTTTCAAAATAGTCCTCGATATGTGCCGCGACCTGATTCGCATCGTCATAGCTCTCCACATCGGCATGATTGGCGATAAAAGCGTCACCGCCCGCCGTCATCACCTGATAATTGCTGTCGTATTCCACCTCGTAGACATACTCCTGCTGATTCAGCGTGCATGTCCACTCGGTTTTTCCCGCTGCCTCTTGGTCAATATTGGTATAATTTACCATGCCAAGAACAATGAGCAGTACAAAGGCAACGCCCACAACGGCTAAAATGCCAAAGACAATCTTCCAGATCCATCTGGACCTCCGGTTGCTGATGGCAAGCTGCTCGTTGATCCTTGCCAGCTGCTCTGCAATTTCATTCCTGCCCTGTGTGTCGTCGGGCACATCTGCGCCCAGCAGCTGGCTCACACTGACCTCAAGCACCTCCGCAAGCCGTTGTAGGATATCGGCGTCAGGTACCGAAAGACCCTTTTCCCATTTCGATACCGTCTGCCGCACAACATGCAGTTCGATTGCAAGCGCTTCCTGCGTATAGCCTTTTTTCTGGCGCAGTGCCTTGAGATTTTCATGGAACATAGCTGATACCTCCTTTATTTGGCTCCATTATAGCCCCGGTGCGGCAGGCGCGGCAAGCAACGCAAATTAACATTGGGAAATCGTCTGAATTTTAAGGCAACCATATCAAAATAAAGCCAGCTTTTGACCAGAGAACACTTTTCCGATCATAAGCTGGTTCTTTTATATCGCGCGTGACGCGATATACCGCAGATTAATTTACAGTTTTAACGTGCTTATCTCAGCCTGTAAACATTCGAGAAATTTTGCAGCATGTCCGCCATCCATTTGTGTATGGTGAAATTGAAACGATATGGAAAGCGTCGTTTTTAAGAAATTCCTTTTATATCTTCCCCAGATGATAAACGGATTGTTATAGAATCCTGCATAAATATTTACCGCTCCATCAATTTCCGTCTGCACAAGCGCGGAAGTGCCGATCACCATATAATCGTCGCCAAGGTCATATGGTTCACAGGTGTCATGCACCTGACGAGTCAATCGCAAGTAATCCTGATTGAACTGTTCTAACTGCGCAGAAAATGGGATGTCACAGGTATTAATATCTCCATCCTTTGTCGTAACGACCGTATTTACTGCAATGCTGTCATATTGCATCAGCGCATTGCCTACCGGCAGTAAATAAAATTCCTCCATTTGCGAAGCAGCTTTGCCAATGCACCAACACAGTAACATATTGAGTTTATAGTTATGCTTCCGGCTCAGCTTCACAAGATTGCTGATATCTAACGTTTTAAAAAGTGTTATCATCGGCATCGGCGCTTCCATCCACAGTTCAAAGGCCGTTGCACGTTTTGTCTGTTTTGGGTCGATTTCTTTCAATTTGATTGCTCCTTATACATTCTGATTGTCATACAATCTGTCATACAAAAGGGGTGCACCGTTTTTCACAGTGCACCCTTTCATTTTGTCTGTTATCACGTACCAAAGTACGAGAAATGCATATAATCCTTTTTGCTGTTCCATGTGCCGCCCCAGCCGAAGCCGTACTTTGCAAAAATACGGACGACATCGCCGTTTGCCGGGATGGAATACGGGTCGGAACCTGGTGTCCAGTGCGTGCCGGTCAAAGCCTTACCGCTGTTGGTACACATATAATTCTCTTCCCAGTTGATGTCGATTGCCGTGCCCAAGCAGTGCTCAGAGGACGAACCGTCGCCACGCCAGCAGTAACCGCCCAGATTATGGATCGGGAACTGCTCACCGCCCGCATAAATCTCTGCAAAAATCTGCTGAACCGTAGCAGCCAATGCTTGATGGATCTGGAAGCTGACATTTCGTGTGATCTTGTTGCCGTTTTTGTCAAAATCCCATACCTGAACAGTAATCGTTACCTGATGGCTTGCTGCTTCTGTGGAATTTGCATACTTATGATAGCTTGCGCCGCTGCCGAAGATACGTGCGACCTTCTGGCTGTAGCTCTCGCCATAATACGACATGCCTGCCGGAATCGTTCCTGCGATCAAATCTCCCTGTGGATTCGTTCCGTCGGATGGTATGAGCAGTGTACCGCCTTCATCGGTTGCAGCTGCCTGTGCCGTTACTGTAAGCATTGCCGTCTGTCCCGAAGATGCCAGCAGCTTGCCAGAGCAATCAAAACCATCTACCGACCAATACCACAGCCCCGGCTGCTCTGCGATCTCCTGCGGCAGCGCCAGCTCCTGTGCACCGCTGCCTGCGGAGCTTACCTGCTCGGTCAGCACTGGGACACTGTTAAAACCATCGTTCTGATAAAAATACACCAGATAATAATCTGCACCGCAGCCAGTCCAGCTGACCGCACTTGCGCCGGAATGCATGGATATCTGGCTGACATTTTGTACGCCGCTGTTGCCGCGTCCGGTATGTACTGCTGCTGCTGCACGATAAGCCAGGATACCTGCCTGCTCGGTGTTTACGACTTCACCGACGCCGAGCTTTGCATTTCCTATGCCGCTGGACAGTCCCTCACGCACAAAATATGCCATACTGTCCTGCGCCCAATCCGGCACATAAGCACCATCTATAAAGGTATACAGTGTCTCTGCGATCTCATTTTCAGAAACGCTTACCTCTTTTCCACTCTGCAGCATCGCACGATACAGCATGGCAATAAACTGCTGTCGATTCGCTGATTCATCGGGACGGAACGCGCCGTTTTCTTCTTCGGTCAAACCAAGCAGCCATGCCTGCTGGACATCTGCGTCCTGCGTATCCGTATACGGGCATACACTGCGCCGCGCTGTACTTTGCTGCATCAAGCTGTTATAATCCGTACCGCTCAAAGAAGCATACAGCCGCACTGCCATCGAACACATCTGCGCCCGGGTGACAGGCTGGCTCGCTGCCTGACCATCCATGCTCGGTGGAAGAAGTGCCGCCTGATCTGCCGCTTTTAAGAGGCTTTCCGCCTGTTCAGACGGTTCGCCTATGCTAACTGCTGATGCTGGTGTTTGGCACAGCAGGCATGCGCACAGCATTGCTGCGGCTGCACAGCCTGTAAACTTAAGCCTCATTATATCGATATCACCTCGTTGTTGCCTTGTTTCTATTGTTATTCAATTTATTTTATCATATTTTCGCTGTACTGCAAACAAAAAACTGTAAAAAAATCCACAAAATCTTTCGGCTTTTTCTCTGGTTATTCTAAGATATCCCGATGCTCTTTGCTGGCACGCTCAAATACTGTCAATATCCCATCCCGTGAACAGGTTGCAAGAAAAATAGAGGACAGCGTTGTCTTATGCTGCTTTTCCAGCTGTTTGTTAAGCCACTGCGTATCATAGCCCATATTCTGAAGATTCTTTTCCATAATTTTTCCGTCAATAATCACATTGCCGCACATCGCTTCCTGCTGCACAGAAACCGCCAGATCCTCCGGTGTTGCCGGACGAGTGCGGCTGACCGGTAAAATACTGATCTTACCATTGGATTCCAGCACTGCTGTCTCGATCTGATTCAAGTCAAAATACCCGCAGCTGCGGCATTCCATCTGAAACTCATGGATATCCATATGTGCCCGCCGAAAATTTTTGTCATATATTTTCCCTTTATCCAGCAGGACGATCGCCCGTCCATTGATGGCACGCCGCGCCTTGACAGAATGATCTGCAAGCAGCGCCAACAGCCATGTCACTGCACCATATACAACCAGCGCCAGCAGCCATTCCCAAAACTCCTGCCCTTCGGCAACAGACAATTCTGCCGCGATCGAACCGATCGTAATTCCATTTACATAGTCAAATGTACTCAGCTGTGCCAGCTGGCGATACCCGATCAGCTTGGTTATGGCAAATAATGCTGCAATGGAAAACAATGCTGTCAGTGCCGTGCGCGCGAAAATCATATTGTTAAATCTCCCTTTTCCTGTTTCTCTATAGCCTGCGCCGTTTTTTGCAGACTTATGCACGGGAATCGATGGAATACGGACAGTAATTCGCACACAGAAAAAGAGCAGGCCACTATGGGTCTGCTCTAAGTGTTATATTACGTTTCCCAACAAATTAGTCGTCACCACGTAGAAGATTATCTGCATAGTCTCTCAGGCTTTCAAAGGAATTTACACCGTTCGCACGGGTGCTGATCTGCTCTCTCACGTAATCGGGCAGCTTTTCAAAATACTGTTTGGCCTCCGGCGCATCTGCCAAGAGAGCATACAAGTCTGGATATTTCAAAGTAATCACCTCAAAAGTAGTATACCCATAGAGAAAAGAAATTGTACAAGCAGGCACTAGAAAAATATAGAATAAATACAACCGCAACTTTCTCCATTTATAGCCTCAAATCGCCAAAAAGATTGCAAGAAACCGTCATCAGCTTCAACGAAGAAGACCTGACGTCAGAAGTATTCACATGCAACAAACCCATGCTGCGCCAGCTGGAAAATCTGGCAAAAAAGCGACCCTTCCACATACACTACATCTCGGACAGCGGCGACAGCACAAATACCTACAGCATACCAAAACATGGTTGAAAATCCGGTCGAACCGCTTGCTATGTGCAGTGGAACAAATGCAAAAAACCGTCCATTTCCTACGAAACAGACGGTTTATCATGGAGCTAATGGTGGGAATCGAACCCACGACCTGCTCATTACGAGTGAGCTGCTCTACCTCTGAGCCACATTAGCATCTGAAAGAGATTCTAACACAACATGCCGTATTCGTCAAGGTGAAAAAATAAAATTTATCGGAATATTTTGTAATTTTCCACTTGACAAGCCTCCGGAAAACATTATAATGGAATAGTATCCTTGCTCACACAAAGGGTGTGGGCCAAAGTCCAAAAGGAGGTGCTTAAATTGGCAAAGGTAAGTGGTAAGTACGAGACAATTTTCATTGTCAACCCGAATCTCGGCGAAGAAGCAATCACTGCTGTTGTTGAGAAGTTCAAGTCTCTGATCGAAAAGCATGGCACTGTTGAGTCTGTTGACGATTGGGGCAAGCGCAGAATGGCATATGAGATCAACGACCTGCGTGAAGGTTATTATACCCTGATCCAGTTCGAGTCTGATCCGTCTTTCCCGGCTGAGCTTGACCGTGTCTACAAGATCACTGATGGCGTTATGCGTTCCATCATCATTTCCAGAGACTAAGGGCTGGTGACAGAATATGCTGAATAAGGCAATTCTTATGGGTCGCTTAACGCGCGACCCGGAGCTTCGCTACACACAGAGCAATCTGCCTGTGGTTACGTTCACGATCGCGATTGACCGCAATTACAGCGGCAATGGCAGAGAACGTCAGACCGATTTCATTGATATTGTCGCATGGAGACGCACGGCGGAATTTGTTTCGCAGTGGTTTACCAAGGGCATGATGATCGTCGTAGTAGGAAGCATCCAGTCCAGACGCTGGCAGGATAAAAACGGAAATAACCGCACATCTATTGAGGTTGTCGCTGACGAAGTGCAGTTCGGTGAATCCAAAAAATCCCGTGAAGCAAATTCTGGTTACCAGAATGCTGGCTATGGGGCAGATTATTCACAGAACACATATGCTGCTCCGCAGCAGAATGCGTCCCGTCCGGCGCCGAGCTTCGATATGCCGACCGGCGACTCGGATTTTAGCGAGATTTCCGATGATGACGGCGAGGTTCCGTTCTGATTACTGAGAACAAGGAGGTTACGACAATGGCTGAAGAAAAAAGAGAATATCGCCCTAACCGTGGCGGCCGCCGCCGCAGAAAGGTTTGCTCCTTCTGTGTAGATAAGGTTGAGGCTATTGATTATAAGGACGTTGCAAAGCTGAAGAGATACATGTCCGAGCGCGGCAAGATCCTTCCGCGCCGTATGACTGGCACCTGTGCACTGCATCAGCGCCAGCTGACTGAGGCAATCAAGCGCGCACGTCATATCGCTCTGCTGCCGTATACTGCAGAGTAATTTTCCCTTTCATTTTAATAGGATACCAATGAAGGACACATCGAAAGATGTGCCCTTTTTTGTTATGCAAATATGTTCTGGCAATCAAAAAAGCAGGATGCAGCCGGTCGTCAAAAACCTGTTTTTGCAGCAAAGCATCCGGAACGCCAGTCCAGCCATTCACCGAAGCAGCGGCATATTTCCTGTCAGCTTGTTGACTTTCTTCTTCGCCCCACAGATCGCAATCCCCAAATAATGCAAATCGTCTTCAGATGTTACTTTCATCTTCTCGATAAATTCATCATAGGTCTTGCAGCCCTGTGCCAAATCCGAAAAGTCAACCACGGTCAAATCTGAAAAATCCGGCTCGTAAAGCTTTTCCCGTATTGCTTTGATGCTTTCAGCATTCCCCTTCAGGATTGGCACAGGAAATGCAATAATGCCCAAATGTTCCTTCCCTGTTTTATCCGTCACATCTGCGCCGACGACTTCCGGCAATTTCTTTCCCAACGTAATTCCCATAATGGCCGCTGTATTGGCAGCCATGCCCGCCGGTAAATGCTCATCAAGTATCATCACACATTTTTTATTCTGTACATCCATCTTTTGTACGCTTCCTTCCTGTCTTATGTTCTGACAGGAACAGGCCTGCCAAAGTCAAAACCGTTCCGATTCCTGCCAATACCGTCAATCGCTCATGTAAAATCAGTACAGACGTAACGACCGTTATCACAGGAACCATATAAATATATACGCTTGTCTTTACTGCTCCCAGCTCCTTCACAGCAAAATTCCATGTCACAAAACAGAGCGCGGAAGCCCCCAGTCCCAGATATCCAATATGGAATACATATTGGATATCTGCAAAGCGGGATATATCCAGCTGAAAATCAAAAAAGAACAACGCCGGTATCATAAATAAAATCCCATAGAAAAACGTCCTGCGGGTAGAAAGAATAACCGGATAACCGAAGCTGCTGATCTTCCTTGTCAAGATTGAATAACATGCCCATACGAAGGCGGCGGCAACAGCAAGAAAATCTCCCATCGGATTCAGCTGCAATGTCGCCCCATTGAAACCGATTAAGATCACCCCGGCCATTGCAACAACAAAGCCGATGAAGAAATTTGCCCGCAATTTTTCCTCTGACCGCATAAACAAATGCGCCAATATCGCCGTAAAAAATGGGGCAACCGATACGATTACGCCGACATTGGAAGCCATTGTAAAGGTCAAGGCGATATTTTCCAGCAGATAATACAGGCATATTCCACACAGCCCTGCTGCAGCAAAAATGCATTCCTGCTTGCGGCTCTCCGTTTTCAGCCGCCGTGGATATATTGCCAATAAAACCAAAAACCCCATAACAAAACGGAAAAAGAGGATCTCCACCGGCTGAAAATCTACCAATAGGATTTTTGTCGAGATAAAGGTGGTTCCCCATATCAAAATGGTCAAAAGTGCCGCAAAATGCCCGGTCATTGTTTCATTCTTCATGCCGCGCTTCACCATCCTTGTTTTTGTCAAAAAATATGTCACGATAAGCGCCGGGCGCAAGCCCGATAAACCGATTGAAATAATTTGTAAAATGGCTTTGATCGGAAAATCCGGTCCGCATAGCAGCTTCTACGGGCTGTACCCCGTCTCTCAACAACGTCTTCGCTTCATTGATGCGGATGGTTTCCAAATAGCGGTATGGCGTAACTCCCTTTGATTTTGTAAACGCCCGAAGCAATGTGGATTTGCTTAGCCCGGCATAACGGCATATCTGATCCAAATAAATCCGCTCATGAAAATGCTCTCTGATAAATGCACACGCCCTTTCAATTTCCTGCCGGCATTCCGGTACACAGCTTTCAAACAGCTGTCCGTAATGCTGTATCAGCGTGGAAATCAGGATCAAGAGGTTTTCTTCCTTTCCAAAGTCAGAATTGCCGTTCATGACCATTTCGTGCAGCTGGCGCAGGTAACAGGCAATTTCATCATCATACATGACATTTTCCGAAAATCCGGGAAGCTCCCGTTTCCCTGTAACCTCCTCCGCCAAATCCAGCATGGCGCTTTTTGCAATATGAAATCCGCGGTAATCAAATGTCCCGTCGCCGCTTTGGACACAGGCATGATTGTCCCCCGGATGAAAAAGCAGGATCGTTCCCTTTTCTATCTTGTATTCTTTGTTTTTACAGGATAAGCAGCGTTCCCCGTCCTCCACAAATCCAATCACATAGTACTCATGGAAATGGTTGGGAAACGGCTGGCGGGTCCCTGCAAAATGATAGGCTTCTATCTGCAAT
This sequence comes from Eubacteriales bacterium, assembly GCA_030540435.1. Classification (GTDB taxonomy): domain Bacteria; phylum Bacillota; class Clostridia; order Oscillospirales; family Butyricicoccaceae; genus Butyricicoccus_A. The sequence goes on from JAUNWG010000018.1 coordinate 25,862, forward strand.
TCATCATCATAGACTACCGTTCGCCTCTCCTTTTTCATGCGTTTTCGCTCCTTTCCGTAGATATTGTACTGCCGGAGCATCCGGAAGTCTTGTAAAATATCTTCATTTTCGGGTATCGCAAATTGTCCCTGCAAAAACCGGAACAGCCGGCCTGCACTATGCAGACCGGCTGTCTCATCCCTATAAAACTTCCACTTATGAAAGGTGATTCGCTTATTTGGTTGGATAATTGGTTGCGTGAAGCAATGTGATACTTGAGCTGTTGCGTCCCGACCATGCGCCATAGCTGACGCGGCGGACACTTACCTGATTCGAGGAAACCCAGTTCGCATCGTATACGGTAAAGCCTGTATCATCGCTGGAGACAAACACCATCGTGTGCATCTTTGGCGTATTCATCTGGAGGATGTCGCCCGGCTTTGCCTTGCTGATCAGCGCCCGCATGCTGTCTGCGGAATACGAATTGGACTTTGCTACAATGGTATACAGCGCAGCGTCGGCACTGCTTTTCGGGCTGCCATCGTAGCTCCAGCGTGCAGTCTCACCGTACATGCGGTAAAATACCTCTCTGCCAAAGCCCATGCACTGTCTTGCCCCTGCAAAGGAATAGCTGCTGCCCAGCTTCTTGCCGCTCGGATAAACCGTCATGATAGATGCCAGCTTTTCCGATGCCATCTGCATATCCTCCTGATTGGAGTTGAGCGTCCACTGCTGCTCGGCTGTGCCGGTATATGTGCTCAGACGAACGTCACCGTTTACCGCAGTCAGTGCAACATTCGCATTGGAAGCCAGACGGATGATGTACACGCCCTCCGATACCTCTTCTGCTGCAAAGTTCTGGCAGTCAGATCCATTTTCTGCCCACATGATCGCGTCAGCGCCATCCGTCGGGTTGGTATCCAACATCAGGGAATAGTCATTCGAGCTTGCGATCCGGAAGGTACCGTCCGCATTGCCCAGAATGGTAAACGTCTGATTGGAGCTGTTGATATCATCTGACATAACCACATCCGCCTGCTTGGTCGTGGTAGTCGACATAATCTTGTTGGTACTCAGATTATGCAGCTCATAATTGCCCTCCGGCATGGCATCGTATGCTGTTACCTTTGTGCTGCCGGTATCTGCCGGTGCGGTATATGCCGTTCCATAGGTCAGACCTTCTGCCTCTGCCTGCTGTTCGGTGATCCTACCTGCCGCGATCAGCTTGTCGGCCAGCGTGCTCTCGCTGCCACGCATGCGCGCACTCAGCGCCAGATAGGATATCTCCATCAGTTCCTGACGGCGGAATGTATCGTTTGTCCAGTGATCAGCCTGCTGCTGTGTGCACAGCCCGATCTCCACTGCTTTATTTATGGACTCCGTCCAATTAAAATCTGTATAGCCCAGCGCACGCAGTACAAAAGCCATGTACTGCTGTGCCGTGATGGCATCCTGCGCGCCAAAATGCTTCTCGCTCAGGCCGCTTGTATAATGCTGATACACACCATAGCCAGCATAATTGCCAAACCAGTCCGCAACATCAGTAAATGTATAGGAATACTGCGTTGCATTTGCTTTGTCCTGCTCTCCCAGCAATGCGAGGAATAATGTAAAGCCCTCCTGACGGGTGCCGGCCTTTTCCAGCATGAGATCGCCGTCTTCACTGCCGCTGATCAGTCCCAAACGCTGGAGCGCGTAGCCGCTCATGGATAAATCCGTTTCATTTTTTGCTGCGTTCTGAAAGATGCTCGATATGATGGATGTTGAATTATCTGTATTGTACGCCAAAACCGGTGCACCAGCTGATGTCAGCACGACGCCACTCAGTACGGCGGAAAGTATCTTTTTTTTATGATTCTGCAAGTGAAACTGCACTGCGTGTCCTCCTTGGTCTCTTATCGTATCTATAGTATATCATAAAAAATGCGTTTTGTGTTACCAAATTGTAATTTTTGTAATCTTTTTGTTATCTTAACAAAATATCATTCTCGCTTTTATTGAATTCGCACAAATATTTTGCCTAATAATTGACAAAGTTCACAGGATCAACCCGTTTCTGCCGAAATTCGGCACATAAAATTCTGTCGAAAAAAGGGTTTTCTCCTGCAGCAGAATCCAGTATAATAAATAGGAAAGACTTTATAGTGCAACAAAGGAGGGTTTTTGTGAGTATCATCGACGTCAGCGGCCTGACCTGTGATTACGGGCGGGGCCGCGGTGTATTTGACTTAAATTTTACCGTAGAAGCCGGTGAAGTATTTGGATTTCTCGGTCCCAATGCCTCCGGCAAAACAACAACAATCCGGCATCTGATGGGCTTTGCCCGCGCTCAGTCCGGCTCCTGCCAAATCGAAGGGCGCGACTGCTTCCAGTCCGCCGCTGTTATCCAGGAAACACTGGGCTATCTGCCGGGTGATATCAGCCTGTTCTCAGACATGACCGGACGCAGCTTTTTGTCCTTCATGACCAAATATCGCGGCATGAAAACAAAGGGTCGCACAAAGGAGCTGATCGACCGGTTTGAGTTGGATGTCCGACAGCCCATCCGCCGCATGTCCAAAGGCTCCAAGCAAAAGCTGGCGCTGGTCTGTGCATTCATGCACGACCCGAATATCCTGATCCTGGACGAGCCGACAGCAAGCCTTGACCTGCTGATGCAGCACGCATTTATCGACCTGCTGCTGGAGGAAAAGAAAAAAGGTAAGACTATCCTGATGTCGTCCCATCGGTTCAGCGAGGTGGAAAAGACCTGCGACCGCATCGGTATCCTGAAAAACGGCAGATTAAAAACCGTCTCCTCACTGGAGGAGCTGCGTCAGACCGAACGCCGCGTTTACATCATCACCCTTGAAAACGAAGAGGCCGCACAGGCGCTACAGCATGAAAATATCAATGTCATCGAAGCAGAAGGCCGCATTTTAAAGGTCTCGGTTTACCGCGACCTGCGCAGCCTGTTTTCTATTCTGATTAATTATCCGGTAGCTTCTATGGACAACGCCGGTCAGAGTCTGGAAGAAATTTTCCTGCATTATTATGGAGGTGAGGACGAATGAATTCCACACTGTTCCGGTACAGCTATAAACGCGCCTTTCCACTGTGGCTGGTGTTCACTGTTTTGATGTGTCTGTATTCGTTTGCAGTTGTACGTATGTATGATCCCGTGGCCGGCGCAGCACTGCAGGCACTTGCCCAGTCCCTGCCGCAGGCAATGACTGTCCTCGGCATGGCGGACTACGGGAATACATTTACCGCATTTATCGTCAATTACTTATATGGTATGCTCATGCTGGCGCTGCCAATGGTGTTCACCATTCTCCTATCTGTCCGATTGGTCGCGCAGCATGTATCCCGCGGCACAATGGCATATCTGCTGGCTTCCCCGAACTCCCGCAAGTGCGTCACCGCAACCCAGCGCAACGTCCTGATCCTCGATCTGTTCCTGATGCTGGCGGTCTGCTGCGCTGTGACCATTATCCTGTGCGAGTATTTCTATCCGGGCCTGCTGGCGATCAAGCATTTCCTTCTGCTGACCGCGTGTATCTTTGCCCTGCAGCTTGCCTTTGCCGGCATGTGCTTCTTTTTCTCGTGCAAATGCCGCAGCGCCGGACGCGCCCTGACGATCAGTGCCGCCCTGTGCATCCTGTTCTATACCATCCGCCTGCTGGCAAACCTCGGCGGTCCGTTTGCTTTCCTCCGGTATGCAACGCCGTATACGCTGCTGGACCCCGTCGGCATCCTGCAAAGTGATCTGCATGCATGCCTGCTGCCGCTTGTGCTGCTGGCGATCGCAATCGTCCTGTTCCTGCTTGCCGGACGGAGCTTCCGCAAACGCACGCTGCCGTTCTAATTGAAACATTCCCACAACAAAAAGAGGACAATCCCGTGTACTTGGGACTGCCCTCTTTCTTTTTCGCCTGTATTCCTTAGAGCGGCTTTACATCGACAGCGCGCATCTTGCTGCTGTTCTTCGGGTCCGGCTCAACATCAAACGTAACCTTCTGACCCTCGTTCAAAGACTTGTATCCGTCCATCTGAATTGCGGAGAAATGTACGAATACATCCTCGCCGCCTTCGTCATTGGACAGGAAGCCATAGCCCTTCTCTGCGTTAAACCACTTTACTGTACCCTTATTCATTCCAGGTACCTCCATTCAAATAAATCTGTTCCACTTCAGCGCAAAAAAATCACATATTTCTGCAAATCATCCGTCCAAACGAGCAATGACTTACAAAAATATGTGAGATCAATGTACCGACCTTGGAAGCCTGTTTAGTATAGCATTCAGCCGATAAAATGTCAATGGATTCCAGCCTAAAACTTATCGACAAAAGCCGTCCCGTTTTTTCTCCCAGATTTATCGCGGAAACAACGTTTTTTCTACAAAACGCAACATTTTTAGCGTTTTGCACAAAATTCCATTTCTAGTTTTGTGCATTCTGTTCTTTTATTTTTCGTCATTCAATTAATTTATGTTTAATAATGCTCTATTATTTCTTTGAATGTTCATTTACAATAACATCAACGAAATACATCAACCCAAACGTCCCTGCGCAGTATGCGCAAAATGGAGGTATGATTTATGATGACTACAGTATGTAAAGACCCGGTATTGAACGTCGATACCTATGGAAATATTTTTATGTATGCAACCCACCGCGACCTGACCACCTCGCCGCGGCATATCATCCGCATGTCCGAGCCGGTACGCCCCGACCTGCTGCAGCAGGCATTGGAGCTGGCGCTCATCCGCTTCCCGCAGATGGCAGTCGGACTCAAGCGCGGCAAAAAGGCGTATTCCTATCGCTATGTCGACAAGCCGCCTGTTGTCCTTCCGTTTGACAACCATCTCTCCCCGTATTGGATGGGCTCTGCGGACACCAACGGCTACCTGTTCCTGTGCGGCTACAACCGCAACACGATCATTCTGGAATACCATCACTGCACCTGCGATGGTCACGGCTTTGACCAGTTTATCCGCAGCGTCCTGTTTGAATATCTGACGCTGTGCGGACATCCGGTTGAAAACGACGGCTCGATCCGCACCCGTGAAACCGAATTTGACCCGCAGGAATGTGAGGATGCCTATCCGCTGCTGAACGATGTTCCTCGCTCGGATGCAAACCATCATGAGGACATCGAAGTCTTCCACATGCCGGAATATGACAGCAAGACGGACGCAAACGAACTGGTAACAGAAATCGCTTTCCCGTTCGCTTCGCTCAAGGCATTTACCAAAAAGAACGGCGGCTCGCCGCTGACCTTTATCATGACGGCGCTGTCCCGCGCAATGGCACTGACCTACTTCTCCGCAGATCAGGAGAAGCCTGTCATCGCGGCAGAGATCCCGATGGATATGCGTGCGCTCGTTCCGAGCGAGACAACGCACTTCTTCCTCTCCCTGCTCGACCTGCCGTTCTTCCCGGAATATCATGACATGTCCTTCGCAGAGGCATGCCGCAAGTGCGTCGAGTACTTCAACACCCAGCGTGTACTGGAGCACAGCGCATGGTGGGCAAAGGCAAACGGCGACAATGTATACGCCCTGCACAATGCTGACATGCCGATCGCAGAAAAGGAAAAGGCGATGCGCGACCGTGCACGTAACTATGTCCGCCGTGACTCCTTCATCCTCACAAACATCGGCGCATTCAATATCCCGAAGAGCATGCAGCCGTATGTACTCGACTATGCGGCAATCCTGCCGTGTGCATATCAGCCGTTCGGTGTGCTGGTCAGCTCCTATAAGGGCTATTTGAAGATCAGCCTTGCACAGCGCGACCACAACATGGATCTGGTGCGCAACCTGCTCGATACGCTGGCATCTGTCGGTGTACACGCTTCCACCTATTCGTATCCGTTCCATACCACGCGATACGACGGAAAGCATCTGGCTCGTTAAGTAAAGCAAACAGCTCCCCTCAGGTTTTATCCTGCAAGGGGAGCTGCTTTTTATTCAGGCATATTCACGATAAAAAGGGACTGTCTTACTTTTCCATGTGAGACAGTCCTTTTATCATCTATTATTCACCACAGCATGGCAAAGACCGATGCCGTACACGCCGTGAAAATGCCGGCAACTGCAACCGCCAGAGAACTCATTGCGCCCTCTATCGGGCCGATCTCCAGCGCACGCGCCGTTCCAATTGCATGTGCTGCTGTACCGATCGCAACACCGCGGGCGATCGGCTCCTCAATACGAAAAACGCGGCACACCGCAGATGCAATGACATTTCCCAAAATACCGGTGATAATAATGACCGCTACGGTAATAGTCACAATACCGCCCAGCTCCTCGGAAACGCCCATGCCAATCGCCGTTGTAATGGATTTGGGAAGCAGGGTGACATACTGTTCATGTGACAGCCCAAACAGCACACACAGCGCCAAAATACCGGCCATACTCGCAATCGTGCCGGAAAGAATGCCCAAAATGATCGCCGGCGCATTCTGCCGCAGCAGCGATAGCTGGCGATAAAGCGGAATCGCAAGGCATACTGTTGCCGGTGTCAGCAGATAACTGATATATTTTGCACCTTCATAATATACATCATAATCAATATCCACTGCAACCAGCAAAACCATAACGACAATAACCGCTATGAGCAGCGGATTGCAGATTGCCAGCTTCCATTTTTTCTTACACCATTCTCCAAATAAAAATGCCGCAATGGTGACAACGACACCAAAATATGTACCGTTCGTTAGAATTTCATTCATGATGTGCCCCCGTTTTCTGATGGCGGAGGATCATCTGTGCGACCCGTCCTGCAACCGCCATGACCAATACAGTGATTACAGCGGTAATCACAGCCACAGGAATCAAAATCGTCTGCAAGGAATCCCATGCATCAAGCAAGCCTACTGCTGCCGGGACAAACAGGATCGGCATAATTTCAATCAGGAAATCGCCTGCCTGTTCTACCGCTTCCAGCTTTATTACACCACTGCACAATGCTGCCAGCAAAATCAGCATTCCATAGATGCTCGCCGGGACCGGAAGCGGGAGCACTGCCTTGCAAAGCTCACCTGCAAAGGTTATCAGCAGTATGATGCCAAATTGCCGCAAAATCCTCATATATAAGACCTCCGTTTACAAATTCCGTCAATTATACTACTACAGAATATAAAAAACGTCAACCATGTTCTCCCAACGGCTGCGATTTGGAAGGAGGTCGCGTTCTGCCATTGGCAGACGAGCGCAGCAAGCCCCCCGCTAACAACGCGGGAGCAGGCAGATGATCGTTTTATTTGAAAAATAAAATGATCGGAGCAAAGCGGACTTTGCTTCGACTCACGGTGCTGCTATTGTTTGTGGTTCTATCCCAGCGCCAAATCACAACCCAGCGAAGCGGTTGGGATTTGGAAAGGAGAAGCAAGGGAGCGGGCGGATGACCTTTTTGCATAAAAAAGGTCGAAGCAAAGCGGACTTTGCTTCGACGTGGTGCCGCTGACCGGGCTTGAACCGGTACGCTGTAAACCAGCGAGGGATTTTAAGTCCCTTGCGTCTGCCAATTCCGCCACAGCGGCAAATCGACTCATATAGTATACCAATCCGCTGTAGTTTTGTCAAGTTTTTCAAAAAATTTCTTACACTAAACAGGTCTGTACAAACCGTCTGCCAAATTCCGTCAGTACAATGCTTCCGGGATGCAGCCGAAGCTGTGCGTCCTGATATCCCGATACATGTTCGCGAATATCCTGCGCGGTCTGCGCAATGACCTGCTCAAATAACATGTACAGTGTTTCAAACGCATCTTCCTGTATTTCCTCCAGAGAAATCCGTTCCGCATGCATGCGCAGCTCTATCAGCTGCAACCGAAGCAGATTATCTATCGCCGCTTGTACACGGGCGTAATCGCCATCCTCCGGCAGAAAATCTGTCATCCGTGCAATCAGTTTCACTGCACCAGTGCCGGATTCCACAGGTCGTGAAGCAAAATTCCCTCCCTTGCGCATCCGGCATAAATAGCAGTCAGCGGCGGGAATCGCCTGCCGTTTTTGCAGCTGACAGAGAAATGCATCCTCTATGCTGTCTATCTGGCTGATGATGGACGGAAATGCTGGATGGACTGTTTTCTGCCGCTCCGGATCCATACTGGCAGCCAAAAGCGCCGCATATTTTTCACAGGCGGCATCGTCTGCCCATCGCGCTGCATCCAGCGCCTGCCCTGCAATATTCGCCGGCGGCAGGCATGGCTCACCCTCCAGCCGTGCTGCAATGCGTCCTGTCAGCTTTTCCAATGCTGCGGTATTGGGGCTGTATGATTGTAAATACGCCGTAAGCTGCTGTTCAAACATAATGTTCTATCACCATCCTAATTGCCAAAAAACGCCCTGCTTCCCCCACGCGGAGGAAGCAGGACGCCATTGTCTGCTCAAAATATAAAATCAAATCTCTTCCTGAATCCCCGGCAGGCGCGGAATGGTCTCAAAGCCGCGTGCCAGATCATCATCTGTCGGAATATAATCCGTCATGGTCTTTTCATTGTATGCCTTGTATGCCGTCAGATCGAAATAGCCCGTACCGGTCAGGTTAAACAGGATCGTCTTTGCCTCTCCGGACTCGCGGCATTTGAGCGCTTCATCAATCGCAACGCGGATCGCATGGGAGGATTCCGGTGCAGGCAGGATGCCTTCCGTCTTAGCAAACATCTCAGCTGCATCGAAAACAGCTGTCTGCTCAACAGAACGCGCTTCATCCAAGAAACCGTCATGATACAGCTGGGAAAGGATCGGGCTCATGCCATGATAGCGCAGACCGCCTGCATGGTTTGCGGACGGAATGAATCCGCAGCCGAGTGTGTACATCTTTGCCAGCGGTGTAACCATACCGGTATCGCAGAAATCATACGCAAACTTGCCGCGGGTCAGCGACGGGCAGGATGCCGGCTCTACCGCGATAAAATGCGGTGCTGCCTTGCCAGCCAGCTTATCGCCCATGAACGGCGCCATAATGCCGCCGAGATTGGAACCGCCGCCTGCACAGCCGATGACGATATCCGGGTACGCATCTACCTTCTCCATGGCAGCCTTTGCTTCCAGACCAATGATACTCTGGTGGATCAATACCTGATTGAGTACGCTGCCAAGTACATAGCGATATCCATCATGTGTCGTTGCATATTCAACTGCTTCGGAAATTGCCGTACCCAGCGAACCGGTGCTGTTCGGGAAGCGCTTCAGCATCTCACATCCTACCTTTGTCGTATCAGACGGGGACGGGATGATGTTCGCATCGTAAGTATGCATAACCTCCTTGCGGTACGGTTTCTGCTCATAGGAGCACTTAACCATATAAACACGGCAGTCCAGACCAAAATACTGGCATGCCATAGAAAGTGCCGTGCCCCACTGTCCTGCACCAGTCTCCGTGGTAACGCCCTTTAAGCCCTGCTCCTTTGCATAATATGCCTGTGCAATCGAGGAATTGAGCTTATGGCTGCCGCTGGTGTTGCCGCCCTCATATTTATAATAAATCTTAGCCGGTGTATCCAGCGCCTTTTCCAGATAATATGCACGCATCAGCGGGGACGGACGGTACATGCGATAGCGGTCACGTACCGGATCCGGAATGTCAATAAAACGGTCCTTTGTATTCAGCTCCTGCTCTGCCAGCTTGGTACAGAATACCGGTTCCAAATCAGAAACTCCAACCGGCTGCAATGTACCCGGATGCAGGATCGGACGGTGGTCAGTCTTCATATCAGCGCGGACATTATACCACTGCTTCGGGATTTCGTCCTCGCTCAGATAAATTTTATACGGATCTCTTGCCATAATTTCTCTTCTCCATCAAATGAAAATTTTATACGTTACTTCGATAAAGTATTTATACTTTTCTTATTATAATTCCGCCAGATAGACATGTCAAGAGGCAATACCGCGCTGCAAGTGCCCAAAGACTTCCCGAACACGTCAGAACCACCGGCATAGCCGGTGGCCTGTTCTGGCCCTATAAGGGCCTTATAC
>JAUNWG010000084.1 GCA_030540435.1 Eubacteriales bacterium
AGTTGTACAGATAAGTACCGCGTTCATCCTCCTCCACTGGGAAATACTGCCCGGGGCGTTTTTCCTCCATCAGCGCGTATTTCCAGCGGCAGGACTGTGCACAAGCGCCATGGTTGGCGTCGCGCCCGGTCGTATAGTTGGAAATCAGGCAACGGCCGGAATAGGAAATGCACATCGCACCATGGACAAAGCATTCAATCTCCACCTCAGGTGGGATGTGGTCGCGGATGGTGCGAATCTCCTCCAGCGTCAGCTCACGCGCCAATACAATGCGTTCCGCGCCCATATCCACCCAGAACTGCGCCGCCTCATAATTCAAAATGCTGGTCTGCGTGCTGATATGCAGCGGCAGCTCAGGCACAACACGTTTTGCCACGCGAATCACACCGAGGTCGGATACAATCGCCGCATCTGCGCCGTATTGGTACAGCTTGCGCAGATAGCCCTCCAACTCGGAAAATTCATTGGAGCGGGGCGAAATATTGACAGTAACATAGATTTTTACACCGCGTGCATGGGCATATGCAATGCCCTCCTGCAGTTCTTCATCGGTGAAATTGTCGGATGCCGCACGCATACCGAAATGCTTTCCTGCCAGATAAACAGCATCTGCGCCGTAAGCGATCGCATATTTCAGGCGCTCCATATCTCCGGCGGGAGCCAGAATTTCAGGCTTGTTCATAAATCGTCCTCTTACTCCTTGTTTCGTTCTTGCTGTACTTTTTTGATATTGGCAGTCTGCTCCTCCTGCGTTTTTGCATAGATATGCGCTGTACGGTCTGCATTGGCGACATAGTAGTAATAGTCGTGATTCGCCGGATTGATCGCTGCATTCAGGGCGTCATAGCCGGGGTTGCAGATCGGTCCGGGCGGCAGCCCCTTGGAGGTATAGGTGTTATACGGGCTGTCAGACTGCATATCTTCATCCGTCAGCGTGGTATGACCAACTGCGTACTGAATGGTCGCATCAATATTCAGATACGGATATTCAGACGAATTGTTCAGACGATTGGAGATAACGCCGGAAACCTGGTACATATCGTCAGCATTTACCGCTTCCTTTTCAATCATGGATGCAAGTATGACCATATCGGAAACGGATATATCTTTGTTTTTGCACTGCTCTGCAAGGCTTTCGCCATTGGAATCATCGTTTATCTTATTCTCAAAATTACCCAGCATCTTGTTGATGATGGTGTCAGCGTCATCGCTGAGATAGAATTCATAGGTGTCCGGGAACAAATAGCCTTCCAGTCGGTTTGTCTCGTTGCCAAGCTCCTCTGCATCCGGCAGGAAATCATAATTGAATTCGCCGTCCTGCAGAACGCTCTTCAGCTCTTCCTCAGAACTGAGGCCATTTTCCACCAACGTATCAATGATCTGGTCGATCGTATAGCCTTCCGGGATGGTAACGGTCTGTGTGCTGCGGTCTGACAGGCGGATCTCATTGACAATATGGCGGTAATCCATATTGGAATTGAGCGTCCACATGCCCGGACGAAATTCAATATCATGATAAATCACGCTGGTGAATAGATGGAACATCGTACCATAATTGACTACACCGCTCTTGTCCAGCAGTTTGGAAACCTGTCCGATCGAAGCGTCCTCCGGAATGGTAACGGTGATCTCACGGTCCTCTTTGGCAAGGGCTAGCAGGTCATTGCTCAGCAAAATGCCAGTGCCTGCGAGAATCACAGAGACAACCAAAATGGTCAGCAGATACATCAGCGTCCTGCCCAGAGTCGAACGTTTTTTCTTGCGTTTTTTATGTGGCTGTGAATTTGGAGAGGTGGTTTCTTTGTTTCTGTTTGCCTTCATATCAGTATCCTTTCTCTTCGGCCAATAGGCACGAAGGCGGGTCTTTTTTATCTAAGCGCAATGCTGACAATAAAAGTGGAAATAAAAATAAAGAATCCCGGATTAACCAGACAATCACGCAGCATCACCGTAATAGAACCTTTATTTGGCTTAGGAGGCCGCAGCGCATGCAGCTGTACCTGTGATTCCAGTGAACGGAGTGTCAGATATAATGTCAGCAGAAATAAAATTACATTGATATAAGTAAAGTATTTCCAGATTCCAAATGAACTGTACAGATTGATAAGATAATTAATGACATAATAATATAAATTATTGATGATATGGGCCAATACTGCGGGCCAGATGGAATCAAAAGAATACACCAGAAAAGCATATGCACATCCGGCAATCAGTGGACCGACAAAATTCTGCAATGAACCATGCAGCATTGCAAAACAGATGGCACTGAGAACAATGCTTGCAATCGTACCAGCCTCCCGCTCAAATGCGGAAAATAACGCCCCGCGAACAAAAAACTCCTCTGCAATCGGCGAGAGAATCACGATTCCCAAAAAGCTCAGCAGGCCATACCGGTTTCCAATGCCGCTTGTCGTAATCATGCTGCTCAGGTCGATATCATTTGCACCGCAGATGACATAAACCACCAGATTTGCAAGAAATGACAGAAATGAAATTGCAAGGGCAAATTTTATGATAAAGCCAAGGTGCATCGGCAGATTTTTGTTGCGTCCGCGTTCCCAACGGAAATTGAGCTGGAATTTATCGTCCTGCGCTTTGTACATACAATATGTCGGCGGCACAAAGGCAAGCAGCTCCACAATGATGACTCCAAGCGAAGGGAATCCGGAAAATACAAAGTCAAAGCCTATGCTGCAAACTGTCAAAATAATAAAGCAAGCAAACAGCATCAGACCTGGAAGCAGTGTGTTTTTATCTTTCATCAATCAGCATCACCTCCTGTTCGGTTATGATACAGGCACATCGGACATCGAGCGGCTGCACCGGCAATTGCGGCAGGATACGCTCGTGTGTGCACAAAACCATGCGATACGCTGCGGTCTGCGGCAAAAAACGGTCGTAAAATCCGCCGCCATAGCCAAGCCTTGCGCCAGTTCGATCACATGCAAGCGCAGGAATGATACAGAGGTCGATCTCCGACGGCGGGACTGGTGTACAGTGCACGCCTGGTTCTGCGATACCAAAAGTTTCCTCTGTCAAATCCTGTTCCGACAGTATCTGCCTCGGCTCCATACAATGACCCGGCAGACACTTGGGTATACAAACACGCTTTCCCTGCCGCAAAGCGTCGGAAACAATGGTATGTGTGTCAATTTCATCCTCTGTTGACCAGTAGATAAACAGCGTTCCTGCTATTCGGTATACTTCGCTGCCCAACACCCGTCGACAGATCGCCGCATTAATGGTAGCGCGCTGCTCCGGCGGTATTGCACTGCGCTGCGCCAGCAGCACGTTACGCAACTGTACCTTATCCACGGTATTCAATGCCATGCCGCACTTTGTCAGCAGCGTCTTTGCCACGGAGAAGCTCCACCATTGTCAGACCAAGCTCAATGGAAGCCGCCGCGCCACAGCCAGTAATGATGTTATCATCTACACACACAAGGCTGTCCTGCAGCTGTGCGCCTGCCATCTTATCATTTACACTAAAATGGCAGACCGCTTTCTTCCCGTCCAGCACGCCCTTTGCTGCCAGTACAGACGGCGCAGCACAAATTGCCGCGATATAACAATGGTGTTCCACGCAGTATGTGATCGCTTCGTCGATAACCGGCTTGTCAAAATAGTTTTTCGTACCCGGACCGCCCGGCAGGAAAATCATTTCGCAGTCAGACAGATCTAACTGCTCCGGCATGATGTCAGCATCAATGGTAAAGCCCATTTTGCTTGTAATGGTTTTGCCAGTCACGCCGACACGGGTGATCGGGATATCTGCACGCGACAGCATGTCCAGCGGCGCGATCATTTCTGTGTCCTCATAACCGTCTACATGAAAAACATATACCATAAGAGCTTCCTCCTTAATTAAACAATAGATTAAAGTATCCGGCTTCTACCGGTGTATCATCGTGGTAACGGATGCAGCCGAGCTTTTGCTCTCCACCTGGTGTTGTGGTGCGAATTTCTGAACAGCCTGTAGAATGCAATATCGCCTGCACCAGCTGCGGAATCGTATTGCCGCAGGCTTCCTGTGCCCACAGCTTTTCCGCACCGTCATTCCATACAAAGGCGTAGGAAGTCAGCGTATCATTCTGTTTCAGACCGTATACACCCATACCCAACGTGTCAAACAGCTCCAGCTGTGCCAACCAGTCGTTGTCTGTACGCAGCAGACGCAGACCGGAATCTGTCTCATATAAAGCGCGCATAGAAGGAATATCTGCTGCTGTCAGCCGGATAGCAGTGTGGCTTTGTACCTCAGACTTCTTGACAGTCAACGAATCGGTATAGAACGCAGTTCGATAGCCGAACTGGTCATAAAAGCCATACAGCCACTCCTCCTGTGGGATCAGGATAGATGCTGCACGCCCTGCTGCCTGGTCGAGTGCAAATGAATGCATCAGCAGCCGATCCATACGATGCTGGCGGCGATTTTCCGGCGCTGTACATGCGCCATAGATATATGTGACCGGACGGATACCGCGTGTATCGCACAGCTGGTATGGAAGCATTTGAAGCATCGAACAGAGCTTGCCATCCTCCTCATCCAGCAGTGTTACTGCCGGATCATATATCCGATGGAAAAACCATTCTGTAAAGGTCTCATCACCGGGAAAACAGCGTTTCCAAAGCGAAACCACTGCATCCAAATCGTTGTGATCTGCAAATCGGATCATGCTTTTTTCACCGCCAGATATTTTTTACCCATCATCACAGGATGATACGACTGCTTTGCCTTGCGCAGGCCCTCCATACCAAGATCATCCTCACGATTGACGTAGGTATATCCTTCAAACTGGTGCTGAGCAAACTGCTGATTAATCATCGGATAAGCGCCAGCGATGGAGGCCTCCGCCTTTTCCAGCTGGACAACATAGGTATCGTGGCTGACCGGACATCCCATTGTGAAACCGATCACTTTGCCATCCAACCGTAAGATGCCGCCCTTCATGCCCAGCACTTCCCTGTTGTCCAGCGCGAGCGATACTGCACAGGTTTCCCCGGAATACATCGTACCATTCGGGCAGTTATTTTCACTTTCGCACCAGTGCAGATGAAAATCATAGGCTTCCTGCCTGTTTTCATCTGTCATTTCTTCATATGTCCAGCGTCCGTCATAGTTTTTCTTAAAACGATTGACAAAATTACGTTTCGACTGCAATTTTCTGCCGGACAATGTTATCAGCTTGTCCGCAGCATAAATATAATCTGCGCCATCGGTATTGTCAGTAAAGGTATATCGTCCTGGAAGCACCGCCTCGATGGCATCGATCATTGGTTCCGGGATGCTGCACATGGTAAAGTCAATACCACGTTCTTGTGCATCCGCTTCCAGTGTAAGCAACGCTTCCTTTAAATCGCCGGAGCCGATCGGTGCAAGATACATCGGAATCTGTTCCGGGAAGGTTTTCATCTTAACAAACATATAATCGCCCTGAAAACAGAGCTGTGTATCATAGTGATCCTTCCAAATAAATAAGTCTGCAAAGCAATGTTCGCAGAGCCTGTAGTTCTGTTTTGCGGAACAGGCATCCGCATTTTCCTTGTCATTCAGTGAGACAGGTTGAAATGGTAGCATATTAAAATAGATATCTCCTTATTGAGAAATTGTGTGCAGCACCGCAGAAATAAGTTCATTGGAAATATCATCAATCGTGCGGATGGTATCCCCTTCGGTACAGCGAATGCGCTGCCAGCCAAACTGGTCTGCCAGCGCAGATGCGGTCTGGTAACATTTTTTTAAGTATTCCATATCTCTTTCATGGATATCCTGTGTTTTCCCCTGGCGATGCTCCAGCAGGTCCTGTACAGCCTGTGTAGGCATATCGAGAAAATATACGGCATCCGGCGCAGGGATACCCATAATACGGTATTCAAAATCAAACATCCAATCGAGATATGCCTGCTGCTCCGCACCATCCAGCTTGGATGCCTGATGGACTGCATTGGATGTTGTATAGCGGTCAGCAAGAATCAGACCGCCATTTTCATAATATTCTTTCCAGTCGGTCTGATAGGATGCATAACGGTCAACTGCAAAAAAGGTTGATGCAGTATATGGGCTTACATCATTTGGATGTGAGCCAAAGCTGCCGTTTAAGTACATACGGATCAGCGCGGATGATTCCTCCTGATAACGAGGAAAAACCAAACGGTGATATGAAATGTCCTGCGCTTCCAATGCGGTACACAGGCGCTGAAACTGTGTTGATTTACCAGAAGCATCCGTGCCCTCTAAAACAAGCAGTTTGCCCTTCATGCTTTGCCCTCCGCACGGATACGCTCGTATTTTTCACGTACCTCAGAAGCTCTGCCGCAGCTCATTTTGCCCTCGGAACAGACACCACAGGTGCAGGACGGCCCGGCTTTGCGGAACAGCGTTGGCGCCACGGCATAGACCTGCTTGTACATTTCCTCTGCCAGCTCGCGAATTTCCCACTGTGCACGGTTACAGCAGCGCAGGCGGAAAAAATTGTGCAGTGAACGGGCATTTGCTGTCATAACCATCTTTGTTGCACATGCATTCGGCAGGACATAGCGTGCGTCCTCAATGGCCTTTTTTTCTGCTTTTCGGCGCGCTTCCTTTTCAGAACAACCCGCATCGATAAAGGTTTGCATATGGCGTTCCTGTAGGATAGCAGCCAGCTTTTCATAGGTTTTCTGGTCGTCTTCCATTGCCTTGAGGAAAGCTTCCTTTGCTTCCGGTATTGCTTCGATCTCATGCGGCAGAACAAATTCAAACGCATGCTCCTTAACATAACGCTGCGACTGGACACTGAACGATGCCATGCGATGGCGCGTGATCTGTGCCAGCAATGAGCGGGAAACACCTTCAATGGCAAAGGTAAAGGATGCATGTTCAATTGGGCTTTCATGTCCGATATCTGTCAGCATGGTAAGATAGGACTGCGTCTTTTCTTCGTCCAAACCATCAAGCAGAGTATCAACTGTCGCTGCAGAATAGCAGGTCTTCGCGGCAGCAGAGATGAGCTGCTCTGGGTTCGGTGTATATGCAATCAATTTGACGTTCATTTATCTTCCTTTCCCGTTACCTTAGATTTCATGACAGTCAGCAGGAACTTTGGCAAGGCGGTCATGCGTTTGGCACGCCACGGCTCCTTTTTCAAACGGTAGAACCATTCCAAACCATGATCAACATAGAAATCCGGTGCACGCTCTACTGCACCTGCATATACATCCAAAGAACCGCCCAAGCCACACAGCAGCGTACCATTCAGTTCGTCCAAATGTGCTTTCATAAAAACTTCCTGCTTGGGTGCCCCCAGACAAACCAGAATGACATCAGAATGCCCTGCGGCATTGATGTCATGGATTGCTTCTGCATCATTCTTGAAATATCCATCGCGGCAGCCTGTAATAATCAGGCCAGGATGCTGTTTTTTCAGGTTTTGTGCTGCTTTTTCTGCAATGCCCGGCTTTGCACCGAATAAAAACAGCGAACGTCCCTCTTTTGCCAGCTCACCAACCAGATCAGCGGCAAATTCAATACCTGCGACCTTTTCTGTCAAAGGCTTTTTGAGAATTTTAGCAGCATGAACAATGCCGATGCCGTCCGGTAAAACCAGAGCAGCGGCATTCAGCAGCCGTTTAAGCTGCGCATCACTGCGCGCCATATATACAATCTCAGAATTCGGCGTGACAACATATCCCTTTTTCCCCTCACGGATACGCGCCATTGCGCATTCAACCGCTTCGGTTTTGGAGATCGCGTCAAAATTTACACCAAGAATAGAAATTTTTCCCAAGTACAGTTCCTCCCTTACTGGAGTTATTTTATCAGTCACCAATTATATTATTATACCATTGTTAGAAAGGGGGTTCAAGACGAATTGTCATCGTTAAAAAACAGTTTACAGTGGCATTTGTCATCTTTTCGTGAATTTTCTCACATATTCTTTTGTGCAAACGTTTTATACGCATGGGAAAAACAGAATTTTGGCTTGAATTTCTCAAACTTAACGTGGTTCCAAGCGTGTACAATGGGATTGTTACAAGTCAGTACTCACTGCTCAAATATTCTAACAAACTGTTACAGCCTTCAGACACATCACACCAGGTTGCATCAAAATCACCAGTGTACCAAGGATCTGCAACATCTCGTGGTTGTCCAGTGTATTCCATCAGAGAATGAATTTTGTTTTCTTCATCCCCGCCACATATTCGCCGCATATTACGCAGATTTTGTTGGTCCATACCAATAAGTAAATCATAATAGATATAATCATCCCGATGCATTCGGCGGGCATATTTCCCTTTACAGTTGATACCGTGTTCGGCCAGTTTCCGCCGTGCCGGTTGATACACTGGATTTCCCAATTCTTCAGCGCTTGTAGCAGCAGAAGCTATCTCAAATTTTCCTGACAGTCCTTTCTCTTCTATCAATGATTTCATATAGAATTCAGCCATCGGGCTGCGGCAAATATTGCCGTGGCATACGAATAATATTCTCTTCATACAAATTATACCTCAAAATACCAAGTTATTTATAGTTTCTTCGCTTTTTCTCAACATTTCCCATTTCTTCTATACGGCATACTGTAGCATAGCTTTGCATAGTTTTCCCGTCATTTGTCGTAAATTCTGTCGTAAAACGGCTTTTCTTTTCGATTTTACGACAGCGCCTTTTTCTTTTGCTTTTTCAGTCGTTTCATCTCTTCTTGCGCTGCATCCAATTTCAAGTGTGTATAAATGTTAAGCGTTATACTGATATCGGAATGCCCCCTAA
>JAUNWG010000085.1 GCA_030540435.1 Eubacteriales bacterium
TATAAGGCCCTTATAGGGCCAGAACAGGCCACCGGCTATGCCGGTGGTTCTGACAAGATTGCATGTAAAACAAAACAGGACAGATTCGTGTAGAATCTGTCCCGTAGATTGATATGGCATGATAAGGCGCTTAAGCGTTCTGATAAACCTCAAGTGCGGCCTGTACCGCGTCGCCTGCCGGAACCTTGACATGGTTGCGGATGAGGACTGCCTCCAGAGCACCCAGAGTAAAGAGGATATTTCTCTTCTGGCTGGAGTAGCCCATATTGCCGATACGGATGATCTTGCCGTCCAGCGGGCCAAAGGAGGTTGCAACCTCAATGCCAAATTCGTTGAGCATCTGGCCTCTCAGCGTCGGACCGTCGATGCCCTCCGGAATATTGATCGCAGTGACGACCGGCATCTTGTTTTTGATATCGCCGAAGATAGTAAGACCCATTGCTTCCAGACCGGCGGTCAGTGCCTTATCGTTCAGGATATGGCGGGCAAAACGTTCCTGAAGACCCTCCAGCAGAATACAGCGCAGTGCCTCATGCACACCGTACTGCATGCAGGTAGCTTCGGTATGGTGGTTCAGATGGCGCGGGCCCCAGTAATCCTGCAGCTGTGCCAGATCAAGATAGTTGCTTGGGATACCCGGCAGGGTGCCGTCAACGTCGGTATCGGTGCGGATGCCCTTCTCGACCTTCTTGCGCGCGAGGATGATGTCTTCGATCTTTTTGTTGTAAGTAATCAGTGCGGAACCGGACGGAGCAGAAATGCACTTCTGGGTACCGGCAATGCAACCGTCAATGCCCCATTCGTCAACGCGGATGTCAACGCCGCCGAGTGTTGCAACGGTATCAACGATCAGCAGAGCATCGTATTTCTTACACAGCTTGCCGATCTCTTCCATCGGCTGCATCATAGAGGTGGAGGTTTCACCGTGGATGCAGGCAACAGCCTTGTAGCCGCCCTTCTTTAGTTCAGCTTCAATTTCGTCCGGCTCAAATACTGTGCCCCACTCTCTTTCAAGCAGTGTGATCTCAGCGCCGCAGCGTTCCAAAATCTCAGACAGCAGATAACCGAAACGGCCAAATGCAGGGATGAGAACCTTATCGCCCGGACAAATAGCACCGGTCAGGACAGTTTCAAGACCACCACGGGAGGTGGTGTCGACGACATAGGTCTGGTGATTTGCAGTCTGGAATACGCGACGTGCCATTTCCTGCGTCTCAGCCATAAGATCGAGGAATTCAGGGTCGAACTGGCCGAGAATGTGTGCGGACATTGCACGCAGAACGCGCGGGTCAGCATCGGTAGGACCAGGGCACATCAGAAGACGAGGTGACGGATTGATTTCTTTAAAATTCATTTTTCTTCCTTCTTTCTGAATGGAATTTCAATATCTACTGATACCTATTATATAATGAATGAAAGGTTTTTGCAATACAATGATGTATATTTTTGAAGATATTCAGAGATTTTTGCATAATTGTGTATGGTGCAAAAGAAGTATTTTACGGTAAAAAGTGGTTGATTTTGTGGTTTTTTGCTTTTTAACACGCAGATCACATAAAAATGAATGAAGGATATTGACCGGTTTTTAACAACATGTTACAATATTAAAAGAAAGATAAATGCGAAAAAACTGAAAGGAGTATTTTCATGGATTTTATCACGATGTTAGAGAATCGACGCAGCATCCGCAAGTATACAGATGAAGCAATTCCGGAAGAAAAATTGCAAAAAATTGTGCAGGCAGGTTTGCTGTCGTTTGCAGGTAAGGGGTTAAACCCGTGGGAAATGATCGTTGTACGCGACAAAGATATGCTAAAGAAGATGTCTGGCTGCCGTGTCGGCTGCGGCACGATGCTGGATGGTGCAGATGCAGCAATCGTTGTCCTCGGCGATTCGGATAAGTCGGATACGATTGTGGAGGATTGCTCCATCGTTATGGCGTACATGCATCTGATGGCAGATACAGAGGGTGTAGGCAGCTGCTGGCTGCAGGGACGCCTGCGTTTTGCAGAGGATGGCAGCTCTACAGAGGATTATCTGCGAAATCTGCTGCATTATCCTGAGCATATGAAGCTGGAAGCCGTTCTGGTTCTCGGTATGCCGGCGCAGCATCCGCAGCCGCATACGCTGGAAGACCTCCAGTATGACAAGGTACATAAAGAGGTTTATTGAGAAAGAAGGCATTGTTATGACATACAATGAAGTGCTGGAGCAGGCACGGGGCGATATTGGCAAATTCTGCAAGGCATGTCCGGTCTGCAACGGCAAAGCATGTAAAAATCAGATTCCAGGTCCTGGCGCAAAGGGTGTTGGAGATACTGCGATCCGTAACTATGACAAGTGGCAGGAGGTTCGTGTTAACATGGATACTCTGTGCGTAGGCGGCGATGTCGATACGACATGTGAGCTGTTTGGAAAGCAGTTCGCATATCCGTTCTTCGCAGGCCCGGTAGGTGCGGTAAATCTGCATTACAGCGAAAAATACGACGATATGTCCTATAATAAGGTGCTCGTTTCCACCTGCGCACAGGCGGGCATTGCGGCATTCACGGGCGACGGCACGAATCCGGCTGTTATGGAGGCTGCAACCGCTGCGATCGGTGAGAATGGCGGTTTGGGTGTTCCGACCATCAAACCGTGGAATGTGGATACCATCAGGGAGAAGATGGAGCTGGTGCATCAGGCAAATGCATTTGCAGCGGCAATGGATGTCGATGCTGCCGGGTTGCCGTTCCTGAAGAATATGAATCCACCGGCTGGCAGCAAGACCGTAGAGGAGCTGGCAGAGATCGTAAAGCTGGCTGGCGTACCGTTTATTGTGAAGGGCGTCATGACTGTCAAGGGTGCGATGAAAGCAAAGGAGGCAGGCGCTTCTGCGATCGTTGTTTCCAATCACGGCGGACGTGTGCTTGACCAGTGCCCGGCGACTGCTGAGGTTCTGGAGGAGATCGCAACAGCTGTCGATGGCTCTATGAAGATTCTCGTGGACGGCGGCATCCGTTCGGGTACAGATGTCTTTAAGGCGCTGGCGCTGGGTGCAGATGGCGTGCTGATTTGCCGTCCATTCGTTGTTTCCGTTTATGGCGGCGGCAGCGAAGGCGTTCAGGCGTATATCGAAAAGATCGGTGCGGAGCTGCGCGATACGATGCAAATGTGCGGTGCACATTCGCTGGCAGAAATTACGCGGGACATGGTGCGCTGAACGGTTCAATGCCGATACACCTATCATTTGATGCATATATGTTGAAATAAAGCAAGAAGGGCTGCCGGAATTTTCCGGCAGCCTTTTGCGTCCACACATCTGGTTATTCGGTGACAAGCCGCGTGCTGCTGCCGCCGGCTTTGTCTTTTGTCACAATAATTTGTTTTGGGATACGATTTTTTAGTTCGGAAACATGAGAGATAATGCCGACGAGCCGCTGCCCATCATCTGTCAGGCTCTGCAGGGCGCGCATTGCCTGCTGCAGGGCTTCCTCATCCAAAGAGCCAAAGCCTTCATCAACAAACATCGTGTCCAGCTTGATGCCGCCTGCGGAATCCTGAATTTCATCCGAAAGCCCCAGCGCGAGGGACAACGATGCCAGAAAGGATTCGCCGCCGGATAGCGTGTTGACGCTGCGCGATGTGCCGTTATAATGGTCGATTACATCCAGATCCAGACCGCTCTGGCTCTTCATTCCGGAGGCGGCGCGCCGTATCAGCTCATATTGTCCGCCGGACATGACGCGCAAGCGCAGATTGGCACGGCTGATAATGCGGTCGAAAAGCGTCATCTGCACATAGGTTTCCAGCATGATCTTTTCCTTTCCCTCCAATGTGCCGTTCGCGGTTTTGGACAATGCTTGTATTGCTTTTAGATGTTCCTCCGCTGCGGTCAATGCTGTGCTGTTTTTCCGGATGTGCTCCAGACAGCTTTGATTGATTTCCATGCGTGTGTTCCGCTGTGTTTGGAGAGTGGTGAGCGACTGCTTTTTCTGCAACAGCGCTTTCTGTTGTATTTCAGTCTTTTCACAGTTGATTTTCGGTGCAGCTTCTATCAGCTTGCAAAGCGTATCAATCTCCCCTTTGGTTTGACTGATCTCATGCTCCTTGGAGGTGTATTGCTCCTGTGCTGTGCGTATGGCTGCTTCCATAGCAGCTTTTTCTGCGTTTAATGCCTGAATATTTACTTCCGCTGCCACTTTATTGGCATAGGGAAGGGAATCGCGCAGCTTCTTTCCGGAAGCAGCTTGTAGATTGTATTGCTCTGTCAGGGCGGCGATTTGTGTACGAAGTTCGCCCAATTGCTCAGTAAGTGTTTGCTGCTGCTGTTCCTTTTTCGGAATTTCGATATCGAGTGTCTGTTTGCGGGAAATACGTTTGGTTTCCAGCTGGATATCGGCATGATATTGCTTGAGCTGCGCTGATGTCTGTGCAGCCTGTGTATCGATCTGCTGGGCCAATGTATCCCAACTGTAGCCTTCCAGCAGTGTGGAGGCACGCTGGTCAATATCTGCTTTGCGCGCACTTTGCTCTGCCCGCAGCGCGGCGATTTCAGTTTCTGCCTGATGGCAGTCATTTTCCAGCTTTTTCAATGTGGCCTCCGCCGCAGCAAACTGCTTTTCCAGTATGTTTCGGCGATTGACTGCTTTGATTTTTTTGCGTGCTTCTTGCTCTAAGTGCTGCATTTCCAGTTGAGCTTGTTCGATTGTTTCAGCAATGCGATCCGCTAGCAGCGACAAAGAGCAGTTATCCAGCAAGGCGGCAGCTTTTTCTTCCAGTTCTTTCCGCATAGCGTCGGTACGACCTTTGCACATACCGGCAGCCTGACTAGTCTGCGCAGCTTTTTGCTGTGCTTGTGCGCTGCGTTCCTTTGCCGCATTTAATTCCTGTTCCGTGGGAACAATTTTGGATTTTACTGCCAGCTTTGGATGTTCGACTGCTCCACAAACCGGGCAAGGCATTCCGGGGCGCAGATTTTCCGCAAGGATACCAGCCTGTTCCCTCAAGAAGGCGTGATTGAGCTGGCGATATTGTTCGTCTGCTTTGTCAGCAGCAAGCTGATATGTTTGATAGCGCACCTGCGCTTGTGTGAGTGCAGTGAGCTGCGATTGATAGCTTTGGTACGCCTGCTGTAATGCGGTAAGCTCCGTTTGCCGTGTCTGTGTGCGTTCGAGGGCGTGATTCAGCTGTGTCAGCTCAATATCTGCTGTCTGGAGCAGCGTACATTCATTTTTCAGCTGTTCGACGGTTTCCAGCTGCTCTGCAAGTGCCGCCTGCTTTTCTGTTTGCAGTGCTTGCATTTTGCTTTGCTGCAATTGAAGATTGCTATATTTTTTATATTGTTGTTCCAGCTCTGTGAGCGCATTCCAGCGAACAGTCGTATTTTCCTGTTGGTGCTGTAGCTGCGCAAGATGTTCTCCGGCGTGCTGCAGCGTATCCAATTCGGACTTTTCCTGTTGTAAGGCGGCTGATAACTGTCGGAGAGCAGCGTCAGTTTCTGTTTGTTTGGATTTGATTGCATTCCATTGCGCTTTCTTTTCCCGCAGTGCAGTAGCAGCAGCTTCCAATTCGTCATAGCGTGGCAGCTGATTTGTTTCCAGTGCGATCTTTTGAGAGAGCTGTTCGATCTCCGGACTTTTTTCCTGTGCACGAACAAGCTGCGCAGAAAGCGAAGCAAGGGTGGACTGCTGGTTTTCCAGCTGTAGCTGTGCCTGATGAAGGGTCTGCTTTTGCTTTTTCAGCTCTGTTGCCTGGTTGAGAAGAAGTACGAGATGCTCTAGCTGCTGTTCCAGTTCAGTCAGCGCAAGGGCAGCTTGTTTGTGCTGCTCCCCGTCGGATGCAATCATTTGTTCAATCAGAGAAATTGCTTCCGCAGTGCCGGACTTACCGGACTGTATCTCCTGCCAGTCCTGTGCCAATGGGCTGTCTTCGTTCCAGCGGACGCTCTGAATGTCATGCTGGATGCTGCTGTACAGTGCGTCATAGTGTTTTGCTGCTTTCTGTTGTTCCTGACGCAGACGTTCCTGTAATTGCCCGAATTGTCCGGTTTTGAAAATACTGCTGAATATGCTTCTGCGTTCCTCCGTTTTTGCCAGCAGCAGCTTTAAAAAGTCGCCCTGTGCGATCATAGCGATCTGCATAAACTGCGTGTGATCTATGCCGAGGATGGATTTTATTTCGGTATCAACTTCGGCATTTTTTTCAATAATGCGTCCATTAGGCAGCGTCAGCGTGACGGAGGCCGGTTCTTTTGTCATACCTTTGCCGCGTTTGGCGGGGCGCATATAGGCCGGACTGCGGCGAATATGGTATTTCTTATCGCGGTATTGAAACAGCAATGTGACTTCTGTCGGCGTTGTGGGCGCGGCATATTTGGAGCGAAGCATACCGGCATCGCGTTTGTCGCTGCTCGCCACGCCATAAAGCGCATAAACAATGGCATCAAAAATCGTGGTTTTGCCTGCACCGGTGTCGCCGGTAATCAGATACAGCCCTTCGGTTCCCAGCTTTTTCATATCGATTTCTTCCTGTCCGGCATAAGGACCAAATGCGGATAACGTCAGTTTCAGCGGTCTCATTCCATATCCTCCCAGATTTCACGGATCAGCTGCATGGTAAAGGTGCGCTGCGCGTCGCTCATAGGCTGACCGTTTTGCTTTTCATACAGCTCGTCAAACAGCTGCAAAGGGGATTTTTGTTCGGTATGGTCTGCACCTAGAATATCTGCATGGGCGCGGGTGCGCTTGTTGTCATATTCCAGCAGCATCATATTCGGATAACACTCCCGAAGACGAGTCAGTGCGTTGGGGATATCTTCTTCGTCAGTCAGCGTGATCTTGAAGTAATTTTGCGTATCATGTGCTTGGAGAAAATCGGGGGCAGTCAATGAAGCAAACGCACCGCGAAGAAGCTCCATATCCCGTTTGGGGCGCAGTGGGATCTGGTGGATGTCCATGCAGCCTTTTTCCTGCATGGTGATGATGGTGACGCTCTTTTTTTGATTCACCTCGGAAAAGGAGTATTTCAGCGGTGAGCCGCCATAGCGAATAGTGTCCCGGCCGATTTTCTGCGGACCATGGAGATGACCCAATGCGACGTAATCAAATGGAGCGAAAACAGAAGCGTCAACCTGATCCAGCCCGCCTACAGTGTGCTCCTCAGATTCACAGGTTTCTGGCTGGATGCCGGAGCCGGTCACAAACTGGTGTACGACTGCGACATTGCGTGCAGCAGGGGAGAAGGAAATATTTTCAATTACTGTGCGCATGGCATTCGTATAGGAGTTGATTTCTGTATCGGCATGAAAGTGCCGAACATTTGCCGGGCGCAGAAACGGAATCAGATAAATATGTACGCTGCCAAAGGAATCGGTCAGCGTGACCGGTTCAATGGCGCCGTGATATACCGGCGCAAGATGGATACCACTGGCAGACATCAGCCTGCCGCCAAAGGCAATCCGTTCCGCAGAATCGTGGTTGCCACTTATCATGCATACTTGTACATGGCGGCGGGACAGCTGAACAAGAAAATCATCCAAAAGCTGCACGGCATCTGCTGCGGGCACAGGTTTATCATATACATCTCCGGCGATGAGTACAGCATCCGGTTGCTGATTGTCTACGATATCGATGATTTGGTTTAAAATATAGGACTGATCCTCCAGCATGGAAAAACCGTTGACGCGCTTTCCGATATGAAGGTCAGCCAAATGAAGAAGCTTCATTGCGTTACCTCGTCGACATTTAAAATTATACTACTTTAAAAATTATACCACATCTTTTGCCCGTATGTGCTGCAGCTGCATAGAAAAACCCGAAGGCCGTGTGGACATACACAGCTTTCGGGTTTCATCAACGATAAATGGATTTTCACCAGGGAATTACTTTTCCAGAGCTTTGCCAGTCAGCAGCTCATATGCCTGCAGATACTTTGCGATGGTCTTGTCAACGATTTCTTCCGGCAGCTTCCAGTCATGCTCATTTGCCTTGAGCCAGTCACGTGCAAACTGTTTGTCGAAAGACGGCTGGCTGTGACCTGCCTCATAGCCGTCTGCCGGCCAGAAACGGGAGCTGTCCGGTGTCAGCATTTCATCGCCCAGAACAATGTTGCCATCCTCATCCAGACCAAATTCAAACTTGGTATCTGCAATGATGATGCCACGGCTCAGTGCATAATCAGCACACTTCTTATACAGTGCAATGGTGTAGTCGCGCAGTTTGGAAGCATATTCTTCACCCTTGCCCGGAAAACGCTTTTCCAGATAAGCGACACTCTGCTCATAGGAAATGTTTTCGTCATGGTCACCGATTTCCGCTTTGGTGGAAGGGGTGTAGATCGGCTCCGGCAGCTTGTCGGACTCCTGCAGGCCCTCTGGCAGCTTGATGCCGCAAACAGTGCCGTCCTTCTGATAGCTTGCCCAGCCGCTGCCAGTAATATAGCCGCGGACGATACATTCAACCGGCAGCATGTCCAGCTTTCGGCACATCATACTGTTGCCGTCAAACTTCGGCTGCTGGAAAAATTCCGGCATATCCTTTACATCAACGGAAATCATGTGGTTCGGGATAATATCCTGTGTCATATCAAACCAGAACTTGGACATCTGGGTCAGAACGGTGCCCTTTTTGGTGACATCATTTTTCAGGATGACATCGAAGCAGCTGATGCGGTCAGTTGCAACCATAATCAGGCTATCGCCGTTGTCATAAATTTCGCGGACCTTGCCTTCCTTGATTGGCTTCATTTCCAT
>JAUNWG010000002.1 GCA_030540435.1 Eubacteriales bacterium
TATTGCTCGTCGTATCCGTTGTAGTGTCGTCCGGTGTATTGCCCGTCGTATCGGTTGGCGTGTTGCCCGTGGTATCCTCCGGGTTATCACTCGGCTTATCCACCGGATTATCATCGCCCGGCGTATCGTCTTCCGGCTCGTCCGGCTGAACGCCGCCGCAGTAGTCACACAGCATCTTTGTCATCTGTTCGCGGGTGATTTCATCGTTTACACCAAAGCAGCCATTGTCATACCCCGCTGTGACCTGATTCTCATATGCCCAGATGACCGCATCGGTATACCACTTGCCATCCGGTACATCGAGGAACTGCGCTGAATACTCCACCTCCGGCTGACCGGCGAGATTGTACAGTATCCGCACAAACTGCGAACGGGTCACCCTGATGTCCGGGCCGAATTTTGCGCAGGTCACGCCGACCATGTACTCGTTATCATACACATACTGGACCATGCTGCGGCCCCAGTAATTGTCCGGTACATCATAATACGGCAGCACTGCCTTGCTAGTAATGGAGGACAGTGACGGATAATACAGCCAGTCAACAAAATACTGGTCATCCATCGTATGCCCGCTTATGCCATTGATCGCCCGGCAGAAATAATCGTGGGTATAGCTGCTTCCGCTGCCATCATCCCATGTAATATCCACGCCGGTCCAAGTCGTGCCATATTTCACATTATTCCACATATGGTTGCCGCTGGTACTGGAAATTACCGTCGCTGTAATGCCCACCTTCTGGCACAACAGCTGAAACGCTCGGGAATAGCCCTCACACACCGGGGTTTTGACGCTGCTGTTCGTACTGCTCAGCAATGCGCTGGCCGACGACCACGGCGTGCCGGAAATATTCGCGGAGTATGTGCCGACGCTCGACTGCGCCGCCTCATTGTTATAGCTGTTGTTCTCACACAGCCAGTCATGGAAGAACGCCATTTTTTCGTATGCCGTTGCATAGCTCTGGCTCTCTGCCACCAATTCATTTACCTTTGTATCCAGCTGTTTTTTCAGCGTCGTGCGCTGGTACAGCGTGGTAAAGCCCGCGCGGTATCCCGGGATGATATACATGGTGATCGTCGTGCCGTTCAAACCAGGATCAAAGCCCATACTGCAAAAGCCGTTGGAATAGAACATTTCCGGACAATCCGAGTCCAGGCACAGATATACACGCCAGCCTAACGCCCGCACAATATCCTCATAATGTTTCGCACTCACACCAGGGAGCTGGAACGAAACGCCCAGCTTTTTCACAGCATCAGTCTCCCCCCTGAAAACCGCGCTGTTGGTGCCTTTGGCAAGATCTGCTTTTATATTGTTATACAGCCGCTGTAGCACTGGACCCACATCGATCTTTTTATTGCCTGCGTAATAAACCAGATTCGGCAGCTGTGCGCCATAGGTCGTAAAATTCGTGGTTCGTTTTTCCGCATAGCTGACATCGGCATCAAACTCTCCCCGCTGCGCGGAATAGTTCTGGCTCATGGTAAATTCAGCCGCAGGCTCGGCGTTTTCCACCAGCGCCTCATGCTCCTCCTGCGACAACAGCTTCGGCTCGACCAGCTTCCCACTGGCAGCCATTTCACTTGTCTTTTCAATCAATATGCCCTGCTGTGCCGAATCGCTGCTGGATGCCGCGCGTTCTGCGCTGACAATGGCATTCCCCTGCCTGTCCACATCCTCCGGGCCTTTTGTTGCCATTGCCGGTATCGCGGCACATAGCATCACCAGTGCCAACAGGCACGCCGTCAATCGCTTCTTCATGTCATCCCTCATTTCCAGATTTATTATGGTAATTATACCATAACAGCGTGCAAAAATCCATATAATATCTGTGTGTTTCCACCCGTTTATATAAAAAGCAGAGGGGCAGTCTGTGCTGTCCCCCTGTGTCTGTATATCAGTATATATATTCGTCCCTGTCGCTCATCAGTGTGACCATAACAGCCTTCTGTGCGTGCAGGCGGTTTTCACATTCCTCAAAGATTTCGTCGGCGTGCTCCTCCAGCACCTCTGCAGTGATCTCCTCACCGCGGTATGCCGGCATACAATGCTGCACCATAACGCCCTGCTTGCAGCAGGATAACAGCTCATGGTCGACCGTGAAGCCCTGGAATATCTCGCGGCGCATTTCCGCCTGCTCCTCCTGCCCCATTGCTGTCCATGCATCGGTAAACAACACATCAGCACCGGCAGCGGCCTGGCGGACATCATGTGTCAGCATGAATTTTGCCCCCAGCTTTTTCTGCTGCTCTGCAAAGGCAAGCACATCCGGGTGCGGCTCATAGCCCTCCGGCGTTGCGACCGAAACCTCCATGCCCACCTTCAGGCAGCCGACGATCAGCGAATTGCACATATTGAAGCCATCGCCGATGAAGCACATTTTCAGGTCCTCCAGCTGGGCAAAATGCTCGCGGACCGTCATCAGGTCTGCCAGCACCTGACACGGATGGGCAAAGTTGGTCAGTCCATTGATGACCGGGATATCACTGTATTTTGCCAGTATCTCCACATCTTTCTGCTCATAGGTACGGATCACAATGCCGTCCAAATAACGGGACAGGGCACGTGCGGTGTCCTGCACCGGCTCACCACGTCCGGTCTGCAGATCGCGGTCGGACAAAAACATCGGCTGTCCGCCCAGCTGGTACATGCCTGCCTCAAACGAAACGCGGGTTCGGGTAGAAACCTTGTGGAAGATAAGCCCAATGCTCTTTCCGTCCAGATGGCGGTGCGGGATATGGTGCTTTTTTTCGTATTTCAGCTGATCGGCAAGGTCAAGGATCGATACAATATCGTCCTTGGAGCAGTCGAGCAGCTTGAGAAGATCGTTCATGTTGTTTCTTTCTCCTACTTATTTACAAAATACCGTCTTCATGATCGCCAGCGCCTCATCCATTTCCTCATACGAAATAGACAGCGGCGGCAGCAGACGGATGACATTCGTTCCGGCTGTCAGCACAAGGACGCCCTTATCCATGATCTGCTTTACCAGCGCTGCGCGCTCGTCCGCATCCACAACGATGCCGACCATCAAGCCCATGCCGCGCACGCCCTGGATCTTGTCCGAGTTCATCGCCATAAGCTGCTTCTTGAAATATTCGCCCTTCTCGTTGACCGACTGTAAAAATTCCGGCTTCGTGACCTCGGACAGCACAGCGTTTGCAGCTGCGCAGATCATCGGGGTGCCGCCGAAGGTGGTCGCATGGGTGCCCGGGCCGAGGACGGTATCACAGGTCTTTGCCGCCATGACTGCGCCGATCGGGACGCCGCCGCCAAGCCCCTTCGCCATCGAGACAACGTCCGGCTGGATGCCATACTGCTGGAACGCAAACAGCGAACCGGTGCGGCCAATGCCGGTCTGTACCTCGTCGATCAGCAGCAGCAGGTCGTTTTCCCGGCAGAACTGCTGTACTTCCTTTACGAACGCTTTATCCAGCGGCATAACGCCGCCCTCGCCCTGGATCAGCTCCATCATGACCGCACAGGTGTGCGCATTGACGGCAGCCTTCACCGAGTCGATATCATTTGCATCCGCATAGGCAAAGCCTTCGGTGAACGGGAAGAAATACTGGTGGAACTTTTCCTGACCGGTCGCCTTGAGCGTGGTGACGGTACGTCCGTGGAAGGAATTGTGCAGCGTCACGATCTCCGCGCGGCCTTCGCCGTATTTGTCATAGGAATACTTGCGCGCCAGCTTGATCATGCCCTCATTGGCTTCCGCGCCGGAATTGGCAAAGAATACCTTGCCCATGCCGGTCTGCTCACACAGCGTCTTTGCGGTCTGCACCATCGGCGCGGTGGTGAACAGATTGGATACGTGCATCATCTTATGCGCCTGTTCGGTGATGGCGTCAATGATCTTTTCATTGTTATAGCCGAGGCAGCACACGCCGATGCCACTGGTCAGATCAATGTAACGCTTGCCTTCCACATCCCACAGCTTCGCGCCCTCGCCGTGATCCAGCGCGATATCGAACCGACCGTAGGTGTTCATCACATATTGATTTTCCTGTTCCTTTAACTCGTTATATGTCATTTGCGTAATTCTCCTTAATAGAACATCGTGCCGACGCCCTGGTCGCTGAACAGCTCAATGAGGATCGAGTGCTCCACGCGTCCGTCCTGGATATTTGCCTGACGCACGCCCTCACGCACGGCCTCCACACAGCAGTCGACCTTTGGGATCATGCCGCCCGCGATAACGCCGTCCTTGATGAGCTTGGGCACTGCGGAGACCTTGACCTCCGGCAGCAGCGTATCCTCATCATGGCGGTCAAGCAGCAGGCCGCGCACATCGGTCAGCAGGATCAGCTTTTCCGCCTGCAATGCGACCGCGAGCTTTGCCGCAGCAAGGTCCGCATTGATGTTGTAATTGGTGTCGTCGTCTACGCCGAGCGCAACGGTGGACACAACCGGGATATAGCCATGCTCCAGCATATCGACGACCGGCGCCGGGTTTACCTTCACGATGTTTCCGACATAGCCGTAATCTGTGCCGTCTTCATCCACCTTGCGGATCGCCTGGAACAGTCCGCCATCCATGCCGCTCAATCCGACACCCTGTCCGCCTGCTTTACCCAGCAGCGAAACGAGGTCCTTGTTGACCTTGCCGCACAGGATCATCTGGACAATATCCATCGTCTCCCGGTCGGTATAGCGCAGGCCCTTGACGAATTTGGATTCCTTGCCGATCTTTTTGAGCATGCCGCTGATCTCCGGGCCACCGCCGTGTACCACGACGATGCGCACGCCGACAAGGCTGAGCAGGACGATGTCATGAATGACCGCGTCCTTCAGCTCCTCATTGATCATGGCATTGCCGCCGTATTTGACAACGACGGTCTTGCCATTGTATTTCTGGATGTGCGGAAGCGCTTCGATGAGCACCTCCGCCTGATTCTTCTGTAATTCCTCTGCCATCTCTGTATTCCCCCGATCACGTGCGGTAATCGCCGTTGATCTTTACGTAGTCATAGGTCAGATCACAGCCATAGGCAGTCGCCTCTGCGTCGCCCTCCGCAATGTCGACATCGATGGAGACTTCCTTCTCCACCAGGATCTTCTTTGCAAGGTCTTCGTCAAATTCCAAACCTCTGCCGTGTTCGCACACAGTGATACTGCCCGCTGCGCTGGAGAAGCCGATGGTGACATATTCCGGACGGAACGGCGCCTTGGAATAGCCCATTGCACACAGCACGCGGCCCCAGTTTGCATCCGCGCCGAACATCGCTGCCTTGACCAGGCTGGACGCGATGACTGCCTTTGCCAGACGCTCTGCGTATTCCTCCGCGCGGGAATGCTTGACCGTGCAGCTGATGAGACGGGACGCGCCCTCGCCGTCCGCCGCGATCTGCTTTGCCAGCGACAGTGCGACTGCCTCCAGCGCCGCATAAAAGACATGGTAATCCTCGTTCTTCCAGTCGATCAGCTCGTTGTCCGCCTTGCCGTTTGCCATGACCACACAAGTGTCATTGGTGGAGGTGTCGCCGTCCACCGAAATGCGGTTAAACGTATGTGCAACAACATCCTGCAGCGCGGTGCGCAGCAGCGACGGGTCGATCGCGCAGTCCGAGGTGATAAAGCACAGCATGGTGCCCATATTCGGATGGATCATGCCGGAGCCCTTTGCAATACCGCCGATGCGGCAGGTCTTGCCGCCGCAGGTAAATTCATATGCCGCACTCTTGGGCACAAGGTCGGTGGTCATGATGGCACGGTTTGCCGCCTCGGAAGCATCGTCAGACAGCTTTGCCGCCAGCGCATCCATATGCGATTCGATCGCTTCAATATTCAGGCGCTGTCCAATGACGCCGGTGGAGCTGACCAGCACAAGGTTTTCCTCGATACCCGCTGCCTTTGCAGCAGCTGTCGCCATGCGGCGCGCATTATCCATGCCGCCCGGGGCACATGCATTGGCATTGCCGGAGTTTGCGACGATTGCCTGTGCAATGCCATTTTCCAGATGCTCCATGCAGACATACAGCGGCGCCGCCTTCACGCGGTTGTTGGTAAAGGTCGCCGCAGTCGCTGCGGTACATTCGCTGACGATCAGTGCCAGATCGTCCTTCTCTGCCGGGCTGCCGGCCTTGACGCCGCAGTGGATGGCTGCTGCGCGGTAGCCCTGTGCGGCGCAAATGCCGCCTTCTATTTTCTTCATACCGGTTCCTCTTTTCAAAATCTTTACTTTGTCAGTCCTGTTGTTTCGTCAAAGCCCAGCATCAGATTCATATTCTGCACCGCTGCGCCGGAAGCGCCCTTGCCGAGGTTGTCAAACAATGCAGTCACAATCGTCTGCTCTTCGTGTCCGCAGACGATCAGCTTCAGGCTGTCATGCCCTGCCAGCGTGTCGGCATAAATGACCGGCTCCTCTCCACCAAAGGGCGCGACGGAAACCATTTGCTGTCCTGCGTAATAGTCCGCCAGCTTCGCATGGATGTCCTGTGCGGTCGGCTTGCCCGGCAGCAGCTTGTTGTGCAGCATGATGGTGGACGCCATACCCTTGTAAAAGTCACCGAGAATCGGGACAAATACCGGCGCCGCCGTCAGGCCGCACACATGCGCCATCTCCGGCAGGTGCTTGTGCTTGAGCGTCAGCCCGTAAATGCGGTGGGATTCATGGCGCGGGTCGCGGTTTTCGTCTTCATATTCCGCGATCAGCTTTTTGCCGCCGCCGGAATAGCCGGTCAGCGACGAGCAGGTCAGCGGATAGTCCGCCGGCACGATGCCCAGCTTGACCAGCGGATACACCGAGGAGATAAAGCCGGAGGCATGGCAGCCCGGATTTGCAACGCGCTTGGACTTTATGATCGCTTCGCGGTGCGCTGCGGACAGCTCCGGGAAGCCGTAATCCCAATCGGGATGGGTGCGGTGCGCCGTGGATGCATCGATAAATCGGGTGTTCGGATTGTCGCACAGCGCGACCGCCTCGCGTGCCGCCGCATCCGGCAGGCACAGAAAGACGATATCCGCTGTGTTGATGAACTTCTTGCGTTCTTCGGTGTCCTTGCGCTTGTCCTCGTCGATGAGGATCAGATCGATATCTTCACGGGAGCCGAGCCGCTCAAAAATCTGCAGGCCGGTAGTTCCCTCTTTGCCGTCAATATAAATTATAGGTTTCATGCTTCTCTCCCCGCTTCAGGCACGCAGCTCGGTGCGCATTTCTGCCAGCTGCTCCTCCGCATCTTCCAAAAATGCTTCGATCTTGCCGATCTGACGGGTGACCTCCTTCGGTGCCGGACCACCTGTGACCGAACGGCCTTCTACACAGGTCTTGAGGTCAAGGGCATCGTAGATATCCGCATCAAAATGGGTGGAGATCGACTTGAAGTCCTTGAGCGTCATGGTCTCCAGCGTTTCATCCGCACGGATACAGGTGTTGACCAGTCTGCCGACGATCATATACGCATCGCGGAACGGGACGCCCTTCTTGGTCAGATAGTCCGCGCAGTCGGTCGCGTTGATAAAGCCCTGGCTCGCCGCCTGGCGCATGTTCTTCTTGCGCAGCGTCATCGTGCGGAACATCGGTGCGAATACCTCCAGGCACTGCTTGACGGTGTCGATCGCGTCAAATACGCACTCCTTGTCCTCCTGCATGTCTTTATTGTATGCAAGCGGCAGCGCCTTCATTGTCGTCAGCAGCGTCATCAGGTCGCCATATACACGACCGGTCTTGCCGCGGATCAGCTCACAGACATCCGGGTTTTTCTTCTGCGGCATGATGGAGGAGCCGGTGGAATACGCGTCATCCAGCTCGGCAAAACGCCACTCCCACGAGCACCAAGAAATGACCTCTTCGGACAA
This sequence comes from Eubacteriales bacterium, assembly GCA_030540435.1. GTDB lineage: Bacteria > Bacillota > Clostridia > Oscillospirales > Butyricicoccaceae > Butyricicoccus_A. The sequence goes on from JAUNWG010000002.1 coordinate 7,799, forward strand.
ACGGGACAGATGCAGCATCATCATGGACAGGCAGCTCATCAGCTCGATGCAGTAATCGCGGTCGGATACGCCGTCCAGCGAGTTTTCAGTCACACGGGCAAAGCCCAGCTGCTCACGGACAAACTCACGGTCGATGGGATAGGTGGTCGACGCCAACGCGCCCGAGCCGAGCGGCAGCTCGTTCATGCGCTCGAAGCAGTCCTCCAGACGGGAGATATCGCGGCGCAGCATCTGCGCGTATGCCATCATGTAATGCGCAAAGGTCGTCGGCTGTGCACGCTGCAAATGCGTGTAGCCCGGCATAACGGTATCCAGATTTGCCTTTGCCTTTTCCACCAGTTCCTTTTCAAAGTCGATGGCAAGCTGCATGATTTCGCAGATCTCTTTTTTGACATACATACGCATATCCAGTGCGACCTGGTCGTTTCTGGAGCGCGCGGTATGCAGGCGCTTGCCGGTGGCACCGATGCGCTGGGTCAGTGCAACCTCGACATTCATATGGATGTCTTCATATTCCGGATTGAACACATCCAGCTCGCCGTTATCGACCTCTTCGAGTATCTCCTTCAATCCAGCGACGATCTTCTCCGCCTCATGCTCCTCAATAATGCCCTGTCTGCCCAGCATTGTGGCATGTGCAATCGAGCCTGTGATATCCTCGCGGTACAGGCGTCCGTCAAACTGGATCGAGGAGTTAAAGTCGTTGACTACGTCATTGGTTTCCTTCTGGAAACGTCCTGCCCAAAGCTTCATGGGGAATTTCTCCTTTTTTCCGGCAGATTTTGTGCCGGTGATTCGTAATTTATGCGGTAATTTCTACAGTATGCAATACGCTTGAAAAACGCACAATGGGCGGGCGCTCACGCCCGCCCGATTGCATCAATCGTGTCGATTCATTATTCAACCGTCGGGAACGACAGGCCCTGTGTCTTCTGCAGCGCTGCGTCGTTCATTGCGCGCACCTTCAGCGGCAGGCCATACAGGTTGATAAAGCCTTCGGAATCCGCATGGTTATATGCCTCGTCCGCATCGAACGTAGCCATTGCCTCAGAGTGCAGGCTGTACGGGGAGGTTACGGATGCCGGGATGATGTTGCCCTTGTACAGCTTCAGCTTGACATCGCCGGTAACCGTCTTCTGTGTCTCATCGACAAATGCGCTCATTGCCTTGCGCAGCGGGGTGTACCACTGGCCGTTGTATACCAGCTCGCCGAACTTCATTGCCAGCTGTGCCTTGTAGTGTGCAGTCTCACGGTCGAGGGTGATCTCCTCCAGCTTCTTGTGCGCTGCATACATGATCGCGCCGCCCGGAGTCTCATATACGCCGCGGCTCTTCATGCCGACCAGACGGTTTTCTACAACGTCCAGCAGGCCGATGCCGTTTGCGCCGCCCAGCTCGTTGAGCTTGGTGAGCAGTGCGACGGATTCCATCTCTTCGCCGTCGACAGCGGTCGGAACGCCCTGCTCGAAGTGGATGGTGACATAGGTCGGCTTATCCGGCGCAGCTTCCGGAGAAACGCCCATCTCAAGGATCTCATCATACTTCGGCTCGTTTGCCGGGTCCTCCAGATCCAGACCCTCATGGGACAGATGCCAGATGTTCTTATCCTTGGAGTAATTGGTCTCGCGGTTGATCTTCAGCGGGATATTGTGCGCCTCTGCGTAATCAATTTCCTTGTCACGGCTGTCCAGATCCCAGAAACGCCACGGAGCCAGTACCTGCATCTCCGGTGCAAACGCCTTGATCGCCAGCTCGAAACGAACCTGGTCGTTGCCCTTGCCGGTGCAGCCATGTACGATGGTGTCGCAGCCCTCTGCCTTTGCGATCTTGACCAGTTCCTTGGCGATGATCGGGCGTGCAAAGGAGGTGCCCAGCAGGTAGCCTTCGTAATCTGCGCCCGCCTTCATGGTCGGGATGATGTAATCATCGACAAATTCCTTTGTCAGATCCATGACGTACAGCTTGGAAGCGCCAGTCTTGAGTGCCTTCTCCTCCAGACCGTCCAGCTCGCCTGCTTGACCGACGTTGCCGGAGATTGCGATGACCTCGCAGCCGTAGTTTTCCTTCAGCCACGGGATGAGGACGGAAGTATCCAGACCGCCGGAATATGCGAGTGCGGCCTTCTTGATTTTGATATCACTGGTAGCAATAGACATTTTCTATAATCCTCCACTCTAAAGGGCGGTTTGTTTTGTATAAACCGTGAAATCAGTCATTTCACGCCACATTCGCCCGGTTTTTTGTCATGCCCCTATTATAAGCCCACGATGTCAGGAATGCAAGAAAAACTTTTAAATATTTTGATAAATGTATATTTATGCATTCAGTCTATTACTCTTGCGCCGTGTGCGCACGGACATCCGCCCCGCTGTTCCGGACTTTGCCCATTTTCTGCCAAAATAATGAGAAAATCGGACATTTTTTCGCGTAATCGCTTGCAAATTCCCTGTTTTTGCCCTATGATAATCATGATACGTGGAATGATAATTTATAAGGTATGCCCGGGCAGGTATCTGCCGGTTCCCCCTTACAGGGCTTATGCATCCCCTGTATACAATCCATATGAATAAAAAGGAGTCTGCCATGAAACGCTTTCTTTGTGTCCTGCTGTCCGCTGTGCTGATGCTGGGTATGCTCGCCGGCTGCGGCGGCAAAAAAAATGATACAGACGATCCCGCCACAGAACCGGCTGCTTCTGCGCCGCTGGAGGTGCAGGAAGACGATACCATGCATATGAATATGCTGTTCTCCATGATGGGTACACCGGATAACGGCGTGACCGAGCTGCTGGGTGACGGCAACCATCAGAAGTACCGCGCGGACGGTTCCCTGCTCCAGCGTGAATACGACGGTGTGGTCTATGGCAGGGATATCGTCTTTTCGGTATCGTATGATGAATACGGCGATGTCGATGAGATCGATGTGGATTTTGACGATTCCGTCAGCGAGGATCAGCTGGCAGAGGAAATTTCCACGCTGACCGGACGCGAACGGGACAGCGAAGGGAAATGGACTGCAGAAACCGCTGTTGTTTCCCTCACGGATACAGCCGACGGCATCTGCGTTACCTTGACACAGTTTTCCGCAGAGTCGGAGGACGATGTGGAGTATTGACGTTCCATTTTTTCTCTGATATCATAATAACTGTCCTTTACTGGACGGAAAGAGCATTGCATTACATAAACGGTAGGCGGTTTTGCTACATCTCCGGAAAGGAGGTGGTGTGTATGCCAGTTACACTGACATTTCACATTCTCAAATGGACAATTACCATTCGAGTAAAAAGCAGCAACCGCCACTCGGCAAAGTGACGGTTGCAAAATAAACTGTAACTAATTGTTGAGCCAAACCGCTTATCGGCAATGCTCTTTTTCTAGTTTTATTATACCGACTGCCCGCAGCTTTGTCAAGGAAGGCAGCGGACTGTTTGCGGTACATCACCTTGGAACACCTGACAAAAATACAAAAACTTCTTATAAAAAAACAATAAAATTGCACAATTCTCTCTGGCATCTGCTGGGAAGTCATGGTATACTATATATGGTTCTACAGTTTTATGATCCGCTGTAGACGGCATCATGTGGGAAAACAAGAAAATTATATTATTTATTAAAAAGGTGGAATTGCAATGGAACTGAAAATGACAGGTCTTACCTCTTTCCTGAACGAAGAGGAAATCAAGTATATGAATCCGCTGGTAAATACAGCGAATCAGATGCTGCTGGAAAAATCCGGTCAGGGAAATGATTTCCTCGGCTGGGTCAATCTTCCGGTTGATTATGACAAGGAAGAATTTGCACGCATTCAGGCTGCTGCCAAGAAGATCCAGAAGGACTCTGACGTTCTGGTTGTCATCGGTATCGGCGGCTCCTATCTGGGCGCACGCGCTGCAATCGAATTTGTAAACGGTCAGATGTACAATGCAGTCCGCGAGGAAGGCATCCCGGAGGTTTACTTCGTCGGCAACAACATCAGCTCTGCACAGGTAAACGATATCATCAAGATCATCGGCGACCGCGATTTCTCTGTGAACGTCATTTCCAAGTCTGGCAGAACGACCGAGCCGGCAATCGGTTTCCGCATCTTTAAGGCACTGTGTGAAAAGAAATACGGTAAGGAAGGCGCAAAGGACCGCATCTATGCAACCACCGATAAGGCACGCGGCGCACTCAAGGAACTGGCTACCGCAGAAGGCTATGAGACTTTCGTTGTACCGGATGATGTAGGCGGCCGTTTCTCTGTTCTGTCCGCTGTTGGCCTGCTGCCGATCGCTGCTGCCGGCATCGACATTGAAGCAATGATGAAGGGTGCTGCTGATGCACGCGAGGCATTCCAGGATGGCACCACCTCGGATAATGACTGCTTCCGCTATGCAGCGATCCGCAATATCCTGTACCGCAAGGGCAAGACGACTGAGATCCTCGTCAACTATGATCCGTCCCTTGTGATGTTTGGCGAGTGGTATAAGCAGTTGTACGCTGAATCCGAAGGCAAGGACCTGAAGGGCATCTTCCCGGTATCCGCTGCATTCTCCACCGACCTGCATTCCATCGGTCAGTTTATCCAGGACGGCACCCGCAACCTGTTCGAGACTGTCGTATGGGTCAAGGAGCAGCGCTCCGATATCACCATCGAGGAAGCAGAGGGCGATCTGGACGGCCTGAATTATCTGGCTGGCAAGACCATGCAGTTTGTCAACTCCAAGGCATATGCAGGCACCCTGCTGGCACACGTTGACGGCGGTGCACCGAATGTCCTGATCGAGGTCGAAAAGGCTGATGCATATAACTTCGGTTATCTGGTATACTTCTTCGAGAAGGCATGTGGCCTGAGTGGTTATCTGCTGGGCGTTAACCCGTTCAACCAGCCGGGCGTTGAGAGCTACAAGAAGAACATGTTCGCTCTGCTTGGCAAGCCGGGCTTCGAGGAAGAAAAGAAGATTCTGGAAGCTAGAATGGAAGGCTGATTGGTCAGCTGAAAATAACAAGTCCCGCCGGGAAACCCGGCGGGACTTTAATAAATCTTTGGTTTTGGAACAGGCAGCCGCACGGTTGCCTGTTTTTTGCGTATATACCACTCGCGCGGGAGCGCGTAAGGCCCCTTTTGAAAGGGGCTGTCAGCGAAGCTGACTGAGGATTGTTTCCGACTAAGTGTCTCGCCGCAGAGTTAATTCAGTGCCGCTTAGCGTGCTACAATCCTCAGTCTGCCCTTCGGGCAGCCAGCTCCTTTCAAAAGGAGCCTAAGGGCATAGCTATAAATCCGGCATATCGCGGCAGAACAAATTTAGATTCGTTTTCCAGTTTCCCTATCCGTAAACACCGCTTCATAGTCATAATTTAATATATCAGCGATTTCCTTCAAGTCCTTTTCTGAAAAATTATCCCGCGTCATTTTACCACTCATTGTTGAAACCGTTTTATTCAACCGCTTCGCTAACTCTGTGAGTGTCATTTCGCGTTCTACCAAAAGCATTTTTATTTTCTTTGCAGCAGACAAGATATCACCTCATTTTTGTGATAGCGTTTCCTATTCTTTTGCGCTTCGCGGAATGTAAGCGTTTCAGATTTGGCTTATTCTATACCACCTAGAAAACAATCCTCAGTCAGCTTCGCTGACAGCTCCTTTCAAAAGGAGCCTAAGGGCAATAGCTGTAAATCTGACGCACCAAAGCCTCCTTTTGAAAGGAGGTGGCGCGGCGCTTGCGCCGTGACGGAGGATTGTTTCCGACTAGGTGATTCGCCGCAGAGCTAATTCAAATTTGTTTCCCAGTATCTCTAAATGTAAAAATACCATCGTAATCGCAGTTTAATGCGTCAGCTATCATCCTTAACTCCGTTTCCGTCATCTTATCACGAGCGAGCTTATTATAAAGATACGATCCTTCATATCCTAATTTGTCACTCAATTCTTTAATTGTCATATTTCGTTCAATCAAAATCGTCTTAATTTTTTTGGTCATGCTCATCGCTATTTTCCTCCCTATATAGAGTAATTGTACCCTAAAAAATAGAAAAACTCAAATATTAAAACAATTTTACTCTTATACGAGATAAATTACTCTTGACGTATTACTCAAATAAGAGTAATATATTTCATATATGATTATTTTTCTTCTTTTTAGAGTAAATCAAGACATGTAAATTTTTTATAAACACATTTTCTTCTGTAAAGGAGTTGAACACGCATGGAAACAAAGCAAGAGTTCCACCGCCGCCCGGAAAGCTATTATTCAGCAATGAAGCAGCGGCTCAATCTTCAATCGATCGGTTCGTTTATTCGAGAGGAAGGCATCAAAACCGAAATCAGCAGGGACAGCTTTGAACTCAGAGAAAAAAACGCATTTTCAAAGCTGGAAACATGGCTGACCGAAACATACGGCAAAGAAGAAACAGATTCTATCATCGACTATATCCTTGACTACATGTGTGTGGTACAAGAAATCTATTTTAATTTGGGGATGAAAGCCGGAACGACCTTGTTTTGCAAGTTGACAGATAACTTTGAAACCGATATCTAATTGCCCCATTCAATAACGAAAAAAGTAGAGGTATATCCGCAGACATGCCTCTACTGTACATTTCCTCATCCTGCACACGGTTTGCCGCGCACAGGGCTTTTATTTCACATCAGCGGCTGCACCGCAATCTGTGCGGTATCTGGCAGTATATCCTCTGATGTTGTTTCTTCCAACGTGACAAACACGGTATGCTCCAGCGCTTCCTCCGCAATGCCCGCGCAGCTGTCCACCATACGGTCTAAGCCATATAAGATATTGGCAAAGTCAGCTGTCAAGGATGCATCGCATTCACCCTCCTTGACACGTGCCAGATGCGCTTTTTGAAAACGCTTCTGTGCCTTGCGCATCTTCTTCCGGTTCTGAAGCATCTTTTGCGCCAGCTCTGTGTCATTGTTCCGCACAGCCTGCATAGCACTTTGCAGCATATGGATTGCAATAACATAGCATTTCTCCAAATCCCTGTATGCCGTGCCGGAGAGGTTTTTATCGGAGCTTTGCAGCGCTCTGACCTGCTGTGTGACTTCCTCACTGCGGTCTGCAATGCGGTCGATGCTGTTTGCAATATAGAGCAGCCCGGCCGTCTGTTCTGACTGTGATTCTGTGAGTACACCACGTGCAAACAGCTTGGTGATATACGTTGTAATGCTGTTTTGCAGCCGCTTTACCGTTTCATGCAGTTCATCAAAGCCGCCAGCCCCACTCTCCTTCCCGCTGAGCACTTCCTTTGCGGAAACAAGCATGGATTCAGCAAAGTCTGCACAGCGGTTGATCTCCTGTGAGATCACATACATTGCCGCTACCGGCTGGTCGATGATCTTATTATCCAAAAACTGCGGCTGGAATGCTTCGCGTTCTCTGGTATCCTCGCCGCGGACGAGCGTCGTTACGATCTTTACCATCAGCGGGATGAGCGGCAGCCAAATCAGTGTACATACAACATTGAATGTCGTGTGCGCATTTGCAATCTGGCGTGCAATCACGTCGACCTCATTGCCGCTCGGAGAGATAAAGGTGATGAACGCCGCAAACGGCTTAAGCAGGAAAGCAAATACGATGCTGCCTGTGATATTAAAGATACTATGGGAAAGCGCCGTGCGCTTTGCACTCTTGGACTGTCCGATCGATGCCAGCAATGCGGTGATCGTCGTGCCGATGTTATCGCCCAGCAGGATCGGGATCGCACCAGTCAGACCCATGACGCTGGTCACGCCATCCGGCCCCGCCTGCGACGCAAAGTTCTGCAGCACCGCAATAGTCGCCGAGCTGCTCTGTACAACGAGCGTCATGACCGCGCCCAGCACGATACCCAGTGCCGGGATCTCCGATACCTTACCCATCAGGTCGATAAAGACCGGGCTGCTCGCCAGCGGCTTCATCACGCTGCCCATGATCTCGATACCTTCAAACAGCAGGCCGAACGAGAGGATAACCATACCGATGTTCTTAACCCGTTCCTTCTTGCCGACAAAATAAATCATAAAGCCGATAAAGATGATCGGGTAGATATAATCGGTGATTTTAAACGCCATCAGCTGTGCCGTCATCGTCGTACCGATATTGGCGCCGAAAATAACGGAAATGGCCTGCGGCAGTGTCATCAGGCCTGCGCTGACAAAGCCAATTACCATAACGGTCGTCGCTGAACTGCTCTGCAAAACCGCTGTTACCAGCGCACCTGCCAAAGCACCCATAATTGGATTTTTCGTGAGAAATCCAAGGATTTTTTTCATCTTTTCGCCTGCAGCCTTCTGCAGCGCGTCACTCATGCTGTTCATACCGAACAGGAACATAGCCAGGCCGCCAATAAGTCCGAAGACTGTCATTACCGCTTCATTCATTATTTTCCTCCTGCATTTACAACCATTCATATCATTATCTTTTCCCATTTTATCGATGTAATGTAAAGTCTGAAACCATATAATCGTAAAATCTGCGTAAAACAATTTTTGCACAAAAAAAGCCGCGCAGCCAGCAGCATTTCTGCTCTGGTCTGCGCGGTAAATACCGGATGTAAAATTACAGGTTCGCCTTCAGGAATTCCTGCAGTCCTGCTGCAGCCTCAGCCTCCTGCTCACCGTCGCACTCAATGGTGATCGTCTCGCCACCCTTAATGCCAAGACCCATCAGTCCGAACATTTTGCGGGCATCTGCACGCTTATTTTCCTTGACAACCGTTGTAGTGCACGCATACTTCTTTGCTTCCTTGACAAACATACCTGCTGGACGTGCATGGAAGCCTTCCGGATCTGTTACAGTAAATACAAAGCTCTGCATATAATCAATCTCCTTTGCTTTTCTAATGTATTCTCAGTATAGCATTTTTTCGTCAAAGTGTCCATTCTATTCTATAACTTTTTCCAATTTTTTCACAACATGACCACATATGCACAAAAAGTTATCACTCCAACAGATAGTCCACGATTGCCTGCTTTACGCCGCAGCTGTCATTATCCGCCACAACAGCGTCGCAGACCGCTTTGACTGCCTCCTCTGCATTCCCCACTGCGACTGCCAGCCCAGCCTTGCGCAATATGGTCATATCATTAAACCCATCCCCGACAGCGATGGTCTGTGCCAGCGGGATATCCAAATACGCACACAGTATTTCCAGCCCGGCGCCCTTGTCCGCCCCCACCGGGGTAAGCTCCAACGAGGTCTGCTCGGAAAACGCCGGTGTGACAGGCATGTCCCGTACGAAGGCAAGCGTCTGCTCCCGCGCCTGCTGTGATGGATGATACAGGCAGAGCTTTTCCACCTGCCAGCCCGCCTGCCGGCAGTAATCGCAGACGTCCTCTACAAATGTGCCGGTCTTCCGGAAGTGGTTTTCATAATGGGACATATAAAAATGCCCCAGTCTTGCTATATCCGAGGCATTCATGACCGCCTCGCCATGCACCAGCGCCTGCACCATAATATCTTTCTGCCGAACATAGCGGATCACCTGCTCTGTCACAGACGGCTCCAGCTCCAGCTGCCGTATGACCTTCTGCTCCGCCAGATCGTAAATACACGCGCCGCTTTCCCCCAGCACATAACGCATCCTTGGAAACAGCGGAAAAAATTCCTTCAATTCTGCCATACACCGCCCAGTGGACATGACGATATGCTTCCCCATCTCCAGCGCCCGATTGATCGCCTCACGATTTTCCGCAGGGATCTCCTTTTTCGAATCGAGCAGCGTGCCGTCCATATCCGTCGCCAAAAGCTGATAGCCCATGTAATCCTCCTGTTATAATCTGTTTTCCATATTGTACATCATCCGCGCGCCGGAAACAAGCATATTGACCCATTTGCCATCTTCTTGATCACTTTTTGCTGGCAAACAAGTCTCCCGTGTGTTTACACACAGGCAAAATACTCACGTCCCACAAACAAAACCGCACGATCGGAAAGTGGTTTTTTCCAATCGTGCGGTATTTTCTCATTTCAACCGTTTATCCTGCTGTCAGGTGTATGTTGTTGCGTTGTTCCATTGTTTTTGTTTGTTTTGTTTTTATTTTTTGTTCCAGTAAAAATTATTGTTGACAACCGGACGCACAACTGAAATGTTACGTACTTTTCCAGTGTGCCCCATAGGGGCACACCAGGAATTGGGAATAAATAAAATAGATAGAGTGGGCTGAATATAACTTACAGATTTTCCTTCAGGAATGCTTCCAGTGCAGCAGCAGCTTCTGCTTCCTGCTCGCCTTCGCACTCAATGGTGATCTGCTGACCGCCCTTGATGCCAAGACCCATCAGGCCGAACATCTTGCGGGCATCTGCACGCTGACCGCCCTTGATAACGTGAATGGTGCACGGGAACTTCTTTGCTTCTTTGACAAACATGCCAGCCGGACGTGCGTGGAAACCTTCCGGATCCGTGATAGTGTAGGTAATGGTCTGCATAATCAATCTCTCCTTTTGTCTGAATATTGTTGTGGAACAGGCTGCTTACAGCTTGGTCACTGCGTCGTATGCATTCACAATACGTCCAAGCAGATCGCCATCCGTAATGCCGGTGACTTCCTTGACTGCCTCAAGCAGACCGCGCTCCTGGAGCTTGCTCTGCAGCTGGACACTCTGTGCATCGTCCGGATTGTTGTAACGGAGCGCTGCACCCATGCCAAGGATCAGGTGGTCAACCGGCAGACCGTAGCCGTAAGCGGTCATCATCGGTTTTGTGAGACGGTCTGTTGCGCTCAGCTTGCGCAGCGGTTCACGGCCGACACGGGTAACATCGTCCTTCAGATAGGGGTTCTTGAAGCGTCCGATGATCTTGTCGATGTAGTGGTAATGCGCCTCTGCATCGAAACCATGTTTGCGGATCAGGCCGTCGCCGCTCTCCGTCATTGCTGCATGAACGATCTCATAGATCTTCTCGTCAGCGATCGCCTCATCAATGGTGCCGTAGCCCTTGAGGGTGCCCAGATATGCCGTGATCGCATGACCAGTGTTCAGCGTAAACAGCTTGCGTTCGATATATGCCATCAGATTGTCTGCCAGATTCATGCCGGTGATCTGCGGGATCTCGCCCTTGAACGAAGCCTTTTCAACGTTCCACTCGTAGTAGTTTTCTACCACAACGTCGATAAAGTTTTCGCTCTTGACCGGCGGAACAATGCGGTCGACCGAGCAATCCGGGAAGCCAATATACTGATCGGCATATGCGCAGCCTTCCTCGCTCAGCGACTTGTAAACAGCCTCCTTCAGCTGGGAGCTTGCGCGGATCGCATTCTCACATGCGATGATATTCAGCGGCTTGTCACAGCCTGCTTCCATACGCTTGGTAATGCCCTGTGCGATCGTCGGTGCGATGCGCGGCAGGATGACCAGACCAACTGCCGTGGTGAGAATCTCTGTCTCCTCATTGGCGATCGCGTCTACGATAGCCGGTGTAGCGGAATTGATCGCGCTGATATTGGTGATCGGGATATCCTGGCATTCCACGTCCATAACATGTACCGTGTAGCAGCCGTCTGCATTGATCTTGTCAACGACCTTATCTACAACATCGCCATAGATGACGTGATAGCCTGCCTGCGACAGCAGCATACCGATGAAGCCGCGGCCGATATTACCAGCACCAAATTGAATCGCTGTTTTCATAATCTATTCGCTCTCCTTTGTATCTTAGCTAAACGTCTTGATGATCAGATCAACATCGTTGGTCTTCTTCAGCTCTTCCAGAAGGTCCTCGTCCTCGAGCGCATTGGAGATGTTTGCCAGCAGGTCGAGATGCTCATCGCCGACACCTGCAATGCCGAATACCAGCTGTGCCTTTTCGTCGCCGAACGGTACGCCGTCCGGATACTGAAGCATAACGATGCCGGATTTCTTTACTGCGCCCTTTGCCTGTGTGGTGCCATGCGGGATCGCAACGCCCAGACCCATATAAGTGGTGACCAGCTTCTCACGCTCAAGCATTGCGTCAATATAGGAATCGTCTACACAGCCGATCTCCTTGAGCAGTGCGCCTGCTGCACGGATTGCATCTTCCTTGGCTACGGATGCCTGACCCAGCTTGACGCCTTCGCGGAGCATTACGGTCTTGTTGGTCTTCTCTTCTGCCTTTTCTTCCGCCTTCGGCTCTACGGTAGCAGTAGCTACGCCGCCCTTGCCTGCGCTTGCCAGTGTATTGTACAGGGTATCCAGCTTCGGGTCAGCCAGGAAGTTGCCGATGGTTACGAGCTGTGCCTGCGGTGCGCTCTTTGCAGCACGCTCCTGCAGGATGGTCTGGCATACAACGATATCTGCGTCGCCCGGAACATTATCAACAGAAGTGTTGGTAACAACGATATCCGGACGGTCGCCCTTGATGCGGTTGCGGAACTTGGTTGCGCCCATTGCGGAGGAGCCCATGCCTGCATCACAAGCGAAGATAACCTTCTTTACAGCTGCCGGGTCCTTTGCGCCGCCGCCAACAGAAGCTGCTGCTGCCGCGCCAGTGCCCTTTGCCTCTGCCTTCATGGAAGCCATCTGGCTCTGGGACTCTTCCAGACTCTTGCCACCGGACATCTTGATGATCGGAGCGGAAATCACAAACGATACCGCAGCCGCAATCGCTACGCCGATAATGGAAATCAGCATCGAATCACGCGGGGTCATCATCAGGAATGCGATGATGGAACCAGGTGCTGCCGGGCCAAGCAGGCCAGCATTGGTGATGGAGAAGAACAGGATTGCGCAGAAGTTACCGACGATCGGGCCAACGATAACCAGCGGGTTCATCAGGATGTACGGGAAGTAAATTTCGTGGATACCGCCAAACAGGTGGATAATGATCGCGCCGGGAGCGGAGTCCTTTGTCATCTTATCCTTGCAGAACATCCAGTAAGCCAGCAGGACGCCGAGGCCAGGACCAGGGTTGGTCTCCAGCATATACATGATGGACTTGCCAGCTGCCTCAACCTGCTCTGCACCCAACGGGGTAAATACGCCGTGGTTGATCGCATTGTTCAAGAACAGTACCTTTGCCGGCTCCAGGAAGATCGATACCAGCGGCAGCAGGCCGTGGTTAATCAGGATGTTGACGCCAGCGGACAGGATCGCCAGAAGTGCTGCCATGATCGGGCCAATGGCATAGAAGCCAATGATCGCCATGATCATGCCGAGGATACCAACTGAGAAGTTGTTGATCAGCATCTCGAAGCCTGCCGGCATATGTCCGTCCATTGCCTGGTCGAACTTCTTGATGACCCAGCCAGCCAGCGGGCCCATAATCATAGCGCCCATCAGCATGGTCGTGTCAGGCTTACCAGCAATACAGCCCATGACTGCAATTGCACCCATAACGCGTCCGCGGTCGCCGCCAATCATCTTGCCGCCCTGTGCCGCGATCAGGATCGGCAGCAGATAGCTCAATATATACGGCTGAATCGAAACCAGCTGTTCGTTCGGGAACCATCCGCCCGGACTCAGGAACAGGGCTGTAATAAAGCCCCAGGCAATAAATGCGCCAATATTCGGCATGACCATGCCGGACAAGGCTTTGCCCATTGCTTGCACTTTTTGTTTCATTTCATCCAACTCCTATCTTTTTCTCTATGATTTGTTTATAATACGCTCCCAGACCGTTCTCGATGGAAACACGGCTCCCGTTCCAGTTTCCAGCGTGAAGTTGATCCAGAAGAGTCTTATCCTCTACCAAGAGCGCGCTGATCGCCCCGACCAGATGGTGCGGGATGGAATCCTCTTGATCCTCCGGCGCCAGCATAACCAGTGCACCGAAGATCACACGCGCTTTTTCATAAATCGGCGGGTCCAGCTTGATGTAACCGAACCGCGCATGGCTGACCATGTTCGTACGACAGTGCAGCATCAGCGCATGGAACTGCCGGATATACGTATCTGCAAGCTGGTCGCGCTCATATAGTCCCGTTTCGATGTCCGCCGCCATGCGGTCATCCGTTGCAAACAGGGCGCCTGCCCGCGCGATCACCTCGCTGCGGGTGCGTGCTGCCCGAAAGCAGTCGAATTTGATATGCTCTACCAGGTCGAGCAGCTCCGTGCCGTAGCGTGTGAGCTGCCGCACTTCATCAAGCTGCAGCGGCTGCCTGCTCCGCGGTTCGGGGTTCTCCCGCCGCTTATCCTGCATTGGGATCAGTATACTCTCGATCTGCCGCCTGTCCTGCGCCTGCAAAATGGGGCTGACACAGATCCACGGAAAATCCGTCGTCAGGCTGACAGTGGAAATAATCAGGTCGATGCCCTGCTTTTTCAGCTGCTCCGTATCAATGTGGAAGGCTGATATCGTGCCATGCACGTGAATGCAGGAAAAATTCTTTTTCAAGCTCGCTTCTAAAATGCGCGAGGTGCCGATGCCGGTCGGACACACGACCACGACTGAAATCGTCTTCATCTGTTGGAGTTTTTTCTCCATTGCCGCACCAAAGTGCATCGCAAAGAAGGAAATCTCCGCATCCGGAATTTCTTCCAGACCGGTCGCCTGACACAGTATCTCGGAGGCGTCCTTTGCCGCCTGCATGATTTCGGGATATTCCTCCCGGATGCTCTCCAGCTGGGAGTTCTCAATACGCACACCCATGGACAGACGGCTGATCGCCGGCGCCATATGGTTGCATAAATCTTCCATCAGCTGCTCATCATCATGCAGGGTGAAGCCGATGCTCTCCTCCACCTGCGTGATCATCTCTGTGATAAGCTGGCGCAGGTTGATGCTCTCAATATTCTGGTTGATACGTTCTCCGTCCGACCAAATGCGCGCCGAAGACAAATGTACCGTAATATAACCAATTTCACCGCGCGGAATACGGATGTGAAAGGCTTCCTTGAGCTGGTCGCATATTTCCTCCGCGACAGAAAACTCCGGCAGCATCATCAGCTTTTGCAGCCGTTCTGCCTCCATCTCAATGCGCTCATTGTTGCGGATGCGCTTGATGGCAAGCCCGATATGGATAATCAAACCGACAAACGCGCTGTCCGTATAATGGATATGCAGACGCTTTGCGGCGTCCAGCAGGATTTTTTCGATCTGTGCGGTCATGTCTGCATCCAGCAGGCTGAACACCTGGCTATGCACTTTGGCAGACATCTCCTCCTGCTGCGGCCTGCCGTGCAGCAGCTGCATGATCTGGTTTTCATCCATGCTTTCGTAGACGATATTGGCGATCGCCTGTCTGCGGCGTCCCTCATCGCCTTCAATCAGGATACCCAGCCCGGGGCGGCGGATAAGCTGAATGTCATAATTATGCAGCCACTCTGCCGCCTCATCGAGGTCCTTCGTCAGCGTCCCTTCGGAAATGCGAAACTTGGACGTGAAATAATAGGATTTCAGCGGCCCCTCTGCATACAGCAGATCGCCGAGGATGCATCTACGGCGTTCCTCCTTGGAGTATTCCTTCTGGATATTCTCCACTTCCAGCAGCTCCAAAATGAGCTTCTGGTTTTCCACACTCTCATCCAGAATCAGGCCGACACCCGGCTTGCGCACAAAATGAAAATCATTCTGTGACATCCATTCCTTGATGTGCGGGATCTCACGCAGGATCGTCCGTGAGCTGAGACCCATCATTTCAGAGATCATGGAAACAGTTACCGGATGGGAAGCAGTGGATTTTGTCAGTATTTGAATGATCTCTTTCTGTCTGGACGTCAGCTGCTTTTTTTGGCTTGCACCTTGCTGCTGCATTGGTGACATTTTTGCTTCCCTCCTTTTCTTTCCCAATTCAAATTATGATGTCAGAAATGTGTCAGCTCAACGGAGAACTGCGTCATTTTTGTCCACAACCATTGCTGACACCCTTGTCACCTTGTATAATATTGCCGAAATCCCTCTCGCAGTTTTAGACAAGATGCGCAAATATTTTTTAAAATAAACGTATTTTCTTCGAATTGCTGACAGTTTTATTTTATTTTTGTCCGTATTTCTTCGGTGCTTTGTATTGCTTTCTATCATACCATATTCTTTCTCAAAATGCTAGTGACAAAACCAAAGAAATGAAAATAGCCGCACCGCTGACAAAGCAGCGGTGCGGCCGGTGTATAAAAGGAGAATCTATAACTTGTCCACCTTTAGTATAGCATGTCCGGGTGACAATGTGAGACTTTTTTTCCACATTTCTGTCACCAGCGTCTGCTGACAGCCAAAACAAATACACATACGATATATAGCACAAGCCTGCCCGGCAGTGCCGGACAGGCTTATTACCATACAAATTATTTCTTTTCAAACTCGCCGACGTAGCAGGTTTCCATCATGCGGCGTACTTCATCCAAATCGCTGGTGTGCCCAAGAACCCACATCAACTTGACCGCTGCTGCTTCCGTCGACATATCGTATGCCGACATCGCGCCCAGCCGCGCCGCCTGCACGTTGACATCGTAGACGCTCAGGTCAACAAAACCGTACTTGCACTGGGTCGCAATAAGCACGGCAACGCCGAACTGCTGTGCACGCTTCAGGCACGGCAGCAAATCTCTGCCCTGATTCGGGATACCACCGCAGCCGAATGCCTCCAGAATAATGCCGTGATAGCCCATGCCGATCATGGACTCCAGCTGCTTCGGCTCGATGCCCGGCAGCAGCTTGATCTGCACAACCCGCCGCTCCAGTCTGGTATCCAGCACCAGCTCGCCTTCCGGCATCGGCGACATGTGATTGATCACGACCTCGCCGTTTACGACTGCGCCGGTGTCCTCCGCATTGATGCTGTGAAACGCATCCAGACCACGGGTGTTGGTCTTCTGGGAGCGCACGCCTTGAATGATCCTGCCGTGGAATACGATATAGACGCCCGGAATGCCGGAGCAGGCCGCACGGAACGCATCCATCAGGTTCTGCTTGCCATCTGTGTCCGGGTCGATCATGGCGATCTGCGAGCCGGTCAGGATTACCGGCTTTTTCAGGTTTTGTACCATGTAGCTGAGTGCACATGCCGTATATGCCATCGTGTCGGTACCATGTGTAATGACAATGCCGTCATATTCCTGCTGTGCATCATATACCGCCTCTGCCAGGATCGTCCAATCCTCCGGCTGGATATTGGTTCCATCCAGCTGCAGCACATCCTTGCATTCTACCTCGCACAGCTCCCTGACCTCCGGGATTTTTGATACCAGAAAATCGCCCGAATATACTGGCACCAGTCCAGTCTCTGTATGTTCTCCGGCAATTGTGCCGCCTGTGGACAGCATCAGAATCTTTTTCATTGATCGCGCTCCTTTTTTCCATTGAAACCCAATTCAAGCAGGAAAAGTCCTGCCCCCCAGCCGCATTTCCGAAGGGAGATAAGAAATACGGGCCTGCCGGGCAGAACGATCACCTGCATGATACCTCATTTTAACCGACGTTTGAACGATGCTTTCCGGAGCACACGTCAGCGGCAGCTCCCTGCCCGCCGGTATTTACAGCAATAGAAATGGTAGTTCGTATCACTGATTCTATTATACGTATCCTGCTTCCATATATCAAATATATATTAGTTATAGTAGATATAACGAAAAAGTTATAATATATCTTGCATTCCGGTCATAGGGCTGATAAACTGATACTATCCACCCCATATATGGAGGTTTACCGTTATGTTCCGCAATATGGAATATGTTTATGCAGTTTATCAGGAGATGAGCTTTTCCCGCGCCGCAGAACGGCTGTTCATCTCCCAGCCCGCCCTGAGTACAATGATAAAAAAGATCGAAGCGCGGGTCGGCAGCCCGATCTTTGACCGTTCCTGTTCCCCTATCCGCCTGACAGCGTGCGGCAGGGAATATATCAGCTGTGTGGAGCAGATCATGGACATCGAAACACAGTTCCGGCAGTATCTCAACCAGACGGAAAGCCTTGCTGTCGGCTCGCTCTCCATCGGTGCAAACAGCGTGTTTGCCTCCTATCTGCTGCCCGGTTATATCTTCGCCTTTTCCCGGCGGCATCCCGGCGTGCAGGTATCCATGACCGAGGGCAACACCGACGACCTGCTGACGTCGCTGAACACCGGCGACATCGATATCGTACTGGAAAATTACGAGCTGCCGGACGATCTGTACGAAAAACACTATCTTTTCACCGAGCATCTTATTATCGCCGCGCCCAAAGCGCTGGTACAGGACAATCTGCCGCAGCAGTACCGGCTGGATATGCAGCAACCCGGCATCGCAGCAAACTGGGACAGCACGCCGTGCATGCCGTTCTCCATGCTGGCGGATATCCCGTTCCTCACGCTGCGCACAGGCAATGATACGCGCCAGCGCTTCAACCGGCTGTGTACGCGCTACGCCGTCCATCCGAAAATACGGCTGGAGCTGGATCAGCTGACCACCGCCTACCAGATTGCCCGCAGCGGCATGGGCGCCACCGTTGTCAGTGACACGATCCTCCAACATGCGCCCGCCTGTGATTCCCTGTACTATTTCCGGGTGGACGAGGACATCTCGCACCGCCCGGTATATTTCTATTACCGTCGGAAAAAGCATATTACCCGCGCAATGGAGGAATTTTTCCGCATCTGCGCAGAAGAAGCTGCAAAATAAACGATACCATAAAAAATGCTGCCCTCCACACCGGAGAGCAGCATTTTTTCATTTAGGCGTATTTGTAGAAATAGTCAAATTTTTCGACTTTTCCGATGCGCCCTAATTTTAATTTTCAGGGTGAGTTTCCCTATTTCCACGCACGCGGGAACAAAACTGGAAAATATCGCTGCACACGGCAAGCACGGTACGGCTCGTAAGTACATCATGGCCGCCCTCCTGATAAAACCGGATATTTTTATCCGGCATATGCAGCTGATCAAACAGATCCTCTGCATTAGATGGGCTGCATACACGGTCATCCATTGACTGTAGGATGAGCGCCGGACATTTCGCGTCCTGTACGCCGCGTGCCCGCGTCTTTTCCACCAGCTGGTTCAGCTGACGCTTTCCCAGCGGGGTGCGCACGACACCGTTCAGCTTTGCCTGCAAGTCTGCCTGAAAAATGCGATTCCATGCGCGGCCATGCATCCGTGCACACGGTGCATTGACAAATACAATGGCTGCGGGCTTCAAATCGAGCAGATGTACCAGCAGCAGTCCGCCCAGTGACAGGCCGATCAATGCGACACGCTGATACTCCTTGCGCAGTGTCAGATATTCCATGCGGATGCCATGGATCCAGTGCTCATGGTCGATCCGCGGTGTTTCTTTCCCGGAAGGCGTGGTAAGAAATGCATCTATGCCGCTGTCCCGCAGATGGTCGCGCAGGATGATACCAGCCTGGCTTCCTGCACCAAAGCCGCTGATAATCAGACAGCAAAAGTCCTTTTTCGTTTGATTCGGCACGTTCAATTTCCTCCACACGTTACACTTGATGTCTTTTGACTGTATAGCGGGAAGCATGCCCGCTGTCAACGCCGCGGCGCGTATCTTCCCACGAATTCCATTATAGCACGCTGTCCTTTGGAATGAAATGAACAATGCGTGAACAATTCAGCAACAGTTCGGTTACACAAACAAATCCGCCCGCAACCGCGGGCGGATAAAAAAGGTACGCCGCGGCGCACCACAGCGTACCTTGATTTTTTACTCCTCTTCGTTGATCGCAATGGCGAGGCTCAGCTCATCCAGCTGCTTCTGGTCAACAGCAGACGGGCAGGCTGTCATCAGCTCGGAGGCATTCTGTACCTTCGGGAACGCAATGACGTCGCGGATGGAATCCAGGCCGGCAAGCAGCATACACAGACGATCAAGGCCATATGCCAGTCCGCCATGCGGTGGTGCGCCGTACTTGAACGCTGTCAGCAGATGACCGAAGCGCTCCTGTGCATCCTCATCCGAGAAGCCCAGTGCACGGAACATGCGCGCCTGCGTCTCTGTGGAATGGATACGGATGGAACCGCCGCCCAGCTCACAACCGTTGAGAATGATGTCATATGCCTTCGCGCGTACCTTCGCCGGGTCGCTCTCCAGAATATCCAGATCCTCGTCCATCGGTGCAGTGAACGGGTGATGCATGGCAACATAGCGGTTTTCTTCCTCACTGTATTCAAACTGTGGGAACTCAACAACCCACAGCAGCTTGTAGTCCTTCGGATCGATCACGCCGAGACGCTTTGCCAGCTCACAGCGCAGTGCGCCCAGCGCGACAACCGCGGTCTGCCAGTCGCTGTCCGCCACGACAAACAGGATATCGCCGTCCTTTGCCTGTGCGCGCGCCTTGATCGCCTCGACCTCGTCCTCGCTCAGGAACTTTGCAAACGAAGAGGTCATCTTGCCGTCAGACGCCAGCTTCATCCATGCCAGACCCTTTGCGCGGTAGGTCTTGACGAAATCCTGCAGCTTGTCGATCTCCTTGCGCGGGAACTTGTCCGCCGCGCCGTTGATGTTGATCAGACGGACGGTGCCGCCGTTTTCAACCGCGCCGCTGAATACCTTAAACGAGCAATTCGCTGCAATATCGGAAATATCCTGAATCTCATAGCCAAAGCGCAGGTCCGGCTTGTCCGAGCCGTATTTGTCCATCGCGTCCTTCCACTTGATGCGCGGCAGCGGCAGCTGGATATCAACATCCAGCACCTCCTTGAACACGCGCTGCAGGAAGCCTTCGTTGACTGCGATCACATCGTCCTGCTCGACAAAGGACATCTCCAGGTCGATCTGCGTAAATTCCGGCTGTCGATCCGCGCGCAGGTCCTCATCGCGGAAGCAGCGGGTGATCTGCATATAGCGGTCAACGCCGGACAGCATGAGCAGCTGCTTATACTGCTGTGGGGACTGCGGCAGCGCATAGAACTTGCCCGGATGCACACGGGACGGCACGAGATAGTCGCGCGCGCCCTCCGGCGTGGATTTCTGCAGCATCGGCGTCTCGATCTCAAGGAAGCCCTGTTCATCGAAATAATTGCGGGCTACCTGTGTGACGCGGTGGCGCAGTGCCAAATTGCGCTGCATGGACGGACGGCGCAGGTCAAGATAGCGGTACTTCAGGCGCAACTGGTCATTGACCTCCTTGCCGTCGGTGATCTCAAACGGCGTTGTCTCCGACTTGGACAGCACGCGGATATTGGTCACGATGATCTCAATTTCACCGGTCGCCATCTTTTTGTTGACTGCGCGCGCGTCACGGAGGACGACGTTGCCCTCGATCGCCAGTACATACTCAGTGCGCACACCGAAGGCGATATCAAACAGGTCTGCGTCCACCGACTTGTCAAACGTACACTGTACGATGCCGGTGCGGTCACGCAGCAGCAGGAACAGAACGCCGCCATTGTCGCGGGTGCGGTCACACCAGCCATTGACGATGACCTTCTTGCCCTCATCCGCTGCACGCAGCTCGCCGCACCATGCCGTGCGCTTCATGCCGTGAATGGATGTATTCATAAAAACCTCCCCGGAACGCATGCGATGCGTCCCATAATGCTTGAAATTTCTTGTTTTATGCCATGACGACGGCTGCAATGGCGTCCGCGGTCAGCGGGGCCTCTGTCTGCTCGCCAGTCTCCATATTTTTGATGCGCAGCGTGCCGCCCTCCAGCTCGCCGTCACCGATGACAGCGGAGAAGCGTGCGCCGATGCGGTCCGCATGCTTCATCTGTGCGCGCAGGCCGCGGCCCACGAGGTCACGCTCTGCGGAAACGCCCAGCTGACGCAGGTCATATACCAGCTTCTGTACCGGCCGGTCTGCCGCATCGCCCAGCGGCGCGATATAAATATCCGTCTTCGGCGGCTCCGGGAACGGTGCACCCACCGCCTCCATGACCATAATCAGGCGCTCCAGACCGCAGCCAAAGCCCATGCCAGGTGTCTGCTGTCCGCCCAGCTGGGAGATCAGACCGTCATAGCGCCCGCCGCCGCAGATGGTTCCCTGCGCGCCGATATTGCCGGAAACAAACTCAAATACCGTCTTGGTATAGTAGTCCAGACCGCGAACGATGCTGGTATCGATCTCATAGGCGATGTCCATATCATCCAGATATGCCTTGACCTTCTCAAAGTGGTCGCGGCAGTCGTCGCACAGGTAGTCCAGCGCCACCGGCGCATCGGCTGCGACCTTCTTACAGGATTCCTGCTTGCAGTCCAAAATACGCATCGGGTTGCGGTCCAAACGGTTCAGGCAGTCCTCACACAGGCAGTCCTTGTGCTGGTTCAGGTAAGCGGTCAGCGCCGAATAGTACTTCGGGCGGCAGTTCGGGCAGCCGATGGAATTGATGTGCACCTTGACCTCATGGATACCCAGACGCTTGAGCGCGGTATCCGCAAGCGAGATGATCTCCGCGTCCGTCGCCGGCGTCGGCGCGCCGAATACCTCGACGCCAAACTGATGGTGCTCACGCAGGCGGCCCTTCTGCACGTTCTCATACCGGTAATTCGGGACGATATAATAGCCCTTGAACGGCAGTCCCTTTGCGTACAGGGAATTTTCCAGATACGCGCGGACGGTGGACGCGGTGCCCTCCGGACGCAGTGTCACCGAGCGTCCGCCCTTGTCGTTGAACGTGTACATTTCCTTCTGCACCACGTCGGTCGTGTCGCCGATGCCGCGGTTAAACAGCTCGGTGTGCTCAAAATTCGGGAAACGGATTTCCTCAAAGCCATACTGCATGGCAATCGTGCGCAGTACGCCTTCTACATAGTGCCATTTATATACCTCGGACGGTACGATGTCCTTGGTGCCCTTGGGGGCTTTGATGAGTTCTGCCATATCAATCGGTTGTTCCTTTCGTAATTGATGTTGTTTCTGCCGCGAACAAAATGCACGCGACGAAAAACAGGCGGTTTGCACCGCCTGATGATATTCGCTATCTCTTCGGCTTCGGGTTGACGATATCACGCCAATCCAGATCGCCGCGATCCAGACCGAGTACCAGCATTTCCGCCGTCGCCACGTTGGTAGCGATCGGGATATTATGCATATCACAAAGGCGGACAAGCGTATGCAGATCCGGTTCATACTCGCTGTTTGAATTCGGATCGCGGAAGAACAGTACCATATCGATCTCGTTATACGAAACGCGGGCGCTGATCTGCTGTTCGCCGCCCTGCATACCTGCAAGGTATTTTTCAATCTCCAAACCGGTTGCATCTGAGACCAGTCTGCCGGTCGTGCCGGTGGCGCACAGCCGGTGCTTGGATAAAATGCCGCAGTATGCCATACAGAACTGAACCATCAGCTCCTTCTTCTTGTCGTGTGCAATCAGTGCGATATTCACGCAGACACCTTCCTTCTCTATACAGTTCCCATTCTATGCTCTTAGTTTTCTCATGCTGCATCACAGGCGCAGGAGCGGAACCTCCTCGCCCTCAAGGCGCAGCGCAATGTTGCGGTAGGCGGTCGCTGCACTGCGCAGCTTGTCGGAGCAAACCGGCACGCCGTTTCCTGCGGCGACCGAAACCTCCTCGTCCTCCGGGACGATGCCCAGCAGGCACAGCCCGGTAGCGTCCATTGCGTCGTCCACTGTGCCGATTGCACCGCGCCGGATCAGGCGACGCCGGATGCGGTTGACGACCAAGCGCACCTGCGGCACGCCGTCATCCTCCAGTACCCGCGCCATGCGCTCCGCACCGCGCAGGCTGCCGCTGCCGCCGCAGGTCACGATGATCGCTTCCGAAGCCTCTGCGGCAAATGCGCCAAATTCCTCTGCCAGCCCCGCCGGGCCGTCGATGAGGATATAATCAAACGCTGCATCCATCGCCTGCCCTGCAAGCCGATGCATGCCCTCCGCTGTAAATGCACCGGGGGAAAGCGGTTCAGCGGGTGCAGTCAGCAGGAACAGTTGTTCCAACGAGGGATGGCGCGCTGCCGCCTCCATCAGCGGTATCATGCCAGCCGCAACATCTGCAAAGCTGAATACCACGCGGTCACTCATCCCCATCACGATATCCAGATTGCGCAGCCCGGAATCACCGTCGATCGCAAGGACCTTCCGCCCCCGCTTCGCCAGCGCAGCGCCTACGCCCGCCGCCAGCGATGTCTTGCCGGTGCCTCCCTTGCCGGATGCAATGATAATGGTTTTCGTCATAACTCCTCCTGCCAGTTAAAAAAATTATATACCAATTAAAGTTTTTACACAAGTGTTTCTGTTATCTTTTTTCACATTTGTCCCAAATGAAACAGTTTTTTGTATCCGTTTTTCAGCTGCCACCGTGCGCTGTCAGGCGATGACGTCGTAGTTTCCGGTGTCATCGTCCGTCTCCTCCGCGCCGCTGTTAGAATAAAAATACGCATTGTAAATATCGCGGATGACCGGCGCTACGTTGTTGCCGGAGTCGCCGCCCTCAATGACAACGCACACGGCGATCTGCGGGTCGTCATACGGTGCATACGAGATGAAAACGCCGTTGTCGATCTCCGTGCCGGTAATCTGCGCCGTGCCCGACTTGCCCGCGACCTTGATCGGATAATTCTCAAAGACACTTGCCGCCGTGCCGTCCTCGCCGGTTACCTTCGCCATACCCTGATGGACCAGCTCCCATGTACTGTCTGCAGCCTCAATGCGGTTGAGCACAGCTGCTTCCTTGGTAAACACGGTGCTGGAATAGTCGTATGCCTTAACAGAGCGCAGCAGATGCGCTTCATACTGCGTGCCGCTCGTGGCGATTGCCGCACAGTAATTTGCCAGCTGCAGCGGGGTATAGGCGTTGTCGCCCTGTCCGATCGCTGCCTGTAACGTATCGCCACCCTGCCAGTCGCGCAGGGAGGAATCGTTTTCCTGTGCCGCCGCACGCGCAGTCGGACCTGCAACACGGCCCTTCCGTTCGCCCGAAAGCTCCAGGCCGGTATACTCGCCGAGGCCAAAATTCTTTGCATATTTCTCCAGCCTGTCGCCGCCAAGCAGCCGACCAGTCTCAAAGAAGAAATAGTTACAGGAATCCTGTATCGCGCCGGTGACATCTTCCCAGCCGTGTCCGCTGCCGGTGGAGGAATAGATCCAGCACCGCGGCTGATAGCTGTCATAATAAGTGTACACGCCTTCGTCGTAGATCTTGGTATCCGCGTCGATCACGCCTTCCTCCAGACCGGCGACAGCCGTACAGATCTTGAACGTCGAGCCAGGCGCATAGATGCCCGCGATCGAACGGTTGAGCAGCGGGGTCCGGGAATCCTGACTCAGCTCATTGTAGTCCTGATTGAACGTCTTGAGGTTATAGGTCGGGTAGTTCGCCAGCGCAAGGATTTCACCATTTTTCACGTCAATGACTGCCGCTGCGCCGCCGCGTGCCGTGCCGATACTTTGGCACCGCGATGCCAGCGACCGCTCTGCGACCTCCTGCAGTGCAAGGTCAAGCGTCAGCACGACATTATTGCCCGACAGGGCCTCCGCCGTCTCCTGCTCGCTGACCACATTGCCGCGGGAATCCGTTTCGATCGAACGCTCGCCGTCCGTGCCGCGCAGGTATTCCTCAAACGCCTGCTCTGCGCCGGTCTTGCCGACCCTGGCGTTCATGGAATATCCCTCTTCCTTATATTTGTCCCAGTCCTCTGAGAAGATCGGGCCGACATAGCCGAGGATATTCGCCGCGGAATCTGTCTTAATATCGCGCTCCGCCGTGGTCACGACCTCGACGCCGGCAAATTTCTCATGCTGTTCGCTGATCGTTGCGACCAGCTCCATCGAAATGCCTCTCGCCAGATTGAAGGTATTGTACAGGGAGAACTGCTCCTGCTCCATCTGATAGCGGATGCCGACGACCTTGCGTGCATCCGTCGCGCTGTAGTCCTCCGGGATCTCATACCGCTCACGCAGGGCCGCTATGATGCTGTCCGCGTCCATATCCTCCGCCAGTCCTTCTTTTTCACAAAAGGTCTGCATGCTGGTAAAATCGGAGGAATCCTCGTCCTTTGTATACGAAAAGCTGCCGCTGGCGCCGGAGGACACCGGCAGGGAATCGTTGAGCGTAACATCCTCTCCGTCATCGTCGAGCATGTCCACCAGCTGCAGAATGGTATCGTTCTGGTTTTGCTTGTCCCAAAAGGCATAGGTGATCTGCAGGCCGTAGACCGTTGTATTGGTGACCAGCGTCTTGCCATTGCGGTCAAGAATATCGCCGCGCGAGGCTGCGATCGTGCTGGTATAGGTATACAGATGGTTTGCCTTATTCGCATATTCATCTCCGTGGATCACCTGCAGGGAAAACAGGTTCGCCGCGACCACCATGCCGCCGAGCACACCCACACCGCACAGCACAGACAGACGGTGGAGCAGCTGCTTCTTATGAATATCCATTGTGCTCTCCTTCCGTCATTCGCTGCGCAGCACGGCGTTCCGCCTGCGTTTTCTACCGCTGAGTTTCCGCACGACCCACAGCATGACCGGGCTGAATACCGCCACCAGCGCCGCCTGCAGCAGGATGCCGCGTGCAAACAGCAGGATATCCGCACCATAAAACTGGAGCTGGAACAGATAACGCAGCAGCGCGATGACCGCCATCATGCCCACTGCGCATACCATCGTGCAGCGCAGCTCACGTGTGCGGTACCGCTCCCCTGCAAAGCCGCAGCCGATGCCACACATCATATAATACAGCGGAAAAATGCCGTCCACACCGCTGCCGGAAATATCCCAGAGGATCCCGGCGGCAAGGCCGCATACCATGCCGGTGCCGCTGCCCATCACAACGCCTGCCGCTGCCAGCAGCGGTGAAAGCAGGTCGATGTGTGCGCCAAGGACGGAAATGCGCAGTCCCAGACTGGTCTGGAGTACATATGCTGCTATAAGCAGCACCACGCACAGCACCGTTCGGAGGGAGCCGAAGTGGTTATGTTTCATGCCGCGCCTCCTTATCAGTCAACCGTTACGTCCGTAATGATGTACACATGCGTCAGCGTCGTGATATCTACCAGCGGTGTGAGCACCGCGTAATTCGTCATGCCGTCGCTCTCCGTCTGAATGCTCTCCACTGTGCCGATGGCAAGCCCCTTCGGAAACAGCCCGCCGGAGCCGGAGGTCTGCACCGTATCGCCGACCACGACATCCGCATCCTTGTTCAGATAGCTGATCTTGAGCTTGCCGTCCGCCATCAGCTGGTAATCGCCCTCCGCGACGGCGATCTCACCGGTGCGCACCAGGCGCGCCGCCGCTGACATATTGCTGTCGATGATGGCCGTCACCTTTGCGGAATGGTCGCTCAGCTCGCTGATATAGCCGACCATGCCCTGCGCCGTGACCACGCAGTCGTTCTTTTCCAGACCGTCCGCGCTGCCTGCATCGATCGTCAGAACGCGGGACCACTCGTCCAGTGTCCGTCCGACGACCTCCGCCCCGGCGTAGGTAAACTCTGTATTGCGCTCTGCAACGCCCAGCATAGCGCGCAGGTCTGCATTTTCACTGACCGCCGCCTGCGCGTCCTCCAGCTGGCTCGTCAGCTCCGTGACCTGCTGCTTGAGCGACTCGTTTTCCGCGACCAGCTCATCATACCGGAAATATTTATTATACGTGTCCGCCACTTTGACCGCCATGTGCGTAACCGCACGCTGCGCCGGCAGCAGCACAGTACCGGCGGCATTGGTCACCGGGCTGCTATTGCCCGAAATGCCGCTGTAAACCGCCACTGCGATGCAGAGCACCGCTGCCGGAAACCATCTGGCGTGGACAGCCTTCTTCCATATCTTTCGCAAGTCTCATCAACCTTTCTGCGTGTCCGTGCCGCCGCACACCTTGCGCAGCAGCTCGCCCAGCATACATACCGGCAGTCCCATGACGCCGTAATAATCTCCATCAATGCGCGGGATAAACAGACCGCCTGCACCCTGGATGCCGTAGGCGCCCGCCTTGTCCATCGGTTCGCCGCTCGCGGCATATGCTTCCGCCTCTCCGTCATGCAGCGTGCGGAACGTCACGTCCGTCACAGATACCTCCGCCAGCTCTGTGTCCGCCGTTTTGACGCACACCGCCGTCATGACCTGGTGCGTCCTGCCGGACAGCAGCTGCAGCATACGCACGGCGTCCGCCTGATCGGCGGGCTTGCCAAGTATCTCGTCGTCACAGACGACGATGGTATCCGCCGCAATGACCAGCGCCCCGGATGCCGCCTGCTGCGCAACTGCGCGTGCCTTGCGCCGCGCAAGCTGTTCCACATTCTGCTCTGGGGAGCAGTCCGGCGACAAGCTCTCGTCCGCGTCCGCAGGCTGTACTTCAAATTCTGGTACAATGCGTCCCAGCAGCTCCCGCCTGCGTGGGGACTGCGATGCCAATATAATCGGATGATACGGCAGTATCATCATCATTCCTCCTTTATTGCCGCCCGGTGGAGCCGAATCCACCTGTGCCGCGGCCTGTCTGCGCCAGCTCCTCCGCTTCCACAGCGGTAAACTGCATAACCGGCAGGATACACAGCTGTGCGATGCGCTCCCCCGGCTGGATGGTATACGCCCGGTCGGACAGATTGACCAGTCCGACGGACACCTCTCCGCGGTAATCGCTGTCGATCACGCCGACACCGTTGGACAGCGTCAGCCCGTGCTTGATGCCCAGCCCGCTGCGCGCAAACACAAACGCGCCATAGCCCGCATCTGGCAGCTCCATCGCCAGCCCGGTGGGGATGACCGCCCGCGCCATGGGAGCCAGCGTCAGCGGCGCGTCGATATTTGCCGTCAGATCTGCCCCCGCTGCGCCTGCCGTTGCATGGCGCGGCAGCTGCGGTACCCTGCCCTGCGGCGTTGGGATACGCCGGAATCGTACGGTCATCATACTGCGTTACTCCACTCCTCTGCGGTATAAGCCCCGTGTTGCCGGCGCGCCGAAATCCGGCTGCCGTCCGTCCAGCACAGCCTGCGCAATGTGCAGCGCCGTGCGCGGGGTTTCATCGGTAAACAGCAGGCGCGCATAGGTGATGCCCGTCTGCTGATATTCATTTCGTTCCAAATAAAGCGGCTGGGAATTGTACAGGCTGTTGCGGCAGTGCTCCTCGCGGAATACCGGGAACCGCGCGCCCCTGCGGTCGGTCAGGTAATACGCGCCCTTGGCGCAGACGCCCTTCCCGTCCCGTTTGCAGCCACCCTTGGCGCCTGCGATCATGCAGTTTTCGGTCAGCATGAGGGGCAGACGTCCACAAACAATCAGCTCTGTCTCCAGCGGCTTGCGCATATCGCGTATCTGCGGCAGGCGCAGCTCAAACGACAGCGTTTGCCGCTGCACGCCCATATCATACAGCGCGTCAAGTGCGGCTGCATTGAACACATTCAGCCCGAAATCGCCGTATGCCGTCAAGCCCATGCGCTGTACCAGCGCGACCTGCGCGATATTGCCGCACAGCGCCGCCGTGCAGCCCAGCGTTTTGCACGCTTCCAGCTGCCGCAGGACCTCCGTCTGCTCCCTGTCCCACACAATGCGCGGCAGGACGGGTACCAGCGTGCAGCCCAGGCTTGCCAGCTGTGCCGCGCGCACCGGATGTCCGGCAAGCTGTGCCGCCGGTACATAAAACGCCTGTATTGGAAGCGCCGCCATTTCATCTGTGATTTGCGCCAGCGTGCGCACCTGCACGGTATAACCGGAAAACGGCGTATGTTTCGCCAACATTTCCGCTGTCTGCGTATGTTCCCGCACCGGCGGTACCGTCGTCCGCGCCTGCGTGAGCGCGCCCAGCGTTTGGCGGCGCAGGTCATTGAGCTGCTTTGCCGCAATGCGCAGCCCGCTGTCCAGCTCGACTGTCACACGCTCTGCGTTAAACACGGTGCCGCCCATCCGGCGCAGCGAGCCTTCCACATCCGCCGCCGTGGTTTCGCGTTTCTGTGCCCGCTCCGGCACCCCTGCGGTGATACAGACGGTATGTGTTCCATCGTCCGCCTGTAACTGCATCGGCGCACCGTCATGCGCGGTAAAGTGCAGCTGTACCGGTACGTGCCCGCATTCCTGCCCTTCGGCAAACGAACGCGCCGCGACGTCATACAGCGGTTTCAGCCCGCTCTCCGGTGCGGCGGGACGTGTGCCAAACATCGACGGGCCTGGCTGATCGTCGAGATAGCCCTGCGTAAATCCGTCGCGCGAAAACACCTTCGCAAGCGTATCCATTTCCTCCTGCGTCGGCGCGCGACCTTCGCGCAGCACGGCTGCATAAATACGCGTGACGATGGCGACATATTCCGGGCGCTTCATGCGCCCTTCGATTTTGAGCGAGGACACGCCCGCCTCGCACAGCGCACGCAGGCGCGGCAGCAGGCACAGGTCCTTCAAGCTCATTGGATAGTTATTTTTCCCGCCGTACGGCAGGCGGCACGGCTGTGCGCACAGGCCGCGGTTGCCGCTTCTGCGTCCAATGACGGCGGACAGCCCGCATTGACCCGAATAGCACATGCACAGCGCACCGTGGACAAAGACCTCCGTCTCCACACCGGCATGTTCCGTGATATGCCGGATAGCGTCCAGCGGAAGCTCGCGCGCGAGCACCACGCGGGAAAAACCCAGTTCCTTCGCCGCCCGTGCGCCCTCCAGCGAATGAATGGTCATCTGCGTCGACGCGTGCAGCACAGCCTCCGGGAACGCCTGATGGATACGGCGCGCCGCGCCCAAGTCCTGTACGATAAGCGCATCCGCACCGGCTTCCAGCAGCAGGCGCACATCGTCCAGCAGCGCCGGAAGCTCGCGGTCGGATGCCAGCGTATTCACTGTCACATTGGTCTTCACGCCGCGCAAACGGCAATACAGCAGCGCCTCCCGCATTTCCTCTGCGGAGAAATTTTTCGCGCCGCGCCGCGCGTTAAACGTGCCAAAGCCCAGATAGACCGCATCCGCGCCGTTTTGCACCGCCGCGCGCACCGCCTCCATCGAGCCGGCAGGCGCCAGCAGCTCCGGCAGGGAAGCCCGCATCACTTGAACAGGCGCGACAGGCGCGAACGCATCTCATTCAGCTGGCGCTCGGTGGAGGCCAGCTCCTTTTCCAGCTCGTCGATGCGGCGCTGCATTTTTTCACTGTCTACGACCTTCTCGCGTAGCTCACGCATTTCACGCTCCTTGCGCTCCGCCTGCTCCAAATCGTTGCGGTGGCGCGCATCTGCGTCTGTGACCTGCTGCTCCAGCTCGCTAACGCGGCGGGCACGCGCTTCCGCGTCCTTCTTCGCCAGCTGCATCCGCTTCTCGGTGTCGCTCAGCTTTTCCTCCAGCTCATTGATGCGCAGCTTGTCGCCCTCGTTGGCCTCTACCTGTGCCTCCAGCTCGGCAATGCGGTCCTTGAACTGGTTGACAGACGCCATTTCCTGCTCGCGGTCCGCCGCACTTTTTTCCATGCCGCTGATCTCCTCGCGGGCATCTGCAAGCTCCTGTGTCAGGCTCTTGTTTTCCGCCAGATAGCTGGAGATCTGCGTGCGCAGGTTTTCCGCGCCCTGCACGGCCTGCACATAGTTATCTGCCATATCACATGCCGCCAGCGTGACCGCCTGCAGCATGTTTACACCGTTTTCCCGAATCTTGCTGACGCGGCTGTCCACCAGCGCCGCGATTTTGGTCATATATTCTTCATCCTGCTCGCCGGTCATGGTGAACCGGTTGCCGGCGATAACGACTTCGACTCTGTTTTTCATGAATCCCTGCCTCCAGTTGTCCGCTCTCACGGGATATCGCGGGCGGATTTCTTCATACACGGATATTATAGCACAGCATTTGTATTTTTGTGAACAGTTTGTTCGCGGAATAGTGGTTTTTTTGCACGCAATCTGCATCTATCCCGGAAAATTGCCGCTGTGTGTGCATCCTGCACAGAAAATCTGCCTAAATGGAAATTGTATCCGGCGCTTTTTCGTGCTAAAATGAAAGCGTAAATACTGATTATAAGGAGAACCCCCATTATGATGAATCTGAGTCAGGTGCGCCGTATCGTGGTCAAGGTGGGCACCTCGACCCTCACCTACCCGACCGGCCGGCTGAATATCCGCGGCATCGAGCGCCTTGTCCGCTGCATTGCAGACCTGCACAACCGCGGCTGTGAAATGATCCTCGTGTCGTCCGGCGCGATTGGCGTCGGCGCCTCCAAGCTGCGGCTGACCGAGCGCCCTAAGACGCTGCGCATGAAGCAGGCGGCGGCAGCTGTCGGACAGTGTGAGCTGATGCATGTATATGATAAAATATTTGCGGAATACGGCATCCACACCGCGCAGATCCTGCTGACTACAGAGGACACCGAGCACGAGAATCGCCGCCGCAATGTGCACAATACCTTTGACGCGCTGATGGAGACGCGCGCGCTGCCCATCGTCAATGAAAACGACACGGTCGCCGTCGAGGAGATCGAATTCGGTGACAACGACCAGCTGGCAGCTGTCGTCGCGCGCGTCGCACAGGCCGACCTGCTCATTATCTTTACCGATATGGACGGCCTGTATGACGACAACCCGCGCGAGAACCCGGAGGCGCGCCTGATCCCGGTGGTACATGAGATCACTGACGAACTGCGCGCCATTGCAGGCGGCGCAGGTACGGCAAACGGCACCGGCGGTATGGCGACCAAGCTGGGCGCCGCCGCGCTGTGCATGGATGCAAACATCCCGATGTTTGTCGTCAACGGCGCAAAACCGGAAATTTTATACGAGCTGACGGAGGGGCGCCTTGCCGGAACGCTGTTCCTTCCCCCGGAGGCCGCTGGAAACAAGTGAAGCGAAAGGAGCTGCTATGACGACTACTGTACTGGATACCTGCAAGCGCGCTGCCGCTGCAAAGCATGAAATCGGCACGCTGGGTACAAACGAGAAAAACCGCGTCCTGCTCGCCATTGCCGACGCGCTGCAGGCCCGCCGCGAGGAAATCAAGGCTGCCAATGCGCTGGACATCCAGGCCGGGCGTGAAAATGGCCTGAATGACGGCCTGATCGACCGTCTGACACTGGGCGACGACCGCATTGACGGCGTGGCGGAGGGCTGCCGCCAGGTCGCTGCCCTGCCCGATCCGGTGGGTGAGGTTACGGAAATGAAGGTCACCCCCGGCGGTCTGAAAATCGGCAAAAAGCGCGTCCCGATGGGCGTCATCGGCATTATCTATGAATCCCGCCCGAATGTCACCGTGGACGCCGCTGCCCTGTGCTTCAAGGCAGGCTCCGCCTGCGTGCTGCGCGGCGGCAAGGAGGCATTCCGCTCCAACCTGTGCCTGATGAATATTATGCGCGATGCCGTTGCTTCCTGCGGACTGTCGCCGGACATCCTCAACCTCGTCGAGGACACCACCCATGAGGGCGCAAATGTTATGATGCAGGCAAACGGTCTGATCGATGTGCTCATCCCGCGCGGCAGTGGTCGTCTGATTCAGGCGGTCGTGCACAATGCGACTGTACCGGTCATTGAGACCGGCGTGGGCAACTGCCACATCTATGTCGACGCTTCGGCAGACATCGACATGGCGCTGGATATTTTGGAAAACGCCAAGTGCCAGCGCGTCTCGGTATGCAACGCCGCGGAAAGCCTGCTGGTGCACCGCGATATCGCGCAGCAATTCCTGCCGCTGGCAAAGGAACGGCTGGACAGGCACAATGTCAAGTGGCATGGCTGTGCGGATACCTGTGCCCTGCTGGGCGACGGCGTTATCCCGGCGACCGACGAGGATTACGGCACGGAATATCTGGATTATGAGATCTCATGCAAAATCGTGGATTCTGCCGACGCTGCCATCGATCATATCAACCGGTACAACACCGGTCATTCCGAGTGCATCGTCACCCGCGACTATTTTAACGCACAGCGCTTCCTCGACCGTGTGGACGCTGCTGCTGTCTACGTCAATGCTTCCACCCGCTTCACCGACGGCGGTGAATTTGGCTTCGGCGCGGAGATCGGCATTTCTACCCAGAAGCTGCACGCACGCGGCCCGATGGGCCTGAAGGAGCTGACCTCCAACAAATATATCATTTACGGCGAAGGCCAGATTCGCTGACCCTTTGCGCTGACAGAAAGGAACGTTTGCATGGAACGTGAATTTAAGTGGAATATCCCGACCCCTGCAGATTTCAGCCGCATCGCAGACAGTGCGCTCGTTGCCCCGCTGATGCAGTCCTCCGGCGATATTCAAATGCAGGCAGTGTATTTTGATACAGCGGACAAGCAGATCGCCCGGGTACGCGGCGGGCTGCGCCTGCGCCGCGAAAACAGCGAGAGTATCGTCTGCCTCAAGCTGTCTGCGCAGGAGAGCTTTGACGGTGCGTGCAAGGCGCGGGAGGAATACGAATGCGCCGCGCCGGATATCCGCACCGGTATCCGCAATCTGCCATCCGTCGGTGCACCGCAGGCGTTCTGTGACACCCTTTTCAAATCCAACCTGCTGGAGATCGGCCGCATGGAGTTCACCCGCCACGCCTACCAGCTGGCATACCGCAGCTGCACGTGTGAACTGGCGCTGGATTCCGGCAAGATGCTCCGGTGCGGACGCGCCGCCCCCATCTGCGAGATGGAGCTGGAGCTGAAAAGCGGCAGCGAAGCGGACTTTGACGCCCTGGCGCTGGAGCTGCAAAATACCTTTTCCCTCCAGCCGCAGCCGCTGTCCAAGCTGGCGCGGATGATGCAGCTGTAAAACAAAAAGCAACTCCCGCAGAAGCGTAGACCTCTGCGGGAGTTTTTGCGTTCTGTTTTATTGTTTTGCGTCACATGTCGCACTGTCCATGCGCAGTCCGCGCGATCAATAATTCTCTGCGCGTACCTCGAAATAGCTCTTCGGATGTGCGCAGGTCGGGCAGATCTCCGGTGCTGCGGTGCCAACGATGATATGTCCGCAGTTACGGCACTCCCAAACCTTTACTTCGCTCTTTGCGAATACCTCTGCCATCTCGACATTCTTGAGCAGTGCACGGTAGCGCTCTTCATGATGCTTCTCGATGGCAGCTACCAGACGGAATTTTGCAGCCAGCTCCGGGAATCCTTCTTCCTCCGCTGTCTTGGCAAAGCCAGCATACATGTCTGTCCATTCGTAGTTCTCGCCTTCGGCAGCAGCTTCGAGGTTTGCAGCCGTATCGCCGATACCGTTCAATTCCTTGAACCACATCTTTGCGTGCTCTTTCTCATTTTCAGCAGTCTTTAAAAACAGTGCAGCAATCTGCTCATAGCCTTCCTTCTTGGCTGTGGAAGCAAAAAAGGTATATTTGTTGCGTGCCTCAGATTCTCCCGCAAAAGCAGTTTGCAGGTTCTTTTCGGTCTGTGTTCCAGCGTACTTAGACATAATGGTATCCTCCTCATTTTGTCAATTTTGAATGGTTTTCCTTGCAGTCAGGGCAGTGCCCTTCAAACAGTATCTTACAGGTAAAAAGTTCAAAGTCTTTATCCGCAGCCTGCTCCATCTCCAAGAGCCGGGGCATATAGGGCAGCGAAGCATCAAAAATCCTGCCGCAGCAGTTACACTTGATGTGGTAATGGTCCTGCTTTTTGGCTTCAAAATAATCGGCGCCGTCCGGGACATTGATCCGTATGACTTTCCCCTGTCCTACCAGTATCTTGAGATTTCTGTAAACAGTAGCCCGTGAAATCGACGGGTAAGACGCATGGATCCTGTCATAGATCATATCCGCTGTGGCATGCCCCTGTATCCGAAAAATCTCCTGAAGAACGACTTCCCGCTGCAGTGTGTGTCTGGGACTGTTCATATCTCACCTCTTTATCGATATTATATACTAATTAGTACAAAATATCAATAGTTTTTTGAAAAAGCGGAAATCATTTCATAAGCACCTGCCATTCGGTGCATACCGCTATGATACAAAAGTAAATCCCGCAGAAGTACAAACCTCTGCGGGATTTTTCTGTTATGCCTGTTTCTTTTCCAGTTCCGCGACACGGCGCTTGATATATGGCTGGATCTGGTTGAATTCCATGCCCAGCGCAACTGCCAGCTCGCCATACAGCATTTTCTCTGCGCGTTTCATATACTGCTGGTCGGTCTGCCCCATATGGCGACCCGCCTTGATGGAGCGCTTATTTTTCATATATACGCTTTTAATGAGCCGTACCAGATCATCATTTTCGTGGGTATTCAGGCAGGCGCGGTAACGTTCATTGAGCATTTTCATATCGCGGTTATCGCAAATCGTTTCCGGTATCTCCGGGATACGGTCGATCAGCTTTTCCGCCTGCTCCTTCGACATAACCGGGCGCATGAATGCCTTGGTATCCACAGGCGTATAGATCACTTCGGTATCATAGACCGGCGACAGCTTATAGTACAGCGTATCGCTGTCCGAAATATATTCCGGTTTGCCAATCTCCTCGACACGGCACACACCGGTATTACCATACATAATAAAATCTCCTGCTTGATACATATCAGCATTCCTCCCTTATCAGAGCATGAAAAAATGCGTATTCCGCCACATTTTACATCATTTGTCCTACTATTATTATACCACCTTTCCATTGTCCCGCGTAAGTACATTTTTTCGCCAATCGGACCAAAAACTGTAAAAATTTCGGCAGTTTCATGCGCTTTTCGCCCGAAAGCAGTGCATTTGCGTAAAAAAACACCTGCGGCGCTCCTGCCGCAGATGTCTGCATTTTATTTGATGATGTGTACTGTGAGCGCTGTATTCTCCCGCTCCGCCGCGCGGAATACCCGCTGCACACGCCGGAAATAGTCATCCGCCTGCGCCGCATGCTCGATCACAACCACAGTCTCCGGCAGATCGGTCAGGCAGTCATACAGCGCATCCAGATTGTTCCCGTACCATGCCGGCAGGGACAGCTTTTCCTTTACATACGCATGTACCTCATCGCGTCCCATCCGGCGCGCATCCAGTTGTATCGGCATCGCTATTCCTCCCCGTACAGCAGGTCAAACGTTTCATAATGGTCTTCAGTATAATAGATCAAGCCGTCATTGGAAAAGACGATGCGCTTTGCGCCGCGATAGCCGCCGGTGCTGTCGATGTCACATTCGTGGTATTCCCGCCCGGTTTTCTCCGGCAGGAGTCCCTCATAATTGCCAAAGTAATCACCGCCAATGCTCTTGCCTGGTGCGACCTCGCCCAGATTGCCCTTTGCGCTGTCCCAGCCAAGCGCTTTTGCTTCCTTCTTGGTGATAAAGTTGTCCGGCAGATGTTCGTAGGTCCACAGATAGGCCGCAACCTCGTCCTTTGCGGTATACGTCCCGTCCTCGTCGATATCCACCGCCTGCGACGTATCCGCCGCGTTTGCGCTGCCCGTATCCCTGATGTCCGCCGTTTGCACCGCATCCGCGC
The DNA here is from genome assembly GCA_030540435.1 of Eubacteriales bacterium. GTDB lineage: Bacteria > Bacillota > Clostridia > Oscillospirales > Butyricicoccaceae > Butyricicoccus_A. Next base: position 44,862 of record JAUNWG010000002.1, read on the forward strand.
TGCCGTAGTCCTCCAATGCAACTTCTACACTGCACCCTGTCAGCAGCAGCGCCGCCATCAGCAGCAGGGCGAGTATCTTCTTCCATGCCTGTTTCATAATGCGTTACCTCCATCGCTCTACTGTAGCATAAATGCGGATGGGATGCAATGTTTCAAAAATCGGAAAAGCCAGCTGTCCTGAACCAGCCGGCTTTTCCTTTGGAGTTGTTGTGGGAGAGAGTAGTACAAAAAGGCGTTGTGTCGCTTTTTTGTCTCTATGTAAAAGGTGGTAAGCGATTTTATGCGCCGAAGCCCAGCGGGGAGAATGCTGCGTAAACGACGATGCAGCAGATTACAATTGCAACGGCGCAGACCTTGCGGTATTTCCACGGGGTCAGGTCAACTGCATGGACATCTTCCTGGGTCCACGGCTCCATCTCCGGATGCGCCTTCTTGTTTCTGCTGTTCATGAATGCCATGATGAGCAGTTCAATCGGCCACAGGATCATGATCGCATACAGATAATGGATGGTACCATCGCCGGCGCCAAACAGCGAGTAGCTCGGAGCGATCAGCAGGAACGCGCCGTAGCAAACGACATGGAATACCATGATAAACTTCGCTGCATACTTCGGCAGGTACTTGAAGAAGAAGCCGCCGAATACTGCGGACAGAACCGGAAGGCCGATCAGCATAACAAAGGAATCGAGGAAGGTCTTCAGACCTGCCGGGAAGAAGTAGACCATCGGGCCGACGATCGTGGTAGCGACAGCAAATACAATGCCGATATTCTTGCCGACCTTGACCAGCTTGTCCTCCGATGCGTCTTTGTTGATATATTCCTTATAGATATCCATCGTGAACATGGTGTTTACCGAGTTCAAAACGGAGTTGAACGAAGACAGGATCGCGCCGAACATAACAGCTGCGAAGAAGCCCATCAGCGGCGCCGGGATAACCTCCGTAACCAGCTGCGGATATGCAGCGTCCATCATGGTAACCTGATTGCCTTCGATCTCGAACAGTGCGAATGCGATAACGCCCGGCAGAGCCAGATACATAAAGCCGATGATCTTGAGGAATGCGCAGTACAGTGCGCCCTTCTGTGCTTCCTTGAGGTTTTCCGCAGCAAGTACGCGCTGGATAAACGACTGGTGCGTACACCAGGACTGCAGGCCGAGGAAGATCAGGCCGGTGAATACCGTAACCCACGGGACCTCCGGTGCTTCTGCATTCAGTCTGCCGATGGAGTTCAGCTTCTCCGGATAATTCTGTACCAGATACTTGAAGCCGTCGATGATTGCAACGCCGTCATAGCCAGCTGCATTGCCCAGTACGTGCAGTGCAAAGAACGGGATCATGAAGCCGCCGATCAACAGGCCGACGCCATTTACGGTATCCGATACGGCAACCGCCTTCAGACCGCCGAAAATTGCATAGATCGAACCGACCACGCTGATGAGGATACACAGGATAACGACCGACTGGAAAGTCGTAATGCCGAACATGTCGGATACATGGAAAATGTTCTCAAATACCAGAGAACCGGAATACAGGATAACCGGAATCTGTACCACCAGGTACAGGATAATGTATGCGATCGAGAACCACAGCTTGGTGCTGCGGTCAAAGCGCAGGCCGATCAGCTCCGGGATCGTGGTGATGCCGCTCTTGAGGTAGCGCGGCGCTGCAAACAGTGCGAGGAAAATACAGCACGGCGCTGCAACGATCTCAAATGCCATCGGGCTCATGCCGACAAACCATGTCTGACCGTTGGTTCCTACGAGCTGCTCTGCCGAAAGGTTGGTCAGCAGCAGCGAACCTGCAATGACAAAGCCCGGAAGTCCGCGGCCTGCCAAAAAGTAACCATCAGCTGTCGTCTGGTCGTCACCTTTGGTTTTAAAATAAGAAATGACTGCTACCAGGATCGTGAAGCCGATGAACGTAATAAATGTCCAAAGCATGAATTTCTCACTCCTTCTATTTTGTTTATCTCCAATTCTGTTCCAACCGCAAAAATATAGTTTTATGTGGTTTTTCTACTCCGTTCTCTCCCTCCTTATGTTTCATATTATACCATACTGCTTGTTTTTGACAATGTGCTGTGTTGCGGCAAAATTGCGTGTTTTTGCTCGAATTGTTGTGGCATTTTTCATCATTTATGGGTATATCCCCGGTGCAGCAAACGCGCTGTATTTTTCGGCAAGCCGCATGAATGATATACGCAAAAGGAAAAAGGCGCCCAGACCAGTTTCCCAGCCTTGGCGCCTTTTCTATTGAAAAAATGAGAATAAAGGATATGCTTTATCTGCTGATGGTAGCCTTGAGTGCATCGATAGAGGTCTCCAGACCAGCCTCAACGCTCATGGTCAGGTCTTCCATCTCAAGCGATACATAGCCGTCGTAGCCCATCATATGGCATACAGAGAAGAATTCCTTCCACCACTTGAGGTCGCGGCCGCAGCCAACTGCTACGTAGTTCCAGGTGCGATCCTTGGAGCAGTCAACCGGCAGGTTCTCCAGCAGGCCGTCAACATCGACATTGTACTGCTCCGGACGTGCGTCCTTGCCGTGTACATAGAAGATCTTGTCGCCCAGTGCGCGTGCAGCTGCGATCGGCTCTGCGCCCTGAATCATCAGGTGGGACGGGTCAAGGTTCAGACCGAGTACATCGGAATCCTCGCCTACTACTTCACACAGCTTGTTGAAGGTGCGGACGTTGTGAACCAGTGCGCCCGGGAACTCCTCAATTGCGATCTTCTTGACGCCAGCTTCCTTTGCGATGCGGCAGGTTTCCTTCCACCACTCTGCTGCTACTTCCCACTGGTACTTTACGCCTTCTGCCATGTAGTTGAAGCCGTCGTACTCCGGCCAGGATACGGTGGATACGAACCAGTTCGGGGTCTTGTCGCCCGGTGCGCCTGCCGGCAGGCCGGACATGGTAACAACGGTGTCAACGCCCATCTTGCCAGCCAGAACCATGGTATCACGCATGGTCTTGGAATGTGCATGGCCCATTGGGGTGTCAATCAGCGGGTTGCCGGAGCAGTTCAGTGCGGAAATTGCCAGACCGCGCTTCTCGATCTCAGCGAGGAATGCTTCGCGCTTTGCGTCGTCCTTGATGTAGTCCTCAGCACACTCGATGAAGTTGCAGCCGCCCCAGCCGCCAGCGGTCATTTCAATTGCATCAAGGCCGTATGCTACAACCTTGTCCAGCATTTCAGTAAAAGGAATCTTGCCGAATACGTCGGTGCAGATAGAAAGTTTCATAATATATCTCCTCTATTTAGGAATGTGCCGGGGCGGCCGATGCCGCCCCGGCAGGTTTTATGTTGTATGAGAATAAGCGAATAAGCGGTTATTCAGATTACTTAACGTCTACCCAAACAGCGCCCTTGTCAGCGGACTCAGCACAAGCGTTGATCCACTTGATGCCTTCGATGCCGTGCTCCAGATCCGGGTAAACCAGGTTCTTCAGGGTCTCTTCGTCGCCGCGATCCTTTGCGTCCATTGCGATCGCGAAGCGCTTGTACAGGTTGGACCAGGAATCGATCAGACCGGTGTAGTGCAGTGCGCCCAGACGCTCGTCTTCCAGTGCTTCCGGTGCGAGGTAATCCATCGAACGATACAGGATCTGCTCCGGCTGACCCTGTACCTGATAGTGCAGTTCGTCCGGATGCATGTCGTTCCACTCCAGGGAAGCCTTGGAGCCTACGATACGGATGTGCTGGGAGGAATGGTCGCCAGCGTTAACAGCGGAAGCCCACATACGGCCTACAGCGCCGCTCTCGTAACGCATCAGAACGTAAGCGTTGTCCTCCAGCGGGTAACGGGAGCCTACGAATGCCTGACGGTCACACAGAACCTGCTTCAGCTTCTCATCCGGGCAGATCAGCTCAGACATGTAGTAGGTATGGGTGGACAGGTCGCCCAGTACGAAGGAACGGCCAACCTTAGACGGATCAACACGCCACTTCTGGCCCTCAGCCTTAACGTCAGCCTCTGCGTCACAGCCAAAGCCGTGTGCGTAGCGCAGGTCGATCATGTTTACCTTGCCGATGTCGCCGTTCTTGATCATAGCGCGCATCTGCTGCAGCAGTTCAAAACCGGAGAAGCCATAGGTTACGCAAACGATCTTGCCCTTTTCCTCAGCCAGCTTCTTGATCTCTTCGCCCTGCTCTACTTCGAAGAACAGCGGCTTCTCGCAGATAACATGCAGGCCAGCTTCCAGAGCAGCCTTGGTTACTTCATAATGCAGGAAGTTCGGGGTAGCTACGTCAACAGCCTCGATGCCGTCCTCGCGCTTTGCCTCTTCCTCGAACATGGTCTTGTAATCCGGGTACAGACGATCCTCGTCCATGCACAGGTTCAGGCCGAACTGCTTGCCGCGCTCGAAATCAACGTCAAATGCAGCTGCCTTGAGTACGAAGGATGTGTTGTCGCGCATAGCGCCCAGACGATGCTTGTAGCCTACGCCACTGGTGGAGCCGCCGCCTACGATGCCCCAACGGAACGGTTCTCTCTCAAAATTCTTTTCGCCGATGTACATAATGTTACTTCCTTTCCTTGTCTTGATGGCCTTTTTTCTCATGAATTTTTTGGGTTTGCGCAAGCGATATGCAATTACATTGAATTATATGTATATAATCTAAAAATTCAATGTTTTTTGTATATTTTGTCTCTTGCGTTCTTTCTGGTATTAGTATAATATAATATCATGCAATCGTAAATATTTATAGTTGCTTTGAAATTCATCGATATTGCTTTTTGATTGAGGTGTGAAAATTATGAAGAGTGTTGACCCTGGTATTTTGCCACATTCCCACTGCGCTACGTTCCAGCCATCTGAATTTGCACGGAAAAATCTTATCTACATGACATGGTGCGGCCATTATTTCTGCACCGACAAGTATTATATGGACCGTGAATCCTATCCGGAAAACCTGCTGCTGTTCATCCGCAACGGCGAGATGGATGTGCGGTACCAAGGTTCGGAGTATACCATCAGCAAAGGCGACCTGCTGCTGTTGGACTGCCTGCATCCGCATTACTACCGTGCACATAACGAATGTGAATTTGTTTACGTTCACTTTGACGGGAACAATTCTCATGTGCTTGTCAATTACATCATCGACCTGAATGGCAGTCCGGTATTCCGCCAGGAATCCAACATGGAAATCGGCAAGGCGCTGTATGACAACGCCCTGCTGCATGAAAAGGGCGCTGTCCAGCCGCCGCTCCAGATCGCCACATGGATCACCCAGCTACTGTACCAGCTTTCGCTTGTCGCCGTCCCGCCTATCCAGGAAAACTCCCCTGTCAACCAGGCAATCAAATACATCCTGGAGCATGTCGGCGAACCGATCACGCTGGACGACCTCGCCCGGCTGACGAATTTCAGTACCTACTACCTGTCGCACCTGTTTAAAAAACAAACCGGCTATTCTCCCACAGAGTACATCATCAACACCCGTTTGGAAAAAGCGGAGCGCCTGCTGACCCATACCGGCAAATCCGTCAATGAGATCGCCTATGAGGTGGGCTACAGCTCCGCCAGCAGCTTTATCAATGTATTTACCAAAAAGGTCGGTTTTACGCCAAAGAAGTTCCGCACCCTGCACCAGAACGGCGATACCCTCGCAGGTGATCCGCTGTCGCGGTTTTAAGGCGCGCGGCACTACGCAACACGGTCCATCCCGGACCGTGTTTTTTTGTCCGCAGACATAAGAACAGCCGCTGTCAGTGGGGAACTGACAGCGGCTGCCTGCCGCGTTGTATGCAGCGCCATAATCCCAAATAGGCAACTGCAGAAGTTTTTTTCCAAAAGTTGAAGAGAAAATCTAATGAATCCTAAGAGAACTCTTGTGTGAACTGATTACTCTTGTTGAAACAGAAACAGATTACATATAATCTGCAACGTTGTCCTTGGTTACCGGCTCGAACGGAACCCAGCAAGTGGAGTCGCTATAATCCTCACCGGAGTCATCCAGTGCGTACTCTTCCATGCCCTTGTTGATCGGGTCGCCAGCGATCAGGTTCATTGCTGCAATAACAGAGCCCTTGCCCTGACCAACCGGATTCTGGAATACGGTCATAGCCAGCGTGCCTTCGGTGATTGCCTGTGCGCCGTCCTTGGTGCAGTCGATGCCAACGATCGGGAAGTCGATCTCAACGCCTGCATCCTTACAAGCCTCAACAGCACCCAGTGCCATTGCGTCGTTGTTTGCGATGATGCAGTCATAATCAATACCGGAGGTCAGCAGCGGCTGAATCATTTCCTGTGCGGTCGGACGGTCATAGTCTGCTACTACCGGTGCAGAAGCCTCGGTTGCCTTGATACCATTGTCCTCCAGCGCTCTCAGAACGCCAGCGGAACGCTTGGTGGTAGAAACCTGACCCAGTGTGCCCTGAATCATCAGGTACTTGATCTCGGTCTTGCCAGCATCCTTGAAGTACTGCGCCAGATACTCGCCCTGGAAGTAGCCGGAGGTATCCTCATCAGAGCCTACATAAGCTACGTTTTCCGCTGCGATCTCATGCATATTCGTAGGCGGGCGGTTAACAAAGACGAGCTTTGCTTCGCCAGCAGCGTCGATCAGGGACTGTGTGCCGTCTGCATCGACCGGAAGACAGATAACTGCTTCTGCGCCGCCGTTTACTGCGGTCTCGATGTACTGAATCTGCTTTGCAGAGTCATTCTGCGCGTCCTGCGTAACGATGTTATAGCCGAGCGGTTCTGCCTCTGCCTTCATAGCAGACTCGATAGAAGACATAAACTCATCACGAGCTGCGATGACAAAGGTTAAATCCTTCAGCCCCTTTTTATCAGAAGCTGCAGAGCCGCCGTCGCCGCCTGTGCTGCCACAACCAGCCAACAAACCAGCGCTCATTACGCCTGCCATAACCAGGGCCATTGTTCTTTTCAGTTTCATCCTTAAGTTCCTCTCTTTCTGTAACAATAGACAGATTCTTCTAAATAAAAGCGTGTCCGCCGCGGCATGACTGAGGCACCCTTTTATTTCGTAGATTCCAACAAAAAAATGTTCTTTTTCAGCACTTTTCTGTTGTTGCCCTTATTATACAGGATTCATTAAATTTTAAAATATTGCTTTTTGTTGTAAAGTTTATCTTTCTTGCTGTTTTCACAATAATTTGCGTATTTTCCCAGAAAAAAGTACACTATAATTTCCCATTCTTGCGAAAAATCAACCAATCTTGCTTTTCATTCCCAGTAAAATTGTGTGTTTTTGCTGTGGTGCGGCAGCCGCCCAGACGGCCTGCATCTGTATACAAACAAAGACCCGGACATCCGTCCGGGCCTCCGCCTTATTCCTCATCGAATCGTTTGAAATATCTTCTATATGTGATGACAAATAGCACTGCTGCAAGCATGGTCGCCAGATAGTCCGTGACCGGCTGCGCCAGTGCGATATGATTCGCCTGTGTGAAAATCCGGTTGAACGTATACAGGATCGGCAGGAATAGCAAGCCCTGTCTGCTGATGGACAGAATCAACGCCGGGATCGCCGCACCGGTGGACTGGATGGCATTGATAAACACAAACAGGAAACCGATGATCGGGCCGGAAAGGATATAGGCGCGCGAGAAGGAAAAGCCGAACTGAAACGCCTCCGGGTCCTGTAGGAACACCGTGACCAGCGGTCCCGCAAATACATAGCATATGATCGTCATAATAATGCTCAGGCAAAAGGCCAGCATCAGGGAGAACTTCATGACCGCAACAAAGCGTTTTTTATTGCCCGCGCCGAAGCAATAGCCAAGCAGCGGCTGGATGCCGCTGCCCAGTCCGATCAGCAGCATGACAACAATCATATTGACCTTCATCGCAACGCCCAGACCGGCAACCGCCATATCACCATACTGCGCCATGACATTGTTGATAAAGATATTGGACACGCTCATGAGGACACTGTTCAGCGATGCCGGAATGCCGATCGCCATAACGCCGGTGGCAATGCTGTCGCCCGCCCGATAATCCCGCGGATGGATGGACAGCATGGACTTTTCTGAAACCAGATGCGCACAATAAAACAAAACGGAAACCACATTGCCCACAACGGTTGCCGCCGCCGCGCCCGCAACGTCCCAGCCAAGCGCCAGAATAAACACCGGGTCAAGGACAATATTGAGCACATTGCCGATGATCATACCCATCATTGCCTTCTGCGGCTTGCCCTCAGCACGGATAATATTGCTGAAGGTATTGCCGATGATGGTAAACGGGATGCAGATCGCAATAATGCCCATATACTGCGTGGTATAGGCAAGGGTATCTTCGCTCGCGCCGATCAGACGGCAGATGGGTTCATTGAACAGCCAGATAAAGACCATGGAAATGACGCCGATGACTGCGCCTGTCCAAAAGCAAAAGGACGAAATATGCCGCGCCTTCTTCTCGTTTCCCGCGCCAAGCATACGGGAGATGAGCGAGGTGCCGCCAATGCCAAACAGCATTCCAACTGCCATAAAGATCAGGAACGCCGGTGTTGCGACCGATACGGCTGCAACCATCAGGGCGTCCTTTGTCTGGGAAATAAAGAATGTATCCGCAATATTATAGATAAGTACCATGATCATGCTGACCATCGACGGGATGGCATTGCTGATGACCGCTTTGGGTACCGGAGCGTCGCGGAACAATTCTATCGCTTTTTCATTCTGCATTGTCAAATCTCCTTTATGTTATGCTTTTCCAGATTGTCATTGACCTGCTTGAGCAGCCGCAGAAGCTCCTGCCGCTCCTGTGCCGTCATGCCGGCAAACATGATCCCGTCAACAATTTCCGTGTTGTTCTCATTGCGCTGCACCAGCGCAATGCCGCTGTCTGTCAGCCGGATCGGCCTGCTCCGCCTGCCCTTTTCCGCCTGCCCGCGGACGATATACCCCTTGTCTTCCAGCAGCCGCAGCACGTGCAATACGCTCGTATGCTTGACGCCAAAGTAGGCGGAAATATGTGAAACTGAGCTGGTCTCCTCTGTACACTCGTACAGATATTCCAGCATACGCAGCTGTGTGCCGGTGATACCCATGCTTTTCAGCGCGGCATTCCAGCCCGCGTCCAGTTGATTTGATATCTTCTTCATGTAATATCCAAAATTACCGTCCATGGTTTCCCTCCATATGTAGCATGCTACATATATTAGCATACCTTCTCCTTCTTTGCAAGGGGGAAGTTCCCTGATTTGTAGCGTTTTCTGCTGGGACGTATCGTTCTCACAAATAAAGACAGAAATCCGTCCAAATCCATGCATTTCTTATCTATCCTGCACCTGTTTTTTTGCTTTCGGTTATGTTATACTAACCTTCAAAGTGTTTTTCTATCTGGAAAGGAGTGACCTGCTTTGCTGGAGGTTTGGACAGAATGTATTCTGGACCTGATCAAGACCATCCCGATTTTATTTATTGTATATTTTGTTATCAGCTGGCTGGAGACGCGTATGGATTCCGTCGCCCGTGTCGTCACAAGTACAGAGCCGGTCGGCCCAATCATCGGTGCATTGATCGGTGCGATCCCGCAGTGCGGCTTTTCCGTTGGCTGTTCGGCATTATACTGCCGCGGCTTCCTCGCACCGGCAACGCTGATCGCGGTATACCTTTCCACGTCAGATGAAGCGATCCCTGTCCTGCTGGCAGGCGGCAGCGACTGGAAAACCGTATTCACGCTGATCGCAATTAAAATCGCGATTGCCGTCATCGCCGGTTATATCTATTATTTCCTGCTGTTCCGTGGCCGCTGGAATCTGGACGAATGGCCGGAAGAGGATGAGATCGACATGGACGAGGTCAACGCAGGCTGTTCCTGTTGCAATGGGCAGTCCCTGCTGGGCGCAGCGATTACCCGCACTGTCAACACCACGGTTTTCCTGCTCGTCACCATGCTCATCTTAAATACGATCATTTACCTGATCGGTGAAGATACGTTGTCCGGCCTGCTGCTGAACGGTTCGATCTTCCAGCCTGCGCTGTGTGCGCTCATTGGACTGATTCCCGGCTGCGCGGTATCCGTGCTGCTCATCGAGCTGCTGACCTCCGGCGCCATCAGCTTTGGCAGCGTGATCGCCGGATTGTCCGCCGGTGCAGGCTTTGGCTTTGTCCTGCTGGTCAGCGAAGCGCCCAAGCGCCGCTATGCCTTTCAGATCATCGGCTGTACCTACATCGCCGCAGTCATTGCAGGCATGCTGATCGATTTTATCATGTAACGATATCAATTGTTCGATAGGAGAAACTATGCTTACTGTCAATCATCTGAGCATCAATTTTGATGGAGAAAATTTATTTTCCGATGTCAACCTGAAATTTACCGAAGGCAACTGCTATGGCGTCATCGGCGCCAACGGCGCAGGCAAGTCCACCTTCCTGCGTATGCTGTCCGGCGATCTGGAGCCGTCTACCGGCACAGTAGAACTTGATCCCAAGCTGCGCATGTCTGTGCTGCGGCAGGACCACTTTGCCTTTGATGAATTTACCGTTCTGGATACCATCATCCAGGGCAATCCGCGCCTGTATGAGATCATGCAGGAAAAGGATGCGCTGTATGCGAAGGACCCGTTTACCGAAGCGGACGGCATCCGCGCCGCTGAGCTGGAAGCGGAATTTGCCGAGCTGGACGGCTGGAACGCCGATACCGAAGCCGGACGCCTGCTGCAAGGTCTTGGCTTAAAGGCAGATGATATCCTCTACAGCGGTATGAAATACCGTGCAGATACCGAAAAGGTCAAGATCCTGCTGGCGCAGGCATTGTTCGGCAAGCCGGATATCATGCTGCTGGACGAGCCGACCAACCATCTGGACGAGCGTTCCATCCGCTGGCTGGAGGATTTTCTGGCAGAATATGAAGGTACCGTCATCGTTGTATCGCATGACCGTCACTTCCTGAACAATGTATGTACCCACATCGTCGATATCGACTATGGCAAGGTAAAGCTGTATGTCGGCAACTATGAATTCTGGTATCAGTCCTCCCAGCTGGTTCAGCGCACGCTGAATGACCAGAAGAAAAAGGCAGATGAAAAAATCCGCGAATTGCAGGAATTTATCCGCCGCTTTTCTGCGAACAAATCCAAGTCCCGACAGGCGACCAGCCGTAAAAAGCTGATCGACAAGCTGTCAGTTGAGGAGCTGCCCGCATCCTCCCGCCGCTATCCGTTTGTCGGCTTTACGATGGACCGCGAGCCGGGCAAGGATATTCTTGAGGTGAACGATATCTCCAAGACGATCGACGGCGAAAAGATTCTGAACCATGTTTCGTTCCGCGTTGCGCGCGGGGATAAAATCGCATTCGTTGGCAAGACCGAGCAGGCGGCTACCACGCTGTTCCAAATCCTGATGGGTGAAATGGAGCCGGATGAAGGCTCGTTTAAGTGGGGCGTTTCCACCAGCCAGTCGTATTTCCCGAAGGACAACTCCGCGTTCTTTAACGATCATGAGGAAAACATGCTGGATTGGCTCGCGCCCTATTCCCGCACGGATACGCTGGAAACCACGCTGCGTTCGTTCTTAGGCAAAATGCTGTTTTCCGGCAACGATGTATACAAGTCGGTCAGCGTGCTGTCCGGCGGTGAAAAAGTCCGCTGTATGCTGGCGCGCATGATGCTGTTCGGCTCGAATGTCCTCGTCGTCGACCAGCCGACCAACCACCTCGATCTGGAATCCATCACCGCAGTCAACAACGGCCTGATCGATTTCAAGGGCAATGTGCTGTTTGCTTCCCATGACCATGAGTTCACGCAGACCATCGCCAACCGCATCATTGAGATCAACGAAAACGGCGTGTGGGACAAGCAGTGCACGTATGATGAATATTTGGAAATTAGAGGATAATGATTGATCGCTGAAAGATTTTCTCCGATGCGTTTGGAAATTTTATGCAATCAACAATTTTACCGCGATTAAAGAGAGGGAACCGACGTCGGTTCCCTCTCTTCGCTCTCCTTCGACGCCAAAGAACCTATGGTTCTCTGGACTCTCCTTTACCTAGCCGCGCTTGCGCTCCATGACACCAAAAGCGCCGCGCGCGGCATGTACCGCGATGGCTGAGAGTTCGTGTAAGCGACAGCGCCCGTTCATCTCAGCATACAGAATGATCTCGCCTTCTGATAAAAATTTCCAGTCATATTTTGTAAGGTATTCCCATTCCCGTGATACATGTAGTATGCTATACTATAAATATAGCATAAAGGAGGGATTGGAATGAAAGTGAAAAACACCCGCGTAATCGGCGTTGTAGCACTGATTCTGTCAACTTTTTTGATTCTGTTTGATATTCATCACCTTGAAGTGGAACTGGCCTCTCCCGAATACAAAGCTAAGCAGTTTCTCGCGCAATATGGTTGGTCGGCGGGGCAGATCGAAAAGCGATCCTCTACCCTGTGCGATACGTTTGTAGGAGAGTACGCGATCATCCTACCGGAGGAAATTGAACAGGCAAATGCCGCCGTCGGTTTTCCCGCAAATATGGATTTTCTTACACAGGAAACGCCCATGGTATATCTTGCAAATAATCTCACGTATCTTGAAACACAGACAGATCTTTTTTACAACGGAACAAATCCGCCAGATAACGATATGGCATATGCTTGGACCTACTATGGAATTTACTGCTTTTTTGATCCGCATTCGTCCGAGTTGACCGGTGCGTTCCTGTACCGCTTCTGCACAGATTCCCAGCAGGGCGCAGTCTATCCGCTGACGCTCAGCGCAGAGGAAGTCACCGCGCTGCCGCAATAGAAAAATTAGTATATGAAAATGAAAGAAAAACGATGTCCCTACTGCGGAAAGCCGCTGGCACAGGGTTATATGCAAAGCCCACGCCCGATCAGCTGGCTTCCAAAAAAGCTAAAATTATTTACTGATTCCGGATTCCGCGAGAATGGCGCCATCGTATTGTCCGAGGGCAAGCCGCTTGCCGCGCCCTGCGTCATCGCCTATCACTGCGCTGACTGCAAAAAGGTAATCATTGATTACACGGACAATGCCTGCGACTACTATGCGGATCAGACCTAAAACGCAATACTGCAAATAACAGGGGTCTGTGCCCGACGCGGCGCAGGCTCCTGCTGCATTTCCCGCGTTTTCCTGCATATCCTACTCCCCTGTCCGCATAGGTTTAGGACAAAGGAGGGATGACTATGACCGGAAGCGGCGGACTGAGTGCAGGGGAAGTACGTCTGTCTCGGCAACAGCATGGTTCCAACTGCCTGGAAAAGCAGGCCGGCAGCAGTCTGCTGTCCCGCTTTCTGGAAGGCTTTTCTGACCCGATCATCCGCATTTTGCTCATTGCACTTGCGATCAACGTTGTCTTTATGCTGCGCGGTGCGCCGTGGTTCGAAACAGCGGGCATTGCGATTGCGGTATTTCTAGCTACCTTTGTCTCTGCGCTGTCCGAATATGGCAGTGATGCTGCTTTCCGACGGATGCAGGCGGAAGCCGCTGCCATTTCCTGTCGCGTGCGCAGAGACGGCGGTACCGTCTGTATCGTGCCGTCCGATGATATCGTCTGCGGCGACCTTGTCCTATTACAGGCCGGGGAACGCATTCCAGCGGATGGCTTCCTGCGCGAAGGTAGTCTGGAGGTCGACCAATCCGCCCTGACGGGCGAAAGCCGGGAGGTTCACAAATACCCGCAGGAGAAAAACACGCCTGCGGATCACCCCGGCCTGCTGTTCCGCGGCAGTGTCATCCTGTCTGGTGAAGGGCTGATGGAGGTCACAGCAGTCGGCAGCAAGACCATGTATGGCGATATGGCAAAGCAGATGCAGGCGGATACGCGGGAAAGCCCGCTGCATGTACGTCTGGACGCACTCGCCGGCATGATCAGCAGACTGGGCATTGCGGCAGCTGTCCTTGTCGCTGCCTCCGATCTGTTTCTCTCCCTGTTTGTACAGCATGGGCTGTCACAGGGCATTGCAGCCATCTTCCAGCATGTCCTGCATGCGATTACCCTTGCCGTGACAGTGCTTGTTGTCGCTGTGCCGGAGGGTCTGCCGATGATGATAACCGTCGTTCTGTCCTCCAACATGGTGCGCATGATGCGCGACCACGTGCTGGTGCGCCGCCTGACCGGCATCGAAACCGCAGGCAGTATGAATATCCTGTTTACCGATAAAACCGGTACGCTGACCTGCGGCCGCATGACAGCGGAGCTGGTCTTTGCCGGCGATGGCACGCGGTTTGACGGCATTCCCTCCCTGCGCGCCAGCGCTGCTGCACTGTACCGGCAGGTCTATGCCGATTGCCGCTATAATTCCGGTGGTTCGATCTCTGCGGGCGGTGTTTCCGGCGGCAATGCGACCGACCGCGCCCTGCTATATGCCATCCTGCCGATGGCAGCGGCGGAAGCGCCCGAACAGCTTGGGGATAAGGTTTTGTTCGATTCCCGCCGCAAATATGCAGCGGTACGTCTGCCGTCGCGTGCGTTGACGCTGGTGCGCGGCGCGCCGGAGATCCTGTTGCCGCGCTGTACACAGTTTCTCGCGCCGGATGGCACGGCACATCCGCTGTCCAAGGCAATCCCGCAGCGTATCCTACAGGAACAGGCGGCAGAGGGCGGGCGCGTCATCGCCATGGCAGTCACCGACCGTACGGTGACGGCGGACAGCATCCCATCCGGTTTGACGCTGACCGCGCTCATCGTCCTGCGCGACCCGGTGCGGCAGGAAACGCCGGAAGCGGTCTATCAGCTGAAAACCGCCGGCATCCGCACGGTCATGCTGACCGGCGATCACCCAGACACGGCACGTACCGTTGCACGGCGGTGCGGGCTTTTGGAGCCGGGGCATGACCTCATTGTGGACAGCGCCACACTTGCCGCGTGGTCAGACATAGAACTGGAACAAAAACTGCCGCAGCTGGCGGTTGTCGCGCGCGCCATGCCCTCCGACAAGGTGCGGCTTGTACAGGCGGCACAGCGCTGCGGTATGGTAGCAGGCATGACCGGTGACGGCGTAAACGACGCCCCTGCCCTCAAGCTGGCGGACGTCGGCTTCGCTATGGGCAGTGGGACGGCGGTGGCACGGGAGGCCGGGGATATTGTCATCACCAACGACAACCTCGCTTCCATTGCACGTGCGGTGCTGTACGGACGCACGATTTTTAAAAGCATTCGGAAATTCCTTGTTTTCCAGTTGACGATGAACGTCTGCGCCGTCGGTGTGTCCATCGTCGGGCCGCTGCTCGGGATCGACACGCCGGTTACAGTCATGCAAATGCTGTGGATCAACCTGATTATGGATACACTTGCCGGGCTTGCTTTTTCCGGCGAACCGCCGCTGGCGGAATATATGCGTGAGCCGCCCAAACGACGGGATGAACCGGTACTCAACCAGTATATGAAAAGCCAGCTCATTGGAACTGGAGTATATACCATTTTGCTGTGCGTCGTGTTTCTGTGGGCGCGACCGGTGCGGATTTTCTTCGGCTATGCCGCTGACCCGCTGCGCTTTTTGACCGCATTTTTCGCACTGTTTATCTTCTGCGGCATTTTCAATGCGTTCAACGCCCGCACCCATCGGCTGAACCTGCTGGCGCATATTGCAAAAAACCCGCTGTTTGTATGCATTATGGCGGCTGTCACCGTCGTACAGCTCGCACTGATCTATTTCGGTGGTGCGCTGTTCCGCACGACACCGCTGGCACTGGTCGAGCTTGCCGCAGCGGCGATCCTTGCCTTGTCTGTCATTCCGGCAGATATCATACGGAAGCTGAGCCTGCGCATGCGCGGTCGGGAGCGGAATTTTTAAAACAAGGGTCTTGTGTCATAAACTTCTCTGTGCTATAATATACATGCAATAAGAAAAGATTGTTTATTATGTACCATCTATAGGTGGAGAAAACCCCGGAGTTGCCGCTCCGGGGTTTTCATTATAGGCTGATTGTCACTTCTTGTCAGATCTCTTGACAAATCTTCTGTCCAGCCACTTGCAAATATAGTACGCGGCTATACTCGCTCCGACAGAAATAAAAAAAGAAAAGATTGTTTCCATATATGTACCACCTCCCTCCGCGTCAGTATAGGTGGTGACAACAGCATGATTATACCATATCTCGACAGACTTCCCAAGCCTTTCCATCTAATTCTGTGGAAACCTCCCCGTTTCCACAGGATTTTTTTGTAACATTTCACGAAGCTATTGCATTTCCTGTGGCTATGTAGTATACTTGTAATCGTCAAGAAAATAACATTGTTCTTCAGGGCAGGGCGAAATTCCCTACCGGCGGTACAGCCCGCGACCCGCTGGAGTTTTCCAGCGGCTGATCCGGTTTCATTCCGGAGCCGACAGTTATAGTCTGGATGGAAGAAGACACAATCGGGGCATGTATCATGTCCTTTGTTTCTGGTGCCCTGTTCCGCAACATGCGGCAACAGGCTTTTTTATTTCGTCTGCCCTGTTTTGCTGCGTAAAACAGGGCTTTTTTGTTTGGAGCTGATATATAAAAATGGCAGATCAAACTGATATTACCTATATGCGCCGCGCGCTGGAGCTTGCTGTCCGCGGCGCCGGACATGTTTCCCCTAACCCGATGGTCGGCGCAGTGATCGTAAAGGATGGGCGCATCATTGGCGAGGGCTGGCATGAGCGCATCGGCGGCCTGCACGCGGAGCGCAATGCCTTCAAGCACTGCACCGAGGACTGCACCGGTGCAACAATCTATGTCACGCTGGAGCCGTGCTGCCACTGGGGCCGCACACCGCCCTGCACCGATGCGATCATGGAGCATAAAATCTCCCGTGTGGTTGTCGGCTGTCTGGACCCAAATCCGCTGGTCGCGGGCAAGGGCCTGCGCATCCTGCGCGATGCAGGCATCGAATGCGTTGCCGGTGTGCTGGAGGATGAATGCCTTGCAGTCAACGAGATATTTTTCCACTATATTACAACAAAAACTCCGTTCGTCGTGATGAAATACGCCATGACGCTGGACGGCAGGATTGCCGCCTTTACCGGCGATTCCAAATGGATCACCAGTGAAACCGCACGCAAACACGCGCACGAAACACGCAAACGCCTGAGCGCCATCATGGTCGGCATCGGTACGGTACTTGCCGACGACCCGATGCTCAACTGCCGCATTGAATCCGGCGTTGACCCGCTCCGTCTGGTGTGCGACAGCCATCTGCGCACACCGCTGAACAGCCAGCTTGTCCGCACAGCAAAGGACATCCCGACGTGGATTTTCTGTGCGGATGCCGACGTCAGCCGCAAAACCGCATTGGAGGATGCCGGTGTCACCGTCATCCCGATGCCGGACGAAACCGGCACACATGTCGATCTCGCCGCCGCGATGCAGTATCTTGGGCAGCAACAGGTGGACAGCATCCTGCTCGAAGGCGGCGGCACGCTCAACGGCGAAGCGCTGCGGCTCGGCCTAGTACACCGCGTACAGGCCTATATTGCCCCCAAGCTGATCGGCGGCAGTGCAGCACATGGCCCGGTCGGCGGCGCAGGCATTGCCCGTATGGCGGATGCGCTGCAGCTGGATGAGCTTACCATTACACGGCTGGGAGAAGATATCCTCATCGAAGGCCGTATCCGAAAGGACTGAGAGTATGTTTACCGGAATTGTCGAAGAAGTCGGTGAGATCACCGGCCTGCGCCAGACGGCGACCAGCGCGGTACTCGGTGTGCGCGCAAAGACCGTCCTTGGCGGCACAAAGCTGGGCGATTCCATCGCAGTCAACGGCGTATGCCTGACCGTCGTCCGGCTGACTGGCGACGGCTTTGAGGGCGATGTCATGCCGGAGACGCTGCGCCGTACCAACCTCGGCGCGCTGCGCCCGAAATCCCGCGTCAATCTCGAACGTGCCATGGCGGCAGACGGACGCTTCGGCGGGCATATCGTCGCCGGGCATGTGGATGGCACCGGCACCATCACCGACCTGTCGCCGGAGGGCAATGCGGTCTGGGTGACCATTTCCGCCGCGCCGGAGATCCTGCGCTACATTGTAGAAAAAGGCTCGATCACCATTGACGGCATCAGCCTGACCGTCGCTTATGTTGACGATACCTGCTTTAAGGTTTCCATCATTCCGCACACCGGGCAGGAAACCACCCTGCTCACGCGAAAGTCCGGTTATATCGTGAATCTGGAATGCGATATCATCGGCAAATATATTGAAAAGCTCATGAAACCCGCACCGGAGGAGGAAACCAATTCCGCTGGCAGCGGAATCTCGGTGGAGTTTTTGACACAGAACGGATTTCTATAATGTCCTTTGAGGAGGCGTCTAGTATGATGGAATATGATACTGTGGAACAAGCCCTCGCCGCACTGCGCGCGGGAAAAAATATTTTGGTCATCGACGACCCGGACCGTGAAAACGAAGGGGATGTGATCTGCGCCGCAGAATTTGCTTCGACGGAAAATGTCAACTTCATGGCGACCCATGCCAAGGGTCTGATCTGTATGCCGATGAGCGGCGACTACTGTGACAAGCTCGATCTTCCGCAAATGGTCGAAAAGAACATGGACAATCACGAAACTGCATTTACGGTTTCCATCGACCATGTTTCCACTACCACGGGTATTTCCGCAGAGGAACGCGGTATGACTGCCCGTGCGGTTGTTTCGCCGGATGCCAAGCCGGACGATTTCCGCCGTCCGGGGCACATGTTCCCGCTGCGCGCCAAGGAAGGCGGCGTATTTGTCCGCCGCGGTCACACGGAATCCACCGTCGACCTGTGCCGCCTTGCCGGTTTGCAGCCGGTCGGCCTGTGCTGTGAGATCATGCGGGACGACGGCACCATGATGCGCACCACGGAGCTAAAGGAATTTGCCAAACGGCACGGGCTGTGCATGATTACGGTTGCTGATCTGATCGCGTACCGCAAGCGTGTCGAAGCGCCGGCAGCACAGAAAACAGCTTAACGAGAAACAATATAAAATCCCACTGTGGATTTTCATAAAGGAGGAGCCTATATGGCTGATTTTGCAACGATTGAAGAAGCGCTGGAGGCGCTGCGGGCCGGAAAGAATATTCTGGTCATCGACGACCCGGATCGTGAAAACGAAGGCGATATCATCTGCGCCGCCCAGTTTGCAACAACGGAAAATGTCAACTTTATGGCGACCTACGCCAAGGGCCTGATCTGTATGCCGATGAGCGGCGACTACTGTGACAAGCTCGGTCTGCCGCCAATGGTGGAAAAGAATACCGATAACCATGAGACGGCATTTACCGTTTCCATCGACTATATCAAGACAACCACCGGTATTTCCGCCGTCGAGCGTTCGCTGACAGCAATGATGACCGTCAATCCCGAAGCAAAGCCGGAGCATTTCCGCCGTCCGGGGCATATGTTCCCGCTGCGCGCACGTGAAGGCGGCGTTCTCATCCGCTCCGGTCACACCGAAGCTACCGTTGATCTGTGCCGTCTGGCTGGTCTGGCGCCGGTGGGACTGTGCTGTGAGATCATGCGGGACGACGGCACGATGATGCGCACGACTGAGCTGGTCGAATTTGCAAAAGAGCATGATCTGGTCATGATCTCCATTGCCGACCTGATCGCGTACCGTATGCGCGACAAGGAAGAATCTCTGGTGGAAGAGGTCGCCTGCGCAGATATGCCGACCAAATATGGCCATTTTAAAATCCACGGCTTTGTCAACAAGCTGTCCGGCGAGCACCATGTCGCCCTGACGATGGGAGATATTGCAGACGGCAAGCCGGTACTGTGCCGTGTCCACTCGGAATGCCTGACCGGTGATACCTTTGGCTCCGCACGCTGCGACTGCGGCGAGCAACTGTCCGCTGCGCTGACTGCCATTGCAAAGGAAGGCAGAGGTATGCTGCTGTACCTGCGGCAGGAAGGCCGCGGCATCGGCCTGATCAACAAGCTGCGTGCCTATGAGCTGCAGGAGCAGGGCTATGACACCGTCGATGCAAACATCAAGCTCGGCTTTGCGCCTGACCTGCGCGAGTATGGCATGGGTGCACAGATTTTGGTTGCGCTTGGCGTCCATCAGCTCCGTCTGATGACCAATAATCCCACCAAGATCCACGGCCTGTCCGGCTATGGCCTGGAGATTGTAGAACGTGTTCCGATTCAGATCGCTGCCAATCCGGTGGATGCCTTTTATCTGAAAACCAAGCAGGAACGCATGGATCATATGACAGAATACAAATAAGATAGCAGGAGGAAATCGATTATGAAGCTGTTAGAAGGAAATGTAGTAGGTACTGGTTTAAAGGTCGGCATTGTTGCTGCCCGTTTCAATGAATTTATCGTCGGCAAGCTGGTTTCCGGCGCACAGGATGCACTGGTCCGTCACGGCGTAGACGATGCGGACATCGAAATCGCATGGGTTCCGGGTGCATTTGAGATCCCGCTGGTCGCACAAAAGATGGCGCAGTCCGGCAAGTATGACATGGTTCTTTGCCTTGGCGCAGTTATCCGTGGTTCGACCTCGCATTATGACCTTGTATGCAATGAGTGCGCAAAGGGCATTGCACAGGTCAGCCTGTCCGCTGGTATTCCGGTGCTGTTTGGCGTTGTCACCACCGATACGATCGAACAGGCGATCGAGCGCGCTGGCACCAAGGCTGGCAACAAGGGCTATGATGTGGCATGCTCCGGCATTGAGATGGCAAATCTGCTGCGCAAGCTGTAATTTTATTTCCAAAAAAGCGATTCCCCCGGCTGGCTCAGTCGGGGGATTTTTATGTTTTCATTTTCATTCAAATTTAACATTTACAAAAAAATCGGCTGCGCCTGTTTTCCTTCCACTGCCGCCTTAGCAGTTTCCGGGATATTTTCCATCACGGCGACGAGTGAGCGCGGCTTGGTATGCGGTGCATCCTGCCGCATGGAAACGAAATAATAGTTTTTGCGGTTGAGCAGCGCGGCAATGTTTGGCGCGGAGCCTGCCAGCGCATCATTGCTCGACACAGCGACCACCACCGGACGCTCCACCCGCAGCTGTGATTTTGCGGCAAGGGTAACCGGTGTATCACTCAGTCCATTTGCCAGCCGGGCAAGCGTCGTCCCGGTGCATGGTGCGATAATCAATACATCCATCATCGCCTTTGGGCCGATGGGTTCAACCTCCTGTAAGGTACACATGGGCTTTCTGCCGCAGATATGGGTGATCTGGTCCAGTGTATCCTGTGCGGTTCCAAAACGGGTATCCTGTGCACTGACCTGTTCGGATACGATGGGGATCAAATTCCATCCATCCTTCGCCATGCGTTCCATGACGCCCAGCACACGGTCTATCGTACAGAAGGACCCGCACAATGCGAATCCTGCAGTCAGGCTCATAATAGTCCTTCCTCCTCCAGCATATGGCAGATCGTTTCATGAATGGCAGCTGCTGCACTGCGCGGAGCGACCCGCCCGGGTAATGATAAGGCATGGATAACGCGGCACAGTTCGGTTGCATCCGCTGCGGTCCCGCCCTTGCCGGATGCAAGGTCGATGATCAGCACATCCGGTTTGCAGCCCGCCAGTACAGTCCGTGTCAACACCGGATATGGTACGGTATTGATAATCAAAGGGAATGCGGACAGCTGCCCTGCAAGCCTGCGCGTATCCATACAGCCATACCCGGCACTGCGGATACGGGCAAAATCGGTATACTTCCGGGCGGAAACTGTAACCTTAGCGCCCAGGCCATGCAGCCTTGAGGCAAGTGCGGAACCGATTCGTCCTGCACCGATGATTAACACAGGCAGTTCATGCAGCGTGACAGGCAGCTCTTCCATTGCGATCTGGATGGCTCCCTCCGCAGTCGGGATCGCATTGAGCAGTGCCAACTCCTCCCGCTTTAAATAATCCTGTACTTCTATGCCGCGGCGGGAAGCCATATCTGTCACCATCTGCGGTACAGAACCGCCAAAAACCGGCTTTCCTGCCGGTATTGCATCCAGAATATCGACCAGCTTATATGGTGCATTGGCAAGCGGTGCGTTCAATCTGCCGCGCACGCCCATAACCGGCATGGGGAATAATATCACATCCGCTTCCACAAACAAGGCACGCAGGTCGCTGCTGGCCGGCAGCCCGGTGTCATGCCGTTCCAGTCCGATGGTTTTTACCTTCGCGCCATCTGCTGCCAACAGTTCGCCCAGATATGCCTGCCGAACATCACCGCCCACCAGCGCAAATGTCAGCGTGTGTTTCATACGCCCCGCCCCCTCTTTTCCTTCTGCACCTATTCTATGCGGGAACCGCGGGTTTGACACTGCTGTGTTTGTTGTCTTTGCAACACAGCGCGTTTGGAGATTTCATGCAGTTATCATTTTTACCGCGAATGAAGAGAGGTCGCGTCCTGCCAGTGGCAGGCGAGCGCAGCGAGAGCGAGCCCCCGGCCAACGTAACTAACCGTGCCGTGTTTGGAGATTTCATGCAGTTATCATTTTTACCGCGAATGAAGAGAGGGAACCCGCGATGGTTCCCTCTCTTCGCTCTCCTTCCGCCGCCAAAGAACCTATGGTTCTCTGGACTCTCCTTTATGCAGCCGCGCTTGCGCTCAATGACACCAAAAGCGCCGCGCGCGGCATTTCACTGGTTGCACGGAGATTTACATTTATTTTTTTCTTTGTTTTTCCGTTTCTTTTTCAGGTATACCTTATTCCAACAAGCTCATCTGCCCTTTATCCTCATCCTTGAGCAATGCGCCAATGGACGGGATGAAATGCGATACATACCGTCTCGGCTGGGCAAAGGTCAGCTCTGCCGTATCCGTGACATGCGTAATGGTATGGCTGCCGCGCAGCGTCATGACCTGTACGCCGACTGTTGTACGTGTGCTCTTTTCTGGGATAATAGAAGTATTGACCGTCAGGGCGCGCCCATTGGTCGAAAACAGGGTGATATCACGATCCTGCATGATGTGGAAGAACGCCTTTGCCGGTGAACGGTCAGAATATGCGCCAGTCAAGCGACGGCGGTTGGTCTTTGTCGCAAAGCTGGACAGCTCAAATTTCGCTGCCTTTCCATTTTCAAAAATAACCACCAGCTTGCCGGTATATTCACCCGGCAGCAGCATAAATACCACATGCTCGTCCGCATCCATCGACAGCTTGGACTGCAAATACTCGCCCAGTACGCTTGCCTTGGCATCATCAAAATCATACAGATGTGCCTTATATGCCTGCTGCTTGTCCGTCAGGAACATAATTTCCTGCTTATTGGTGGCATCCATTGCCTGCAGCAGACTGTCGCCTTCCTTAAATTTCTGGTCGGATGCGCCGCGGAGCGACTGAGTTGTGATCTTTTTAAAGTAGCCCTCCTGTGTCAGGAACAAGTGTACCGGATAATCCTCAATATGGTCCTCCGCATCAAACTGCTCAATTTTATCCGCATCCAAAATGACCGAATGGCGGGGAGATGGATATTTTTTGATGATATTTTCCAGCTCACGGATAATCAGGCGACGCATTTTTGCATCGCTCTTTAAAATGCCCTCCAGCCGTGCGATCTCCTTTTCCAGATCCTCGGTTTCATCAATGCGTTTTAGGATGTACTCCTTATTGATATGGCGCAGCTTAATCTCTGCGATAAATTCCGCCTGCACCTGGTCAATGCCAAAGCCTTCCATCAAGTTCGGAACGACCATCGCATCCTTCTCCGTCTCGCGGATGATGCGGATCGCCTTATCGATATCCAGCAGGATGACCTTTAAGCCGTGCAGCAGGTGCAGTTTTTCTTTTTTCTTGGCAAGATCAAAACGGATGGTACGCCGCTTGCATTCCATGCGCCACTTGACCCATTCCTCCAAAATCGCACGGATGCCCAGAACCTTTGGCATACCGTTGATGAGTACATTAAAATTGCACGAGCAGCTGTCCATCAGCGGCGTCATCTGCATCAGGCGGTCCATCAGCTTATCCGGGTCTGTACCGCGCTTCAAATCGATTGCAATTTTCAAACCAGACAGATCACTCTCATCGCGGATATCCGAAATCTCACGGATCTTGCCGCCCTTTACCAAATCAGCAATCTTATCAATGATCGCTTCAATGGTCGTCGTATACGGAATTTCTGTAATCTCAATGAGATTTTCCTTTTTGATATACTGCCACTTGGAGCGCACCTTAAACGAGCCGCGTCCGGTGTCATAGATCCGGCGCATGGCCGCCCGGTCGAGGATGATCTCGCCGCCGGTCGGAAAATCCGGTGCTGGCAGAGTTTCCATCAAGTCGCAGTTTTTGTCCTCAAGATACGCGATCGTCGTGCGGCAGACCTCTTCCAGATTAAATCCGCAGAAGCTGCTTGCCATACCGACTGCAATGCCGGTATTGGCGGAAACAAGGATATTCGGAAATGTCGTCGGCAGCAGCGTCGGCTCTTTCAGCTCGCCATCATAGTTATCCACAAAGTCGACGGCGTCGTTGTCAATATCGCGGAACAGCTCTGCGCATACCTTGTCCAGCTTGGCCTCAGTATAACGCGATGCAGCATATGCCATATCACGGGAATATACCTTGCCAAAGTTGCCCTTGGAATCGACAAATGGTACGAGCAATGCTTCATTGCCGCGGGTCAGGCGCACCATTGTCTCATAAATGGCACCATCGCCATGCGGGTTCAATTTCATTGTCTGACCGACAATATTGGCGGACTTGGTACGGGTATTGCCCATCAGTCCCATTTTATACATTGTAAACAGCAGCTTACGGTGCGACGGCTTAAAGCCATCCAGCTCCGGAATTGCACGCGATACAATGACGCTCATTGCATACGGCATATAATTTTCCCGCAGCGTTTCTGTAATCCGCTGAGAAGTCGGCTCCAGCGGATGATATTCCTTCACCGGCTCCTGTTTTTTCTTTTTCTTTGGCATATAGAAAAACTACCTTTTCATAAATTTGATTAACAATCCGAGATAGAAATAATCCCCAATCAGCTTCGGCGTTGTTACTCTGGCCGGGGACTCACTCTCACTGTGCTTGCCGGCCACTGGCAGGACGCGACTCTAAGCCCGCGCAATGATATGCCGCGCGCAACGCTTTTGGCGTCATGGAGCGTGCGCGCGGCACGGCAGAGGAGAGTCCAGAGAACCATAGGTTCTTTGGCGTCGGAGAGAGAGCGAAGAGAGAGAACCAACGTTGGTTCTCTCTCTTCATGCAGCAGAAACAACCATAACTGCATGAAATCTCCAAACGCTCCGCAGAAACAATCCCCTTTCTTACGAAATATCCGCAAACTCCAGATACTGCCATCCATTTTCCGCGATATATTCCTTCCGGCCGGACAGGTTTTCGCCCAGCAGCAGATCGAACATCTCACCCGTTGCAGCGATATCCTCCGGCATGACACGGATGAGCCGCCGGGTTTCCGGATTCATCGTGGTTTCCCACATCATGTCCGCTTCATTCTCGCCCAGACCCTTGGAGCGCTGGATGGTATATTTTTTACCTGCCAGCTCCTTGAGGATCGCTGCCTTTTCGCTCTCATCAAAGGCGAAATACGACTTGCCCTTGCATTCGATCTCATACAGCGGGGATTCCGCGATATACACATAGCCTTCATCGATCAGCGTCGGCGTCAGGCGGTACAGCATCGTTAAAATCAGGGTGCGAATCTGGAAGCCGTCAACGTCGGCATCGGTACAAATGATGACCTTATTCCAGCGCAAATTTGCCAGGTCAAACGTCGACAATTCTTTGTTTGCCTTGACCTGCACCTCAACGCCGCAGCCCAGTACCTTTAACAAATCGGTAATGACATCGCTTTTAAAAATTTTATCATAATCCGCCTTCAAGCAGTTGAGTATCTTGCCGCGGATCGGCATGATCGCCTGAAATTCCGAATCGCGCCCCTGCTTACACGAGCCGAGTGCGGAGTCGCCCTCCACGATATACAGCTCGCGGCGTGTGACGTCCTTGGTGCGGCAATCGACAAACTTCTGTACGCGGTTGGCGAGGTCAAGCGAACCGGACAGCTTTTTACGGATATTCAGGCGTGCTTTTTCCGCCTGCTCGCGCGAACGCTTGTTAATCAATATCTGTTCGGCTATTTTATCCGCTTCTGCTTTGTTTTCAATAAAATAAATTTCAAGACCGGAGCGCAGGAATTCTGTCATTGCCTCCTGGATGAATTTATTGGTGATCGCCTTTTTTGTCTGGTTTTCATACGATGTGTACGTAGAAAAACAGTTGGTAACCAGAATCAGGCTGTCCGAAACATCCTGGAAGGAGATCCGGCTCTCATTTTTATTATATTTGTTATTCTGCTTGAGATATGCGTCAATTGCCGAGACAAATGCCGAGCGCACCGCCTTATCCGGCGCACCGCCGTATTCCAGCCAGGAGGAGTTGTGGTAATACTCCGTGCGTGAAATGCTGGAAGAAAAGCAATAGGCACAGTTTAACAGCACCTTATATTCCGGCTTATCCGAACGGTCTTTGCCGCTGCGCTCGCTGTGCAGCGACTGGATGGAGGTCAGGGCTTTGTCCTCTGCGATCTCAGCGACATAATCCGTGATGCCGTTTTCATAACAGAACGTGGTTTCTGTCATGCCCTCCGGCGTTTCATTGCGGAAAACAAATTTCAGATGCGGATTGACCACAGCCTGCCGCTTTAACACATCCAGATAGTACAGTTCCGGAATGGCGATGTCGGTAAACACCTCCAAATCCGGGCGCCAGCGGATGATCGTACCGGTATCCTTGCCGGTATATTTTTTCTTGCGGAAGCCGGTCTTGGTGCCGGTCTGGTTTTCGCCCTTCTCAAAATGCAGCGTATATTCTGCACCATCGCGGCGAACCGTGACGTCCATATACTCCGAAGAATACTGTGTCGCGCACGTGCCAAGGCCGTTCAGACCGAGCGAGAACTCATAATTCTCGCCGTCCATGTTCTTATACTTACCACCGGCATACAGCTCACAGAACACCAGCTCCCAGTTATACCGCTTCTCATTGGCATTAAAATCTACTGGTATGCCGCGCCCGTGGTCTTCCACTTCAATGGAATGGTCGGCAAAGCGTGTGACCACGATCTCGCTGCCGTAGCCCTCACGCGCTTCATCTATGGAATTGGATAGGATCTCAAATACTGCGTGCTGACAGCCGTCCAGACCATCCGAGCCGAAAATAACGCCCGGACGCTTTCGCACACGGTCTGCGCCCTTTAGGGCGGATATGCTCTCATTGCCGTATTGATTTGTCTTTTTCATACTATATTAACTCCAGATCGAACGATTCTTTTGTTTTTTCTCGAATACTCGGTATTATAACGCAATTCTTTCGTTCCGTCAAATCACACATGTAAATTTATATGACCATATTCTATCATCGCTCTGTTAAGCTGTCTTTGACAAACAGCTTTCCATATGGTATAGTAAAAACACAAAGGATGAAGTGCATTGTTTCGTGCACAGCGAAGCCCCCTCCGAGTGGTCTGGACTCAAGGGGGCTTTTCTCATATTCTTTTTTCAAAGACTACGTTCGCCGTGGCTGTTTGTTGCCTTTACTTGGTGTCCTGATCCAGCCATTTGCAGATATAATATGTAACGATACCTGCAAGAACAGAGACCACAAAGAATGAAACAAGGTCCATTGTCTCGTACACCTCCTCTCCGGATGCCCGGTATAGGGAAGGCAACAATGTCAGTATATCAGATTCTTTGGCAAAATAAAAGACTATCCTCTACGGCAATAGGGGATAGTCCTTGTTTTGAACTTCGGTTCAGTCAATTATTATTTCCGTTCAGACAGTCGGACAAGCACAATCCTTCTGTCTTCTAAATTGATTAGAAGGCATCTGGCACAAAAAGTCAATGCTTTAGGATATGCCGCGCGGCTGCCTGCGCGGCATATTTTTTACTCAATTTCAGCTCTTCTTTTTTCTTTTCAGCTGTGCTTTTTCGTACTTCTCGCGGAATTTCTTCATCTTTTCCTGCCAAAAATAATTGGCAATGATATATACGACCAGCATCGCAATCGCTGCGACCATCATGACGACCTCATACGTGCCGCCCCATGTGGCATAGCTCTCCACGGTATTTTTCAAAATCGTCGGGGTAACCAGCTCAATGATCCAGACAATCGCCGTGATAATCAGTATTGTGCGCTGCAATTGATACAGCGCCGGATAAACCTGCCTGCATTCATTGGTGATGCGGCGCTCATCGCTGACCCAGATACCGTCCGCCTGTCTCTGTTTTTTCTGTTTCCTGCTCATATGTCCCAGTCTCTCTTCCTGTAAACGTTAAAACCTCGGCGCAATGCTCCGAACATATTTAGTATACCATATCTGCAAAAAAAAGAACACCCGTTGCCGAGTGTTCTTTACGCTCTGTTTACAAAACGTCGTCTTCCTGCTCATCCAGTGCATCCTCTTCGTCATCGCACCAGACGTCCAGCCCTTCCACCATGTTGTTGCTGGCGATGGTGATATCGACGCCCTGTTTGATCGGCGCAATCAGGAATCCCATAATGACACCAAAGCAAAACCATGCCATTGCAAAGAAAAATTTTCCAGCCTTACCCATACGATTCTAACCTCCTGAAGCTGTGTCCAGCCTTTTTCTAAGTATAGCATACTCTGCGCACAGTTGCAAAAAGAATACGGTTCCCCGCAGGTAAGTTCCTGTATATGGGAAACCGTATTCCGCATCCGTCCGGCTGTTTATTGATTCAGGCTTACAGAGTCCGGACCGGGTGTCGGGTTTTATTCTCTCCAGTGCCGTCCGGATGCCGACGCACAGAGAAAGCTCCCTGCGCGCCGTGGATTTCTGCTCCGAGCCTAGTTTGCCCACCCACAGGCAGGATATACATGCAAACAGCAAAAAACACCGGAACAGTTTCCCATTCCGGTGTTGATTGAGCAGAAATCAATACTTTCTTCTCTTTGCGCGAGCCGCCTCGGACTTCTTGCGGCGCTTAACGCTCGGGCTCTCATAATGCTCACGCTTGCGAAGCTCGGAAAGCACACCCGCCTTTGCGCACGATCTCTTAAATCTTCTCAGTGCGCTGTCGAGAGACTCGTTTTCCTTTACGCGGATTTCCGACATTGTTTTCCCTCCCTCCGCGCGTTGCAAATAAACGCTTATGCACAATCCGGCAAAAATGCCGTGAATATATTATATCGTTTTCACAATAGACTGTCAAGCACTTGTTTCCTGTTTATGCAAAAAACTGCCGACTGCCGTTTACTTGACAACGAGATTGATGATTTTATTCGGCACAACGATGGATTTCACTACGGTTTTGCCGGCGATCGCATTGCTTACCTTTGCATCTGCCATAGCAATTTCCAGTGCCTCTTCCTTTGCGCAGTCCATCGGCAAAGTGACCTTGCCCTTGACCTTGCCATTTACCTGTACCGCGATCTGGATGGTGGACTCAACGGTCTTCTTCTCATCAAAGTCCGGCCAGGTATGCAGGCTCAGCAGGTCAGTCTCACCCATCATCTGCCACAGCTCCTCCGTCACATGCGGTGCAAACGGGTTGAGCAGGGTAATCAGGGTCTTGTATTCGGCGCGGTTTACGCCCTTATCATACAGCTGATTGAGCAGCGTCATCATCTGTGCGATGGCGGTGTTCATCTTCAGGCCCTCGATATCCTCCGTGACCTTCTGGATCGTGCGGTGCATCATGACCTCATTTTCCTTGCTGTATGCATCGCCCGGCTGTACCTTGTCAAACAGGTTCCATACACGCTCGATAAAGCGGCGGCAGCCCTTGATCGCCTTCTGCGACCATGCAGCAGACTTCTCGAAGTCACCGATGAACATCTCATACAGACGCATGGTATCTGCGCCGTACTCGTCGATCGTCTCGTCCGGATTGACGACATTGCCCAGCGACTTGGACATCTTGACGACCGGATGCTCCGCCATCTCGCCGTACTTCTCTACCAGATGCTTTCTTGCACCCTTTTCGTCGCCAAATTCCTCCAGCAGACGCTTCTTTTCGTCCTCCGGCAGGTTGACAAAGCTGTGCGGGTTCTGGCCGAGGATCATGCCGTGGCTGGTGCGCTTCTGATACGGCTCCTTATACGGCACAACGCCGATATCATACAGGAACTTATGCCAGAAGCGGGAGTACAGCAGATGCAGCGTGGTATGCTCCATGCCGCCGTTGTACCAATCGACCGGACCCCAGTATTCCAGCGCTTCCTTGGAAGCAAGCGCATCGTCATTGTGCGGGTCCATATAGCGCAGGAAGTACCACGAGGAGCCTGCCCACTGCGGCATGGTATCTGTCTCGCGCTTTGCCGGGCCGCCACAGCATGGGCAGGTAGTGTTGACCCAGTCGGTCATCGGCGCCAGCGGGGATTCGCCGTCGTCTGTCGGCTCGTACGATTCGACCTCCGGCAGCCTGAGCGGCAGCTCGGATTCCGGTACCGGCACCCAGCCGCACTTTTCACAGTTGACCAGCGGGATCGGTTCGCCCCAATAGCGCTGACGCGAGAATACCCAGTCACGCAGCTTATAGTTGACCTTTGCATGGCCGACGCCCTTTTCGGTCAAAAATTCGGTGATCGCCTGCTTTGCCTCTTCGACGCTCATGCCGTCGAGGAAGCCGGAATTGACCATGACGCCGGTCGCACAGTCGGTAAATGCAGCCTCCTGTACGTTGCCGCCCTTGACGACCTCAATGATCGGCAGGTCAAACTTCTTTGCAAAATCCCAGTCGCGGTCGTCATGCGCCGGTACCGCCATAATTGCGCCGGTGCCGTAGCTCATGAGGACGTAGTCGGATACGAAGATCGGAATTTCCGTGTTGTTTACCGGATTGATGGCACGGACGCCCTCCAGCTTGACGCCGGTCTTGTCCTTTACCAGCTCGGTGCGCTCGAAATCCGACTTATGTGCCGCTTCGTCGCGGTATGCGCGCACGGCGTCGATATTGGTGAGCTTATCTGCCCACTTCTCAATCATCGGATGCTCCGGCGAGATAACCATATAGGTCGCGCCAAACAGCGTATCCGGACGGGTCGTATAAATCGTGAGAATATCGCCCTCAGTGGTGGTGAAGTCTACCTCTGCGCCGGTGGAGCGGCCGATCCAATGGCGCTGCTGGCTCTTGACACGGTCGATATAATCCACATCGTCCAGATCGTCGATCAGGCGCTGTGCATACTCCGTGATCTTGAGCATCCACTGGCTCTTGTTTTTGCGGATGACTTCACTGCCACAACGCTCGCATACGCCGTTGACGACCTCTTCGTTCGCCAGCACGCACTTACAGCTGGTGCACCAGTTGACAGCCATCTCTTTTTTATAGGCAAGCCCCTTTTTGAACAGCTGCAAAAAGATCCACTGCGTCCACTTATAGTAGCTCGGGTCAGTGGTATCGATCTCACGGCTCCAGTCAAACGACAGACCCAGCGCCTGCAGCTGGCTCTTGAAGCGTGCGACATTCTTCTTTGTGACCTCTGCCGGATGCACATGGTTCTGGATCGCAAAGTTTTCGGTCGGCAGGCCAAAGGCATCCCAGCCCATCGGATACAGGACATTGTAGCCCTGCATACGGCGCTTTCTTGCAACGATATCCAGCGCGGTATACGAGCGCGGATGGCCTACATGCAGGCCGGCACCGGACGGATACGGAAATTCAACCAGTGCATAGTATTTCGGCTTGGAATAATCCGTGCCTGCGGCAAAAGCCTGCTTGTCCTCCCAGGTCTTCTGCCATTTGGATTCAATGGATTTAAAATCGTATTTTTCCAATGTTTATGGCTCCCATCTATTATGAAATATGCGAAAATTTTATATTACAAATTTGCCCCGTATTACAGCTCATCCAGCGGGATCTGTACGGCATCTTTCCACAGCTTTTCCAGCCCGTAGAAGTTGCGCGCCTCTTCCAAAAAGACGTGCACCAGCGCAAAGCCGTAATCGATCAAAATCCAGCTGGCGGAATCATGTCCCTCGATATGATGCGGCACAACGCCGTAGTCTGTTTTCAGACGGAACTCCACTTCATCTGCCAGCGTCTTGACCTGCGTGGTACTGTTTGCAGCGCAAATGACAAAATATTCTGCCAGCGTAGTCAGGTCGCCCACCCTGAGCACCTGGATATCCTCGCCGCGCTTGCTGTCCAGCGCCTGGACTGCCGCCTTGACATAGGTTCTTGTATTGTTATTTGGCATAAATTCTAATCTCCTTTATTTTTCAGGAAAAGGCTTAGTCATCGTCGTAATAGCGCTGCGGTTCATCCTCCGCATCGCTGTCGTCCTCCGACTCGTCCTCGTCGTCGTCCGCATCCTCGCCGCTGCCGCGCTCCGCTTTCTTATATTCTGCATAGCGGACGGCGCTTTCATTCAGCCAGCTCTCGCTGTAAACGCCGAGATCCCGCGGGGTGATGATATCAAAATCATCCTCTGTGCGGTCAAGAATATACGGGTTGAAGTTCTCATTGATCTGATCGATAATCATATCTTCATCGAGAACATAAAACCACAGATTCTCGCCAATATCGATCATGGCCGCATCGCCGTACAGCGTCTCCATACGGACGTCCTCGCTCATATTCAGCTCCATGCCCTGCATACCGAGCCAGAGAATCTGGGAGGTAGTCAGGTCAGTCTCCACATTGTCATATACTGCGGAGGCGATGGTCGGAATCTTCAGTATATTGGTCGGGCTGAGCACTGCGCTGCCGACCGTCGTCAGGAAATCCTGCAGCTTATTCACACGGCCGATATCGCCGTCCTCATAGCCGGTACCGTCGTCATTGTGCCGCCAGCGCAGGTATTCGACCACCTGATCGCCGTCCAAATGCTGCATACCCGCTTTAAATTCGATCGAAAGGTCCTGCGATTCGTCATGGTAATTCATATCAAACGGCACGTCATACTCCACGCCGCCGATGGCATCCACGATCTCCGCAATGCCCTTAAAGTTTGCCACGACATATTTATCTGGACGGAAGCCGACCACCGTGCTCACCTCGTCCAGCATCGTCTCAATGCCCTGCCCATAGGCAGCATTGATCTTGCGGCCTGCGCCGTGCCGGTTGGTCTCCACAAGGGAATCACGCGGGATATTGATGATATTCGCCTGATGCTTCTCGGTATCAAACACCAGCACCATCATGGAGTCTGTGCGTATCTCGTCCTCATCCGTGGCGCCGATAAACAGCGTAAACACACCGTCGCGCCTTCCATGCCCGTCAACAACAATGGCAGAGCCTTTGTCTACCTCGGCCGGGTCCACCGTCATGCCATCCGGCCCGACCAGCGAGCCAGCGGCATTGATCCAATAGCAGAACGCAAAATATGCGACCACGCAGACTACCACGGCAACCGCAAGCACCGCCAGCAGGCGGCGCAGCTTTTTATTCCCTTTTTTTTTCATGCATTCTTCGTCCCATCATTCTTTACTGCCGGGCTTATTTTTTTACATATTGTCGATCATCCAATTCCTCGCCAGAACAGTATCCATATGGATACGCTTGCCGCGGCGGACCAAATCACGCAGCGATGCATTCAGCCCGTATAGCATCGCCTTGTTCAAATTATGTGCCGCCAGCTTGCGCGCGGTCTTTACACCGTCAAAGCTGCGGTTTTCTTCTATGTAATCTGCCATGTAAACAATTTTATCCAGCAGCGTCATATTGGCGCAGCCGGTCGTATGGTATGCGATGGCATGTACTACATCCGGCGGCGCGCCGTAAACATCCGCGGCGATCGCTGCCGCCGTCTTTCCATGCAGCATCTTCCAATCTATTTTTTCGACATCATTGGGTATTATACCGTATTTTTCGCACAAGTTCAACTGCTCTTCCTCAGAAAAGTTCTTCGTGATATCATGCAGCAGCATGGCAAACGTGCATTTTTCTACATCTGCGCCATACTTCTGTGCAAGCTCACGCGCGGCCTTTTCGCAGCCCAGCGTGTGCTTGAGACGGTAGCCCGACAGGCGGGAAAGGATATCTCTTCTGGTTTCATCATCGTAAAGCATTGGTTATCCTCCGTTCTGTTATATTCTGATGTCAAAAGTATAAGCCCTGCTGTTCAATATATGCATACACCGCAGGCGGCACCATTTCGCGGCAGAGCGCACGGTCGGCGCGCACCTGTGTGGACGACACCGGCAGCGCCGGACAATCGACGACCGTGATGCGTGCCTGCCATGTTTTTTCCAGCCATGCGGCTTTGTCCGCGATCGCCCTGCGGTCGTCCTCGTCCCGGGCCACAACGGCAAACGCCGCCAGCGTGCACAGCGTCTCCGGCTCGCGCCATTGATCCAGCGTCAGCAGCATATCCGTACCAATGATGAGAAAAAAGTCGGCGCCAGGGTATGTTTTGTGCAGTGCACGCAGCGTATCGGCGGTATAACTCCGCCCGCCGCGCTTCAGCTCGATGTCGCACGCCTCCGCCCCCGGGATCTCCGCCGCCATGCGGCGCGTCATCTCCAGCCGCTGTTCGCTGTCCGCCGAGCCATGCGGCAGGACCTTGTGCGGCGGGACATTGTCCGGGATGAGCAGCAGCCGGTCAAACCGCAGCGCCTTCACTGCCTGCTGTGCGGCATGGACATGCCCGTTATGCGGCGGGTTGAACGTCCCGCCCATGATGCCGATACGGCTCATCTGCCCAGATCGATGTGGCGGTTTTCCGGCTCACGTGCCACGCGGAAAATGACCGCCTTGGTGCCGATGCACTGCACCGGCTCGGCGTCCAGCGCCTCACACAGCGCTGCCTGCGCCTCCCGTGGGTCCATCATCGCCGTTTCCAAAATCTTTACCTTGATCAGCTCGTGTTTTTCCAATACCTCCTCTGCCTGTGCAAGTACGGCGTCTGTGAGGCCCTCCTTGCCGATGAGCAGGGTATCATTTAACTGGTTTGCCATGCCGCGCAGACGGGCACGCTGTTTGCTTGTCAGCATATCGGTCAGTCTCCTTTCTCTTCCATGCGCGCGAGCAGCGCACTGCCCAGCGCCGTAAACGCACGGGCGCGATGGGAAATCGAATTTTTTACATCCGGCGCCAGTTCGCCAAAGGTGCAACTGTACTCCGGCACACAAAAGATCGGGTCATAGCCAAAACCGCCCCTGCCGCGCTCCTCTGTCAGGATCGCGCCGCGGCACTGCCCGCGCACCGCCATCTCCGCGCCGTCCGGGAACACGCACGCCGCCACGCATACAAACTGCGCGCCGCGCTGCCCTTCCGGTATGGTCAGCATACGCTCCAGCAGCAGCTGGTTGCGGTCAGCCGCCGATGCGTCCGGCCCTGCCCAGCGTGCCGAATGGATACCTGGAAAGCCGTCCAGCGCGTCAACCTCCAGACCGGAGTCGTCCGCGACTGCGGGCATCCCCAGCGCCTGGCTGACTGCGCGCGCCTTAATCAAAGCATTTTCCGCAAAGCTCCCGCCATTTTCATCGATCTCCGGAAAATCCTCCGGCATCGGCTCGATCTCAATGCCCAGCGGCTCCCAAATATCCCTTACCTCTTGTATTTTACCCTGATTATGTGATGCGAGTACAAATTTCATCCAACTTCACCCGTAATCTTTCTCTGTTCCCGGCACAGCTTTGCCGTGCCGCGGCGCGCCAGCGACATCAGACGGTTCAGTTCATCCTTGGTAAACGGACGGCCCTCGCCAGTCCCCTGTATTTCGACAAATTCGCCCTTTTCCGTCATGACGAAATTGGCGTCGACAATGGCATGGGAGTCCTCCTCATATGCGAGATCGAGGATCGGCTCGTCATTCCAGATGCCGGCAGACACTGCGGATACCTGACCGGTCAGCGGAATCTTTTTGAGCACGCCGTCGTCCACCAGCTTTTTGCAGGCAAGCCACAGCGCGACATAGCCGCCCGTGATGGACGCGCAGCGCGTGCCGCCGTCCGCCTGCAACACGTCGCAGTCCACAATGATCTGGCGCTCGCCCAGCGCCTCCATGTCCGTGACGGCGCGCAGCGCACGTCCGATCAACCGCTGGATCTCCGCGCTCCTGCCGTTCAGCTTGAGCTTGGAAATATCGCGGCGGTTTCTCGTGTTGGTCGCCCGGGGCAGCATACTGTATTCCGCTGTCACCCAGCCGCGCCCGGTGCCCTTGACATGGGATGGAACGTCTTCCTCCACCGTCGCATTGCACAGCACCTTGGTATTGCCTACAGAAATGAGCACGGAACCTTCCGCATGCATCGTAAAGTCCGGCACCAGCTTCATTTTGCGCATTTCATCGTTGCGCCGTAAATCCGGTCTTGCCATCATCAGTCCTCCTCTTCCGTCGGCAGCAGCGCCTGTACAAACGCCCTGCGCTCAAACGGCATCAGATCATCGATGCCCTCGCCAACGCCGACATACTTGACCGGTACGCCCAGTCCGGCGGAGATCGCGACGACGATGCCGCCCTTTGCTGTGCCGTCCAGCTTGGTCAGCACGATGCCGGTCAGCTGTGCCGCCTTGTTAAACTGCTCTGCCTGCGATACCGCATTCTGTCCGGTCGTCGCGTCCAGCACAAGCAGTGTCTCGCGGCTGGAATCCGGCAGCTCCCGCGTGATTACGCGGTCGATCTTATTCAGCTCGTTCATGAGGTTGGTTTTGTTGTGCAGGCGACCCGCCGTATCCACGATGATGATATCGCAGCCGCGCGCCTTTGCCGCTGCAATCGAGTCAAATACGACTGCCGCCGGGTCTGCGCCCTCGCCGTGGCGGACGATATCCGCGCCGGCACGCTCTGCCCAGATGGTCAGCTGGTCTGCCGCCGCTGCGCGGAAGGTATCCGCTGCCGACAGCATGACGCGCTTGCCCTGTGCGGTATACGCCGCCGCCAGCTTGCCGATGGTCGTGGTCTTGCCCACGCCGTTGACGCCGATGACGAGGATGACCGCCGGTTCCCTGGATATATCCAGCGCGCTGTCCTCCTGCATCATCTCGCACAGGATGTCACACAGCGCATCCCGCAGCGCTTCCTTTGTGTCAATGCGCTGGTGCTTGGCGCGGTCACGCAGCATATCCACTGCCTTGGACGCCGTCACAGCGCCCAGGTCTGCGAGGATCATCGCCTCCTCCAGCTCCTCCAGCAGGTCCTCGTCCACCTTGACGAACGCCGCCATCACATCGCCGAGCGATTCGCTTACCGCATCGGTCGTCTTTTTCAGTCCCTGTTTGATCTTATCGAAAAATCCCATGAGGAATCCCCCTTCTATTTTATCTCCATTTTCATTTCCCGCTCGACGTCTGCGATATTCAGCATGAGCAGCTTGGATACGCCGCGCTCCTGCATGGTCACGCCGTACAGCATATCCGCTTCCTCCATCGTACCGCGCCGGTGGGTAATGACAATAAACTGTGTTTTATCTGACAGCCGCCGCAGGTACTGCGCAAACCGCGTGACGTTGACGTCGTCCAGCGCGGCTTCGATCTCATCGAGTACGCAGAACGGCGTCGGGCGCACCTTCAGGATCGCAAAGTACAGTGCGATGGCAACGAACGCCTTCTCGCCGCCGGACAGCAGCGACAGACTCTTGAGCGTCTTGCCGGGCGGAGTGACGCGGATCTCAATGCCGCAGCCGAGGATATCATTTTCATCCTCCAGCGCCAGTTCGGCGCTGCCGCCGCCAAAAATCTCTTGGAAGGTTTCGCCAAAATACTGGTTGAGCTGCGCAAACGACGCCGCGAACGTCTCCTTCATCTGTTCGGTCAGCTTGTCGATGATGCCGCGCAGCTCCGCTTCTGCCTGCTCCAGATCGTCTTTCTGCTCGGTCAGGAAGGTCAGCCGCTCGCGCAGCTCCGCATACTCCTCCACCGCGGACAGATTGACCGCGCCGAGGGCTTTGATGGACCTGCGCAGCTCTGCCGCCTGCTTTTCCTCCGCCGTACGGTCGGTGATCACATGCGCCAGCGGGCGCGCCGCCGTCGGGGTCAGCTCATAGCTTTCCCACATTTTATCCAAAAGCTGCTGCTCCTCGCTGTGGATGCGCTGGGCAGCGGCTTCCGCCTCCGCATGGCGGCGTTCCAGCGCCGCTACGTCGTTTCCGATCGCGCGGGCCTGCTTTTCGCATTCCGTCTTGCTCTGTTCCAGCTGCAAGCGGTCCTGCCCGCATTCCCGCAGCTGCGCCCGCAGTTTTTCGCTGTGCGCTTTGTTTTCCGCACTGCTGGCCTCCAGCTGTCCGCGTTCGGCTTCCGCCTGCCGGACTGTCTGTTCATATTCCGCGATGCGGCTGCGGTGTTCCTCCGCCGCCTGCGCGGCGTTGTCTGCCATCTGCTGCATATCGCGCAGCGCCTGGCCTGCGGTATCGCGCTCGGTCTGCGCCTGTGCCAGCTCGGTGCGCAGGGCAGCGGCTTCATCCGTGTACGCTGTCAGCTGCCGTTCCATTTCCTGCACGTTTCCGGCAGCCTCATGCAGCGCGGTCAGCGCCTGTTCGCGTTTGCGGGACAGTTCTTCCTCCTGCTGCGCCAGCGCTTCCAGATGCGCCTGTAGCTGTTTTTTCTGCTGCGCGGCGCTGTCCTGTGCGGCGCGGAACTGCTGCTCCGCCTGTCGGACGCTGTCCAACAGCAGCTGGTGCTGCTCTGCCTGCGCGGTAAGTGCGGCCAGCTTCTGCCGCTGGCCTGCCAGCGCTTGTGCCGCTGCTTCCGCCTGCGC
This sequence comes from Eubacteriales bacterium, assembly GCA_030540435.1. Lineage (GTDB taxonomy): Bacteria > Bacillota > Clostridia > Oscillospirales > Butyricicoccaceae > Butyricicoccus_A. The sequence goes on from JAUNWG010000002.1 coordinate 83,345, forward strand.
CGCGGTTTCCCTGGCGTCCTCTGCCAGCTGTCTGCCGCGTGCAGTGAGGGTGTTTAACTTCTTCTCCTGTGTGCGCGCACGCTCCTGCAGCTGTTCCAGCTGGTTTGCACGCGACAGGATACCGGAGGAGCGCCCCGCCGAGCCGCCGGTCATAGAGCCGCCCGCATTGATGAGCTGCCCGTCCAGCGTGACGATGCGGAAGCGGTTGCGGTACTGCCGCGCGATCGTCAGCGCACAGTCCATATCCTCCGCCACCACCGTGCGCCCGAGGGCATTGTCCACGATGTCGCGGTAATCCGCTTCGCACTCCACAATGTCTGCCGCAATACCGCAGAAGCCGCGCTGCTGCTCCAAGCCGCTCTCCCGCAGCGACTGCGGACGGATGGTATCCATCGGCAGGAAGGTCGCGCGCCCGCCGTCGCGCCGTTTGAGCATCTGGATGGCTTTTTTGCCGTCCTCCGCCCGCTCGACGATGATATTGGACGCCGCCGCACCGAGGGCAGTCTCCACCGCCGTGACATAGCGGTCGGGCACATGCAGCAGCGAGGACAGCGGTCCGCGCACACCCTTGAGCGCGCCGGAGCCTGCCTGACTCATGACCAGCTTGACCGCACGGGAAAAGCCCTCATAATCGCGCTGCAGCTCGGTCAGCATACGCACGCGGTTCTGGCTGTCATTCAGCTTTGCCGACAGGTCTGTGTGCTCCCGCCGTGCATCCGCCAGCATGCGCGTCGCTTCGTCCGCATTGGTTTGCAGCCGCTTGTGGTCAGCCTCCGCCTGCGCGACTGCCGCCCGCAGCGCATCCAGTTCGTCCTGCATGGTCTGCTGGGCGGTCTGCTCCTGCGCAGTGCGCGCCTGTGCCGTGCGCACCTCATCGCCTGCGCTTTTGCCATTGTCCTCCAGCGCTTCCATCTGCGCCTCAACGGCACGCCGGTCCGCCTGCACGGCAAACACCTGTGCACCGTGCGCCTCTGCCTGCGCCCGCAGCTGTTCATTTTTTTGCTGTGCGCTGTCCCGCTGTGCGGTCAGCGCGTCTATTTCCTGCTGCTTTTGCTGCAAAGCAGCGGTCTTTTGATCGATCTGCTGTTCCAGCGCCTGCAAGCGCTGCCTGCGGGTTTGCAGCTGCTCCGCTAAAACAGCGCCCTGCGCCTGCTGCGCTTCCAGCTGCCCCTTTGCCAAGCTGATGTTTTCCGCAGCATTGCGGCGCGTCTCCGCCAGTACAGCCATGCGACGCGTGGTGATGGCGTCCTGTTCCTCCGCCGCTGTCAGCTCTGCCTGCACGCGCTCCGCGCAGATATCCGACTGCCGCATTTTTTCCGCCAGCTGTTCGGCGCGTTCATACTGCGCCTGCTGCGCCATGCGCACCTCTTCCAGCTTTTGCTCCGCTTCGCGGCGCGCCTGCTCGGTCTGCTCCCGGGTATCCTTCATGCCGTCCAGCTGTGCCATCCACAGCGAGACTTCATGCGCCCGCAGTTCATCGCGCAGTGCAAGATATTGCTTTGCGCTCTCCGCCTGCTTTTCCAGCGGGCCGGAGCGGGCGTCCAGCTCGCTCCAGATATCGCGGATGCGCACCAGATTGTCCGCCGTCTGGCTGAGCTTGCGCTCCGCCTCCTCCTTGCGGGTGCGGAAGCGTGTCACGCCCGCCGCTTCCTCAAACACCTCGCGGCGGTCTGCACTTTTTACTGCAAGGATCTCGTCAATACGACCCTGTCCGATGATGGAATAGCCGTCATGCCCCAGACCGGTGTCCATGAACGTTTCACGGACATCGCGCAGGCGCACGCGCTTGCGGTTGATATAATATTCGCTCTCACCGGAACGGTAATACTTGCGTGTAACCATGACCTCAGTCGCTTCCACCGGGAACTGCCCTGCGGAATTGTCCAGAATCAACGTGACCTTTGCCGCGCCCATGGCGCTGCGCTTTGCTGTGCCGCCGAAAACGACATCCTCCATCTTTGCGCCGCGCAGGCTCTTGGTGGACTGCTCCCCCAACACCCAGCGGATCGCATCGGAGATATTCGATTTTCCGCTTCCGTTCGGCCCGACAATGGCGGTCATGCCGTCGGAAAACCGGATCACGGTCTTGTCGGGGAACGATTTGAAACCCTGTAATTCGAGTGATTTTAAATACACGCAGTTACCTCATGCCTGTTTCGGATTCCGATATCACAAACGATATCGGTACTATTATAGAATATCATGTTTTACCCACCAATGCAATCGAACGCACAGAGAAAAAGCCATCTCTGTGCAAAACAGGATGACTTTTACATCGCTTTGATACGGACGTCTTTGTCGGGAAATTCCCGCCGCAGCCGCTGCAGGTTTCGTCTCTTATGCCCGATGGCGCGCGAAAGCTCCCGCGCCGGGACATACACCGTCCCTTCCGCGCCGCCTGCCAGCTGCGCCCGCAGCCTGCGGTACCACAGCTCACTGTACGCCAGCTCGCCCATTGCCGGGTGATACGCCCCGGCGGCAACTGTGCTGTCCAGCTCCTCCGTCGGGTTCAGCCCCACACGGATGACCGGGATGCCTTCCCGCTGGAACACCTCCAGCATATCCGCGCACCACACCGCCGCTGTCTCAACTGTCAGCGGCTGATACGCGCCCGCCTGCCACAGATCATACAGCTCCGTGTCCGGCAGCACCGCCACCGGGTAAATGCGCACGCCGTCGGGTTTCAGCGCCGCCACGGTCTCCGCCGTCTGCCGCACCGTCTCCCGCGTGTCGCCCGGCAAGCCCGCCATCGTTTGTAGAATCAGCGAAATGCCCGCCTGCTGAATCAGCCCGGACGCGCGCACGGTATCCGCCGCGGTATGCCCGCGCTTTGCCTGCCGCAGCACACTGTCCTGCATGGACTGCGCCCCAAGCTCGATGGTCTGCACGCCGTGCCCGCGCAGCCGCGCAAGGATTCCTTCGTCGATCGCGTCGGGCCGCGTGGATAGGCGCACCGCGGACAGCCTGCCGTCCGCCAGATACCGGTCGGTCACGGCGAGCAGCGCTTCCTGCTCCTCTACCGGGATCGCGGTGAAGCTGCCGCCATAAAAGGCGACCTGCGGCGCGCTGCCTGCCGGCAGCACCGCCAGCGCATGTTCGATGATCGCCTGCGCCCGTTCGGGCGTCATGCGTTCGGTCTGCCCGGCGATCGTGCGTTGGTTGCAGAACACGCACCGGCACGGACATCCCGCATGCGGCACGAAAACCGGCACGATGGACGCCATGTTATACCTCGCCCATCAGCTCGAGCGCAGCCTTTGCCGCCATCTGCTCGGCTTCCTTCTTGCTTCTGCCGGTACCCTCGGCAAAAATATTGCGGTTGAGCAGCACCTGCACGGTAAACCGCTTGTCATGATCCGGTCCGCTCTCGCCGCTCAGGCGATAGCTCAGTGTTTCCTGTCGGTTTTTCTGCACGATCTCCTGCAGCGCGGTCTTATAGTCGCGGAACGCGCCGCCCTGCTCGGCAAGGTCGACCTTCGCCTCCAAAAACGACAGGATAAACGTCCGCGCCGGCTCCAGCCCGCCGTCCAGATAGATTGCGCCGATGAGTGCCTCCACAGAGTCCGCCAGAATCGATGGGCGCTTGCGTCCGCCGCCGTTTTCCTCACCCCGGCCCAGCAGCAGCAGATGGTCCAGCCCAAGTTCCTTGGCGACCTCATACAGCGTCTTTTCGCAGACGACCGCTGCGCGCATCTTTGTCAGATACCCCTCCGGTACGTTGGGATACCGATGAAAGACATAATCCGCTGATACAAGCCCCAGTATGGAATCGCCAAGAAACTCCAGCCGCTCATTGTTCTGGATATGCTGGTCACGGTGCTCGTTCGCATAGGAAGAATGCGTCATTGCCGTGGTCAGCAGACCGGTATCCTGAAACTGATAGATCAGTTCGTCCTTTTCCATTGATTGATTCGCTCCTTTCCATATCTAAAATTTAGAGGGTGGGCTTTTGCACGACCCACCCATCCATTCACTCAATCATCTTCGCCAATGCGGCGTACCAGGTCGCCGATGGTCTTGATGCCAGCGGCTTCCTCCTCGGTGATCTCGCCTACGTCAAATTCCTCCTCGATGCTCATCATCAGCTCGACGACATCGAGCGAATCCGCGCCAAGGTCCTCTATGAACGCTGTGTCCATATTCAGCGAACCGGCATCCACGCCAAACTGCTCCGAGAGAATCTCACATACCTTCTCGAATACCACACGCTCACCTCCCTTTATTTGCTGTCTGCTGCCAATAGATGGCAGCCCTTCTGTTCCTTATCATATGCGCACATGCGAGACATGTCAATAGGCGCTATCTGAAAACCAAGAAAATAACGAATATTTCGCAAAGGCGAGGTTGATTCAAGGCACGCGCACGCAGGAATCCTTTCGGATTTCAAGTGAGTGTAACGATGAAGCAACCCGCATTTGTAGAAATAGTCAAAATTTTTGACTTTTCAGATACGCCCCGGGAAATCACAATGTCATATGGTCAATATTGCGCTCGATCTCACCGACGACGTCCGCATCCACGTATGCCATCGCCTGCTTGACCGCCGAACGGATCGCCCGGGCGTCAGACGAGCCGTGTGCCTTGAACACCGGTTTGGAAATGCCGAGGAACGGCGCGCCGCCCACTTCGCTTGCGGACAGCAGCTTCTTCAGGCCGCCCATGGCGGGCTTGAGCAGCAGGTATGCAAACTTGGTGCGGGTATTCTGTAAAAATATATTTTTCAGCTCGCCCATCAGGAAGCTGGCAACGCCCTCTACGGTCTTGAGCATGACATTGCCGGTAAAGCCGTCGGCCACGGCGACATCGCACGCGCCCTTCGGGACGTCGCTGCCCTCCACATTGCCGACAAAGTTGATCCTGCCCTCTGCCGCTGCCTGCTGGAGCATCTGATACGTCTCCTTGCGCAGGGTGTCGCCCTTGGTGTCCTCCGCGCCGTTGTTGACCAGGCCGACGCGCGGATTTTTCACGCCCATGACCTTTTCCATGTAAAAGCTGCCCATATAGGCAAACTGCAGCAGATATTCCGGCGTGCACTCCGCATTTGCGCCCGAATCGAGCAGCAACACGCGCCCGCCCTTGCACGGCAGCGCAGTCGGCAGCGCCGCGCGGCGGATGCCCTTGATGCGCTTGTCCACCAGCGTTGCGCCGGACAGCAGCGCGCCCGTATTGCCCGCGGAGATGACCGCATCGCCCCCGCCGTCGCGCAGCAGGTACAGCGCCGCCGACATGGAGGAATCCTTCTTCCGGCGCACGGCTGTCGCCGGGTCGTCATGCATGTCAATGACATCCGCTGCCGGATGGATGGAGATCGGCAGGTCTTCCGCGTTCTCCTTTTTGAGCAGGTCGCGGATCACATCCTCCTTGCCGACCAGAATGTACTCCTGTCCAAATTCACGGGCGGCCATCACACAGCCGGATACGATAGCTTCCGGTGCGTTGTCGCCGCTCATTGCGTCAATAATCAGCTTCATCAGGAATCCTCCCTCCCGTCACACACTGCCTCCAGCAGTGTGTCCAAATGCGCCAGCGCACGCTGGGCGATCTGTGTATTTTTCTCCCGCTTGCCCTTTACGCGATAGCCAAGCGGCTGGATAATGCCGAAATTGATATTCATCGGCTGGAATTTTGTATTTGCTTCATTCGAGACATACAGTCCCAGCGCGCCGATAGCGGTCAGATCGGAAAATTCCACCGGCTGCTGCCCGTTCAGCTCCCGTGCAAGGTTCAGCCCGGCGACAAAGCCAGAGGCCGCCGACTCGATATAGCCCTCCACGCCGGTCATCTGCCCGGCAAAGCGGATGCGCGGCTCACTGCGCAGCCGGAAATGATGGTCGAGCAGGCGCGGGGAATCCATAAACGTATTGCGGTGCATGACGCCATAGCGCACAAATTCTGCATTCCGCAGGGCGGGTATCATGGAAAATACGCGCTTCTGCTCCGGGAATTTCAAATGCGTCTGGAAGCCCACGAGGTTATACAGCGAGCCTGCCGCGTTGTCGCGGCGCAGCTGTACGACGGCATACGGGTCCTTCCCGGTGCGCGGGTCGCGCAGGCCCACCGGCTTGAGCGGGCCGTACAGCAGCGTATCATGCCCGCGGCGGCCCATGACCTCCACCGGCATACAGCCCTCAAAGACCTTTTTGTCCTCAAAGCCGTGCACCGGCGCCTGCTCCGCTTCGCACAGCGCCTGCCAGAACGCGTCATACTGCTCCCGATCCATCGGGCAGTTGATATAATCCGCTGTGCCCTTATCATAGCGCGACGCAAAATACGCGCTGTCCATGTCCACCGAATCAAAGCTGACGATGGGCGCGGCTGCATCGTAAAAATGCAGGTATTCGTGCGCGCCGAGCTTGCCCTTGATATCCTCAAACAGCGCATCCGACGTCAGCGGGCCGGTGGCGACGATCACTTCGCCCTCGTCCGGGATGTGCGTGACCTCGCCCTCGCAAACAGTAATGTTCGGATGGCTTTTGACCTTCTGCGTCACCATGGCGGCAAAGGCGGTGCGGTCCACCGCCAATGCGCCGCCCGCCTCCACACGGCAGGCGTCCGCACAGGAAAGAATCAGGCTTCCCATCCGACGCAGCTCTTCCTTGAGCAGGCCGGGCGCGGTGCAGATCTCCGCGCCACGCAGGGAATTGGAGCAGCACAGCTCCGCAAAATCGTCGGTATGGTGCGCCGGCGTGCGCTTGACCGGCTTCATCTCATGCAGCTCGACTGCTATGCCGCGCTGCGCCAGCTGCCATGCGGCCTCACTGCCTGCCAGCCCGGCGCCGATCACGATCGCTTTATTCATCCGCAGCCTCCTCTGTCACAGCAGCCTTTTTGCGTGAAGTCCGCTTCTTCGGCTTTTCCTCACCCTCTGCGGCCTCCGCTTTCTTGGTGGTCTTGCGGGTCGTTGTCTTTTTGGTTGTTGCCTTTTTTGTCGTTGTCTTTTTAGCAGCGGTGGTTTTCTTCGCCGCCGTCTTGCGGGTGGTCTTTTTCTTCGGCTCTTCCTCTGCGGTTTCCGCAGTCTCCGCCGCCGTTTCGCCCTGCTGCGCCGCAGCTGCGGCAGCTTCCGCTTCCTTCTGCGCCTTGGTCTTGCGCGGCGTGCGCTTGCTGACAAATTCCTTGTAGCCGCAGCCGTCCTTGTAGCACATCAGGTGTGTCTCGCCTGTCTCACGGTCATAATGCCGGAACAGGGCGGAGCCGCAGTCCGGGCACTCCTTCTTTGTGACCTTATCCCACGACATAAACGTGCATTCCGGGTAATTGTCGCAGCCGAGGAACGGGAACCCGCGCTTGGATTTCAGCTCCACGATATTGCCGCCGCACTTCGGGCAGAGCACGCCGGTCTTGATGGCGATATTCTTGGTATACTTGCAGTCCGGGTAACCGGAGCAGGCAAGGAACTTGCCAAACCGTCCGGACTTGATGACCATGGGCTTGCCGCAGACCTCGCAAATTTCGTCTGTCACCTGGTCCTTGATCTTGATGCGCTGGCCCTCCAAGTCCTTCTCCGCCTGCTCCAGTGCGGCTGAAAAGTCGCCATAGAACCGGCGCAAAACCTCCACATAGGTCATTTTTCCGCTGGCGACCTCATCCAGCTCCTCTTCCATGTGCGCCGTAAACGTAAGGTCGGAAATGGAAGTGAATTTATCCACCAACAGCTCGGTTACACCCTCGCCCAGCGGTGTCGGGCGCAGGCTCCTGCCCTCCTTGTCCACGTAATCGCGTTCAATGATGGTCGTGATGGTCGGCGCATAGGTGGACGGGCGTCCGATGCCCTTTTCCTCCATCGCCTTGATGAGCGACGCTTCGGTATAGCGCGCAGGCGGCTGGGTAAAATGCTGCGCCGGGCTGAGCTTTTTGCAGTTGAGCGCATCGCCCTCGCCAAAGTCGGGCAGCGGCTTGCCGGTCGTGCTGTCCTGCTTGCCGTCGTCCGTCGATTCCTCATATACCGCCGTAAAGCCGGGGAATGCGACCTTATAACCGCTGGCGCGGAACACATAGCCCTCGGAAACGATGTCCGCAGACACGGTATCCAAAATCGCCTCTGCCATCTGGCAGGCGACAAAGCGGCTCCAAATGAGCTTATACAGCTTATACTGCTCCGGCGTCAGGAATTGCTGGATTTCGTCCGGCGTGAGATTGACATTGGTCGGGCGGATGGCCTCATGCGCATCCTGCGCGTTGCCCTTGGTGCGGAATACACGCTTTTTGGACGGGTAATATTCCGCGCCGTAGCGCCCGATGATATACTCCTTTGCCGCAGCGACTGCTTCGTCCGACAGACGCAGCGAGTCGGTTCGCATATAGGTAATCAGACCGGTCAGCCCCTGCTCGCCGATCTCGATGCCTTCATACAGCTGCTGTGCGATCGCCATCGTGCGGCGGGGCACAAAGCTGAGCTTGCGGCTTGCCTCCTGCTGCAAGGTAGAGGTGATAAACGGCGGCGCAGGGTTTTTGCGCTTTTTGCCGCGTTTGACTTTGCTGACGGTGAACGGCTTGCCGGTAACGGCGTCCACGACCGCCATCGTCTGCGCTTCGTCCTTCAGCTCGACCTTGCCGCTGCCGTCGCCATAAAACGACGCGGTAAAACTGCCGCCCGCCTGTGTGAGCAGCTCCGCCTCCAGCGACCAGTATTCCTCCGGCACGAATGCACGGATCTCCTTCTCGCGGTCAACGACCATACGCGTCGCAACCGACTGGACACGGCCTGCGGAAAGGCCGCGCTTGACCTTGCGCCACAAAAACGGCGACAGCTGATAGCCGACAATACGGTCGAGGATGCGGCGCGCCTGCTGTGCGTCGACCAGATCGAGGTCGATATCGCGCGGATGCGCGATGCCGTCCTGTACCGCATGTTTGGTGATTTCATTAAACGTGACACGCTTGGAGCGCTGGTCACCGAGGTGCAGCAGCTCCTTCAGGTGCCATGAGATTGCTTCGCCCTCACGGTCCGGGTCAGTTGCGAGATAGACAAAATCGCTATCCTCTGCTGCCTCGCGCAGCTCGTTGATGATCTTATCCTTGCCCTCGATCGGGACATATTCCGGTTTAAAATCGTGCTCAATGTCCACGCTCATCGTCTTTCTGGGCAGATCACGCAGATGTCCCATGGACGCTTTGACGGTATAATCCACACCGAGATATTTCCCGATGGTCTTCGCCTTCGCCGGGGACTCCACAATGACAAGTTTTGACATGAATGTCCTTCCTCCTGTATGGGCGCTGTCCGCCCATCTCAAACTCTATCCGATAAATTTCAGAATATACAACATAGAATATACAAAATAAATTATAATTCAACATCGTCCGCTGCGCGGTAGCCGTCGCCGGCACGGATGATATATACGCCAAGCTCCAGCATCGTCAGTGCGGTCAGCACCGTGGAAGCGGTCAAACCAGTCGATTCTACAATGGCATCTACGGTATACTGTCCGTCGTGCACGGCGCACCATACGGCGCGCTCCTCCACAGAGCCTTCCAGCCTGCGCATTTCCATCACAGGCGGCGCGGCATCTGCCTGCTCCTCCGCAGCGAGTGGGTTGGGCGCCGCGAGCTTGCGCTGCTCGATGGGTACGATACGCGCCGCCGCGGGCTTTTTGCGTTCGCGCTGTCCGTAATAGGCCAAAATATCTGCGGGCACCTGCACCAGCTCCGCGCAGCCCTTGCGGATGATATTGTTACAGCCTGCGCTATTCGGCCGGTTGATGTCCGCCGGAACGGCAAATACATCGCGGCCCTGCTCCAATGCCAGGTCAGCGGAAATGAGCGCGCCGGATTTTTTCGGTGCTTCCACTACCAGTGTCCCCCGGCTCAGCCCGGTTATGATACGGTTACGCACGGGAAAATGCCTGCCCTTCGGCTCGGTGCCCGGCGGATATTCGCTGATTACTGCGCCATGCCGGATGATGTCCTCCATCAGCTGCTTGTGCTGCCAGGGATAACACACATCCACGCCGCAGCCCAGCACGGCGACGGTCTGCCCGCCCGCTTCAATCGCGGCGCGGTTTGCTGTGCCATCAATGCCCAGCGCCATGCCGGACACAATGATGCAGTCATTCTGCGCCAGCGTCCCGGCAAAATACCGCGAGGCATGTAAGCCGTATTTGGTCGCCTTGCGCGTGCCGACGATGGAAACTGCCAGCCGCGTGCGGAAATCCGGCAGCGTGCCGCGCACATACAGCAGCAGCGGCGGGGAATTGATTTGGCGCAGCAACGCAGGATAGTTTGGATCTGCCAGGGTGACGATGCTGATCTCCTGCTTCTCACAGTCTTCTATGATGCGCCGCGGGTAGGTCAGATCCTTATCCATCAGGGCGTCCTGCCGCATCCGCGTCATAGACGGGACAGCGGCGATCTCCTCCCGCAGTGCACGCCAGACAGCCTCCGGCGTGCCGAAATATTCGATCATCTGGCGGCCGAACGCCGCGCCGCAGCCTGCGCGGGTGGCAAGCCAGATCCAGTACAGCTTTGACATCATGGCTGGTTTCCCTCCCGGCTCATCTCATACATAATGATAGATGCCGCAACAGAGGCATTGAGCGATTCCGCCCTGCCTTCCATCGGGATGATGAGCAGCTGGTCGCACAGCGCCGCCGCTTTTTTCGTAATACCGCGCCCTTCGTTGCCAATGAGCACGGCAGCGCGGTGCAGGTCGATCTGTGTGAGCGGTATGCTGTCCTCCGCCAACGCCGCGCCATACAACGGCAGCTTCTGCTGCTGTAAAAACGCAGCCGCTTCCTCCATGGTCGCCGCCGCAATCGGCAGGCGGAACGCTGCACCCATCGTTGCGCGGACGACCTTGGGCGAAGTCGGATCGACACAGCCCTCACATAATATAATGCCATCCAGTGCAAATGCATCCGCCGTCCGTATAACTGTACCAAGATTTCCGGGATCTTGCAAGCCCTCCAGCACCATCAGCCGCCGTGCGCCGCGCAGCGAATCCAATCCTGTGACCGGACGCTCACACGAAAACACAACCCCCTGCGGCGCCTGGACATTGGATACCTTTGCCAAAAGCGAACTCGGACATGCATACAGCTTTGCGCCGGACTGCTCTGCACGGCTCAGATCGCCGGTATCCACCTGCGCATTGTCAGCCACCAGCACATCATGTATTTCTATGCCGCTGGACAGGGCTTCGCCCAGCATTTTGCCGCCCTCGCATACCATTTCACCCATCATTTTGCGGTATTTCCGGTCGCCGGACAGGCGTACCAACCGCTTGACCAGCGGATTTTCACGGCTTTCGATCCGAATACTCATGTTTGACGCTCCAATTATTTCCTGCCTTTCCCGTACAGGGAAAAGCCTGAGCAGCACTGCCCAGGCTTCTGTTTTCCAAGGTGTATTGCTCTTGACCCATGGCCCAGAGCCGGTTAAATGCAGGTACATTATACTATATCCCCAAACCCTTTGCAATTGCAAATTAAAAGGAATTGTTGGCGCGCCAATTTACTAGTGCCGCCCTTAGGCTCCCTCAGACGAGGGAGCTGGCACGGCGTAGCCGTGACTGAGGGAGGGAAACGCGAAGTGTTTCCATTGAGATTGATCTTAGCGCAAACGATTTACCTTTTCACTCCCTCCGTCAGCTTCGCTGACACCTCCCTCATCCGAGGGAGGCTGTTTATTTCTCCCCCGAATCCGGGATGAACTCCAGATTATCCAGTGCATAGCGCAGTGCCATGCACATCAGCTCATTGCGGGAGCGTTCACTTTTCGCAGCCAGCTTATCATATGCCTCTTTCAATCCCTTATCCATTCGCACAGTTAAAGTGGTAGATGCGGATTCTTTTTTGATTGGCTTCTTCGGTGTTACTACAAATTTGTCTTCCATGATTACACCTCTGTAACACAATTTTATACTACTAATTTATACTATTATAATATAATACAAGCTGTTTTTGTATATCACATTGAAAAATTACATTTTTTGTGTTACATTATTTGTAATACAAATTTTATGAAGGACGGTGTCACCATGCGTACAATATTAGAACAGCTTTACTATGGAGAAATCTTTCCCGCAGAACAATTTCACCCTGTACAAAGCAACTATAGAAAACTTCAAAAAGAAGCCTCTCAGCGCTATGAAGATTTCGCCAACGAATTGAACCAGCTCGACCCAGACCTGAGCGCACGCTTTACGCAAATCATGGATGAGCACAGCAGAATCTTTTCGATGGAGTGTACCAGCAATTACATCGACGGCTTCCGCCTCGGCGCACAAATCATGATCGAAGTGCTGCATGACGCACAAAGCCAGATATAGCAAAAGGACAGCCGGATTGGCTGTCCTTCTTCCATTATCGACAAAATATGATATAATGGTTTCGTTACCTCTCCCAGACTGGGTAACCAGAAGGGAGGTGAAGTACCTTGCTTCAGTTTGTAATCAGTTTTCTTTTGTCTGTTTTGGCTGGTGTAATAGCCAATTACATCTTCAAGTGGCTCGTTGACAGACATACAAAGAAGAATCGGAGGTAATCGAGCCCCGGAACTGCCCGTAGCAGTAGAAACCCCCTGACAGCACCACCTGTCAGGGGGTTTCGTTCGCCAAATTTTGGTGAACACCTTGCTTCAATTGTTTTCTTCGTTATTATTATACCTCGCAGCTGATTTCCTGTCAATACTCCGCCATATTGCTTGTTGAAAACAAAGCCCAACACGACATTTTTCTTCCGCCATCGACAGAATATGGTATAATGGTTTCGTTACCTCTCCCAGACTGGGTAACCAGAAGGGAGGTGAATCGACTTGTCGCAGTTTGTGATTAGTTTTCTATTGTCTGTTTTGGCTGGTGTAATAGCCAATTACATCTTCAAGTGGCTCGTTGACAGACATACAAAGAAAAATCGGAGGTAATCGAGCCCCGCAACTGCGCGTAGCAGTAGAAAACCCCTGACAGCTGATCCCTGTCAGGGGTTTTCGTTCGCCAATTTTTGGTGAACCACTTGTCGCAATTGTGTTCTTTGTTTTCTTCGCTATTATTATACCCCGCCGCTGATTTTCTGTCAACATCTCGACTTCTTTTTTCACGCGCGGCGTTCCGACAAAAAAACAGACACTCCACATTGCTGTGAAATGTCTGTTTGCAATCCATCATTAGTCCAGCGGCTTCATCGTCGGGAACAGCAGGACGTCGCGGATGGACGCGCTGTCTGTCAGGAACATGACCAGACGGTCGATGCCCATGCCCATACCGCCCGTTGGCGGCAGGCCGTATTCCATCGCCATCAGGTAATCCTCATCCATCATATTCGCTTCGTCGTCGCCTGCGTTGCGCATCTCTACCTGGCGCTCAAAGCGTCCACGCTGGTCGACCGGGTCGTTCAGCTCGGAGAATGCATTGCACAGCTCACGACCGTAAACAAAGCACTCAAACCGCTCGGTCAGACGCGGGTCGGACGGCTTGCGCTTTGCCAGCGGGGAGATTTCAACCGGATAGTCGGTGATAAACGTCGGCTGGATCAGGTTTTCCTCGACGGTCGCGTCATAGACCATCGCCATCAGGTCGCCCCAGCTCTCCTTGCCCTTTTCGATTTCATAGCCGGCTGCCTTGCATGCCTCCAGCGCCTGTGCGCCGTCCATCGCCATGAAATCCATACCGGAATACTGCTTGACTGCCTCCGCCATCGTCATGCGCTTCCAGCCCTTGGAGAAGTCCAGCTCGGTGCCCTGATACATGACCTTGGTCGTGCCCAGCGCCTTTTCACAGCAATGGATGACCATATCCTCGGTAATATCCATCATGCCGTTGTAGTCGGTATATGCCTGATAAATTTCGATGGTGGTAAATTCCGGATTGTGCTTGGTGTCCATGCCCTCGTTGCGGAAAATACGTCCGATCTCATAGACGCGCTCCAGACCGCCGACGATCAGGCGCTTCAGATGCAGCTCGGTTGCGATGCGCATGTACATATCGATATCCAGCGCATTGTGATGCGTGATAAACGGACGCGCAGCCGCACCGCCCGGAATGGTATTCAGGCACGGCGTCTCTACTTCCATAAAGCCGCGGCTGTCAAAGAAATTGCGCACCTCGCGCACGATCTTGGAGCGCAGCTCAAAGGTACGGCGCACCTCCGGGTTGACAATCAGGTCGACATAGCGGCGGCGATAACGGATGTCAGTATCCTTCAGGCCATGCCACTTCTCCGGCAGCGGGCGCAGGGACTTGGACAGCAGGGTCAGGCTGTTGACGCGGACGGAAATTTCACCCTTCTGGGTGCGGAAGACCTCGCCCTCGATGCCGATGATGTCACCGATGTCATACTTCTTGAACTGCTTGTATTCCTCTGTACCCAGCAGATCGCGCTTGACACACAGCTGGATTCTGCCGTAGCGGTCAGTGATGTCCGAGAAGGTCAGCTTGCCCATGATGCGCTTGCTCATCATACGGCCTGCCAGACGGACGATCTTGCCCTCCATCTCATCAAAGTTCTCGATAATATCTGTTGTGTAATTGGTACGATCATAACGCACCTGCTGGAACGGGTCCTGTCCCGCCTCCTGCAGCGCAGCCAGCTTGCCGGTACGAATCTCATATTCCTCGGATTCTGAGCGGACCGGCTTGTTCGCCTTTGGCTTGCTCTGCTCCGCAGCCTGATTCTGCTCCATATTTTTCCTCCTAAATGTCCCGAAGCAGGCGGAACCGCCTGCTTCTTTTGGTTGTTCCTATTACTTGATGATCTCCGTGATCTTAAACTTCACAACGGTATCATTCGGCGCGTCTACCGAAACGACGTCACCGACCTTGTGACCCAGCACTGCTTTGCCGAACGGGGACTCATCTGAAATCTTTCCGTCCATCGGGTCAGCCTCCTGCGAGCCGACAAAATGATATTCCTCTTCCTCGTCAAATTCAATATCAATGACCTTAAACCGGCAGCCCGGAGAAACCTCATCCTTGGCATACATATCCTCCGTAATGACAACGGCATTGGAAACGATGGTTTCCAGCTCGGCAATACGGGAGGCTACCTTGCCCTGCTCGTTTTTTGCTTCGTCATATTCTGCGTTCTCCGACAGGTCGCCAAAGGAACGTGCTTCCTTGATCTGCTCCGCAACTTCCTTCATGCGGACAGTTTTTAAATATTCCAGCTCATCCTTCAGTCTATCCAGATTTTCCTGTGTCAGCTTGAATTCTTGCTTCATGGAACAATTCCCCTCGATATCGTTTAAATTTAGGGCGCACAGCGGGCTTTTCCCCCATGTCCCCAACATAGATGTTACATCTCATTATATAAATCCGATTGTATAATGTCAAGCACGTGTTTTGCGCATCCGGTGAATTTTCACGATGCCGCCTGTGCCTGCACAGCAGTGACCGCCGCCTGCAGCTGGTCATCCTCGCTGTCCGACAGCACCTGGAAGCGCGCCTTCTTTTCGTCGCTCAGCCCTGCCTTGACATCCGGCTCCACGCCCTTGCCGATCAGGCTTTCCCCCTTCGGGGTGTAGTAGCAGTTGTTGGAAAGGTTCAGGCAGCCGCCGTTTGACAGCGGGAAGCCCTGCTGCGAGTATCCCTTGCCGACCGTCTGCTCGCCGACGATCTCCGCCTTGCCGTACTCCTGCAATGCCGCCGCAAAAAATTCCGCCGCACTGTACGACTCCGCATTGACGATCACCGCCATCGGCAGATTTACCTCCGCGGCATCTGATTTATACTCACTGACCTTCCCCTGCTTGCTCTCCAGCGAAATGATCTTGCCCTCCGGCAGCAGTGGATCAAGGCAACCAACCAGCGCATCCAGCCGACCGCCCGGATTGTCGCGCAGGTCGAAGATCAGCTTTTCCGCACCGGCATCCTGTACCTGCTGCAATGCCTTCAGGAATTGCTCATCCGTCTGTTCGGTAAAGCGTTCGATACAAATATAGCCGATGTTGTCCTCCAACATACGGGAGGTGACATGGATCTGCTCATAATCCTGCCGGACGATCGAAATATCTTCCTCCACGCCAGTCTCATACCGGCGGATGCCCAGCGTGACCGATTCGCCCTCCTCGCCGCGCACTGCCGCGACTGCGTCCTCATAATTTCCCAGCTCGTCGATCGTTTTGCCGTTCACCGCATAGATCTCATCATATGCGCCGATTCCGGCATCCTCCGACGGCGATTCGTGCGCGACGCTCTCAACTTTAAGTACATGGCTGCCGTCGTCCTTTTCCTGATAGCTGACCGTCACGCCGATGCCGACGGTGCTCTCCGCGCCGGATTCCAGATAGCTCTCATAACGCTCCTGCGTCATATATGATGTCCAGCGGTCGCCCAAACCGTTGGCATAGCCGGTCAGCACATAATCCTTTAATTCTTTCGCGTCATATTCACCGACAAACTGGTCGTCTACGATCTCCTGCACCTCTGCCAGCGCATCATATAGTTCCCCCAGCTCCCCGGCCGGTCGGACTGTACCATACACCACCAAACCGGTCACCAGGCTGCATGTCGCAGCCGCCAGCGCGCCCAGCGCCAACGCCCGCGGCAATGATACCTTATCCTTCATAATCTCAGGCTTCCTTTCCGGGCCGTTCAAGGCTCTCATCAAAAAGAATACCGCAGGACAACGCCTGCGGCAACTGTATTTTACGATAATTTACAAAAAAATCAGCAAATCGTCACACACCGTATATCAGAACAGTACGGACAGTGAGCTTAGAATCATCAGCAGCGCCAGTACCAGCGCAACAATGGCGATCACACGTTTTGCAGTCGAAGGTTTCATTACAGCATTCACTCCCGTGTATTACGGCTGGATGCGTCCGGACTCGCGGGAGGCAAGGTACTTGCGTACCATCAGAGCGACCTTAAAGACAATCGCATGGTCAAATTCGCGCAGATCCAGACCGGTCAGCTTCTTGATCTTCTCAAGGCGGTAGACCAGCGTGTTTCTGTGTACGAACAGCTTACGCGAGGTTTCAGACACATTCAGGTTGTTTTCAAAGAATTTCTGGATGGTAAACAGCGTCTCCTGATCGAGCGCATCGATGGAGCCTTTGCGGAATATCTCGCTCAGGAACATCTCACACAGCGTCGTCGGCAGCTGATAGATCAGACGACCAAGGCCGAGGTTCTCATAATTGATGATGGTCTTTTCGTCCTCAAAGACAACGCCGACCTCCAGCGCCACCTGCGCCTCCTTAAACGACTTGGCAATATCCTTGAGCTGTGTGGATATCGTGCCGATACCGATGAGGCACTTGACCTGGATCTCGTTTTCCAGCGTCTCTTCGATGCCCTTTGCGATTTTGTACAGTTCCTTGATGTCGGTATTCGGCTTGACTTCCTTGACAAGGACGATATCCGTCTCATTGATATGCAGGACAAAATCGCGCTGCTTATCCGGGAACTGGCTCTGGATGATATCCAGTGCAGCTACATCTGCGTGCTCCTCCTGCCGGATAAGGAATACAGCCCGCGGTGTATCGCCCTCGAAGTGCAGCTCACGCGACTTGATGTAAATATCGCCCGGCAGGATGTTGTCCAGAATAATATTCTTGACAAAAGTAGCCTTGTCGTGCTTTTCATCATACAGCGTCTTGATGTTGCTGATCGCGATGGTGACCATCGAGCAGATGCTGCGGGCATTTTCGTCCTCGCCGTGTACGAATACAGCATACTCAAACCGGGTGGTGCGGTCAGCAACCGGGCGGTATGTATAGCCGCCGAAACGGATCATATCGCCGACATAGGACAGCTCTGCCGCTGCATCCTCCCGCATCTCACCGATACGCTTGAGGTCCGTACAGGCTACCACCGCGCCGCTGGCATTGATGATACCGATCGTACGGTCTACTGCTTCCTTCATCTGCAGAATAATCGACTGAAACATTCTTGATGCCATCTTTTCTTCACCCTTCTTTACTATCAAACTATCTGCCGCGATATTCCGGCTCACACACGCAGACAGAAACATTACCAATCTCTTGGGCAGCTGTTTGCCGCCACTTGTTCATTTTCATCTATTATAACACAAATCGACAGAAATTTGTACAAAAATTTTTGTCTTTCTTTGTGAGTTTTCCCCTATGTAACGTTCCGGCACCCTGTCAACCATTTCCAGCTGCTTCCGCACGCAGTGCAGCCAGCTCCTCCGGTGTCAGCTCCCGCCATTCTCCCGGTGCAAGCACCGGGTCCAGCCGAACAGCGCCCTCTGCTTTTCGCATCAGCTCCAGCACCGGCGCGCCCCGCGCTGCCAACATCCGCCGCACCTGATGGTATTTACCCTCGCATACCGTGACGGAAACAGCAGATATCCCATTTTGCACACATCGGATCTCCAGCTCTGCCGAGCGGCACACGGTCCCATCACGCAGCGTGATCCCTTCGGCAAACGCCTTCACATCCACTTCTCCCAGTACGCCGTCTGCCTTCGCCTCATAGACCTTCCTGACCCCGCGCTTTGGCGAAGTGAGCGCATGTCCGAGTGCACCGTCGTCTGTCAGCAGCAGCAGACCGGAGGTTTCCTTATCCAGCCGGCCGACCGGAAACACCCCGCGCGCACGATATTCTGCCGGCAACAGGTCAAGGACGGTTTTGTGCTCCCGGTCCTCTGTTGCGGAGACAACGCCCAGCGGCTTGTGCAGCATGAGATACACATGCGCCTGATACCCCACCGGCCTGCCGCGGAAGGTCAGCTGCTGCGCATCCGGGTCGATCTTTCTGGCAGCATCCCGGCAGGGACTGCCGTCGACCAGTATCGCGCCGCTTTTCGCCGCAGCTGCCGCCTCGCGGCGGGAACACAATCCCATCGCTGTGAGCAGCTTGTCAATCCGTTGGACACCCAACGTGTCACACCTCCTGTGCCGCATTTTTCATCATTGTAACACTTTTGTGACATTTGTACAAGAGTTATTTGCAAAAATACAAAAGCAGGCGGGATTTTTCGCCTGCTTTCTGGGTAAAAGTAGCAACTTTCTGCTATTTTTCTTGCTGCGCTGTGTCGGATTCGCCCGTATTGTTTGTGGATTCTGCCTGTTCGTCTGCCGCCTGCTCCGGATGATCCATCAGTCCGCGGGTAAAGCCGCCGTCCGTTTTCATCGAATAGATGTCCCCGGCAATGATATTCCCGCGGTATACCAATAGCTCTGCGACCACTTCCTCGCCGTCCGGATAATTCGTCACGTTGTACGTGATCTGCTTGACGCGCTTGCCCTTATACTTTTCCAGCTCGAAGCCCTGCCGCGCCTGCAGGTCCGCATAGCTCTGGTATGTTTCGTCAAAATCCGAAGGGATGATGACCTCCCGGATGACGCAGGAGTTTGCATCCACCTCCCAGCCGCACGCCTCCAGATAGGCGATGCGTTCGCTGTCCGTCAGCGCCATTGTCGATACCGTTTCCCCGGTATCCGTTTCCTCCGCTGAGCCAGCCGCATGTACGCCGGACTGCGCGCTGAGCGCCGCAATATCATCCGCCAACCCTGCCGCCGCACCCGCTGCCAATAGGATCGCCGCCAGCGCCGCCGCACCCAGCGCCAGCTTCCGCTTGGAAAGTTTTGCCGTTATGATAAACATGTTTCCCGCTCCCTCGCCATAGTAATCTGGTTGTATTGGTACAACCTATGCAGCATGGGACGAGAGTATGACACACTTCAAACGAATGCGAGCATTCGTTTGAGAACTTGCAGTCTGCTGCACGCACGCGCTCCGCTCGCACATTTGCAGACTGAGAAGTGTATTTTTCGACGCGCATGTCGCCGAAAAATACAAATTATAATCCGCTGCCAGCAAAAGCTGTCAGCTCCTGACGAAAATCTTTCATTTTTCGCTGCGTTTTCCTTTTTTCTACAGTCAAACACCGCAGGCAACCTGTCCTGCGGTGTTTGAAAAATTTCAATTGTTTACGCTTCCTTCGCTGCTGCAATAACCTTTTCCTGTACTGCCGGAGGTGCGTCCTCGTAGCGCTCAAACTGCGATACGAACGAGCCTCTGCCCTGCGTCATGGAGCGCAGCGTGATCGCATAGTCGCTGATCTCCGCCATCGGGACTTCTGCCACGATCTCCTGACCGTCGTCGGTCGGATTCATGCCCATAATACGTCCGCGGCGCTTGTTGATGTCGCCGATGACATCGCCCATGTACGAATCCGGGATGTATACCTTCATCGAGCAGATCGGCTCCATAATAACCGGATTTGCCTGCGGGATGCCTGCCTTGAATGCCAGCTTCGCCGCCATCTTGAACGACAGCTCGTTGGAGTCTACGTCATGATACGAACCGTCCAGCAGGTCTGCCTTCAGGCCGACCATCGGATAGCCTGCCAATACGCCCTGCTCCATTGCCTCACGGACGCCCTTTTCAACTGCCGGATGGAAGTTCTTCGGAACAGAGCCGCCAAAGATGTGCTCTTCAAACAGGAAGTCGCCCTCGGTATACGGCTCAAAGGACATCTTAACATGACCATACTGACCATGACCGCCGGACTGCTTCTTATGCTTGCCTTCTACCGTGACCTTCTTGCGGATCTTCTCGCGGTACGGTACGATCGGAGCGGACAGCACTGCCTCTGCGCCAAAGCGGGTCTTGAGCTTGGAGCAAATGACATCCAGATGGATATCGCCCATGCCGCTCAGGATGCTCTGATGCGTTTCCTTGTTGATCGTATAAGAGAAGGTCGGATCTTCATCTGCCAGCTTGTTCAAACCAGCTGCGATCTTTTCTTCGCCGCCCTTGGTCTTCGGTGCGATCGCCTGCGAATAGCACGGCTGTGCAAACGGGACCGGATCGAGGTTGACAGCGCGCACGCTCATGGACAGCGTATCGCCGGTCTTGGTGGTAGCCAGCTTGGAAACTGCGCCGATGTCGCCGCAGGTCACCTCTTCAACCTCTGTGCTCTTCTTGCCGCAGATGGAATAAATATGTCCGATTTTTTCCACGCCATCCATGCGGTGGTTGAGCAGTGTCATATCCTGCTTGACCGAGCCGGCAACTACCTTAAAGTAGCTGAACCGTCCATACTGGTCAGCGGTGGTTTTAAATACAAACGCACAGGTCGTGCCGTTTGGATTGCTTGCAATTTCAACGATGTCGTCGCCTTCTTCGCATACTTCAACTGCGCCCTGGTCCGGGGACGGCATATAGTCGCAGATGCCCTTGAGCAGTGCAACCGTGCCGATACCGGTTGCTGCGGTGCCGCAGAATACCGGAATAATGACGCGCTCCAGCACGCCCTGGCGCAGACCTGCGATCAGCTCTTCATCCGAGAATTCCTCACCGGCGAAATAACGCTCCATCAGGTCCTCGGACAGTTCTGCGACGTTCTCGCACAGCGCTGCACGCTGCTGATCAACCTTGTCGATCATGTTCTCCGGGATCGGAACCTCAACACGCTGGTTGCCTTCCATATGATATGCCTTGCGGACAACGCAGTCGACAACGCCGACTGTCTCGCGGTTGCCTTCAAAGATCGGGATAACGATCGGGCAAACATTTACGCCGAACGCCTTCTGCAGCTTATGCAGCGAAGTATCATAATCGGAATGCTCCTCATCGATCT
This sequence comes from Eubacteriales bacterium, assembly GCA_030540435.1. Classification (GTDB taxonomy): domain Bacteria; phylum Bacillota; class Clostridia; order Oscillospirales; family Butyricicoccaceae; genus Butyricicoccus_A. The sequence continues at coordinate 104,830 of JAUNWG010000002.1, forward strand.
TGGAAATGTAAAATGCACACGGCTTGTTCTGATCTGCCAGACGCTTCCATGCCTTTTCCGTGCCGACGCTCGGACCGGATTTGCCCGGTACCACGATCAGGCCGGACTCGCACACGCGCAGCGCGCTCTGCACCTCGCCCTCGAAGTCAAAGAAGCCCGGTGTATCCAGCACGTTGATCTTGCAGCCGCCATACTCGATCGGTGCAACAGCAGTGGAAATGGAAAACTTTCTGCGGATCTCCTCCGGATCATAGTCACAAACGGTATTGCCGTCTGCAATCTTTCCCATGCGGTCGGTTGCCTTGGTCATATACAGCATGCTCTCGATCAGAGAGGTCTTGCCATCACCGCCATGTCCCATAACGCAGACATTGCGGATTTTATCTACAGAATATACGTTCAACGATTCCACTCTCCTTCATTCGGTTCGCTGCCCTGTCAGGCAGCCTCTATGTTCGTAATTATATACTATTTCTGTTCCCATTGCAAATAAAATATTGTGAATTTTTCATAAACGTATGATGTTGTCTTGGTAAACACCGTGTGTACAGCTGGAAGGACTGCACAGTTTTGTGCACATTTATAACCACTTAAATAGCATTGTTCCACATTATATCATTATTTTGTGACTTTTCCGCACCTTTTCCGGTGAATCAGGCAAAAGAAAAAACATACCGCGGCGCAGGAAAAATCCTGTCCGCGATATGTCCAATGCAGTTTCTATTTGGTTTTTCAATCCCGGCCCACGCCGTTTTCCAGGAAGAAAATCGGGATAAAGCACAGGATAGCGTAAAACAGCATGCGGATCGGACGCGCGTCTGTCGGCACAAAAACATAGCAAAGATATGCCATCAGAAGCATACAGATCACCGCCGCACAGATGCCGATCACCCCGCCTGCCCTGGTAAACTGGGTCTGCTCCTTCGCAGTCGCAACGCAGCCTGCCAGCGGGACAAAGCCGTCGCGCACCAGAATGCCGCACAACGTATCCTTTTGCGTATAATTGGGATCGTGCATCGCGCGGTCCTGTTCCAGCTCCGGCAGAATGACAGTGCCCTTCTTGAGCGCATACAGCCGTTCCACCAGCTCCGGCGTGACCTGCTGATTGCGTGTGTGCAGCAGGATCGTCAGATTGCGCTCGGTCAGCTCATGCATCGCCGTATACTGCGCCGCCGGCACGATGTAGTCGATGACCAGCACTGCGGCAGGGTCGTTGTCCAGCGCAAGCACCAGACCGTTTTCCGGTACATCACGCACGATGATGCCGCGCTGCGCCATAAATTCCTTGTCGCCCAGCAGGACATCCAGCCCGCCGATCTGTCCGCCGATACCGCCGCCGGTATAATAGATCACATGATGCGCCGCCAGCGGTGCGCCATAGCGCGTGCGCACTTCCTCTGCCAGCATATGCCCCAGCGAAGAATCTCCCGCCAGCGCCGCCGCATAGGCGAGCGCCGTGGAATCGTTCAGGCTGCTGCGCAGCTCCAGCCGCTGCAATGCAATCGTTCCCGCCGGGAACAGATCGTCGTCGTTCAAAACGACGGTATTTGCGGAAGCAAGTTTGCGTGCACCGCGCCGTCCAACGACTGCGGAGCCGTTTTTCGCCATATGGCGTGCAGCATGCTTGTGCGCCATCGCCGCAGCACCCAGCAGCGAGATCTGGCACGCGCCTGTCACAGTCGCCGCCAGCACATACCAGATACGGCCCATATCGCCGGTGGATACGCTGACAATAACCGAAAGGACGACGGAAATAACGACTGCCAGAATAGTCAGGATGCGTTCCTGCTTCCAGTTTTCATCCGGCTGTACGATCTGCTGCGCAAAGCTGTGTACATCCTCCAGCGGCGCTTTGACCAGATGCGGCCGCTTTCCGTTGTGATAAAACAGGCCCATCGGCTGGTGCGCATTCGCCGCTGTTTTGAATGCGTAATGCCGCGCACCGGAAAAGGCGCACTTTGCTCGCAGCTGCGCAAACAGCGCCAGCAGCGCAATGCAGGCAAACGGGATCTCCTCCCCCTCTGCCGCCATGCGCACAGCACAGTGCAGGATATTGAGCACCAGCGCCAGATCGACCAGCGTGCAAAAATTCGGCGTCAAATGGATCGCCGCCTGTATGCCCTCCCAGATGACGTCATAGGCAAACAGCATCGCCACGATCTGCAAAACGATGAGCACCTGCAGCACCGTCTCCGGATTCGCAATATAATTCAGCGACGCGGGCAGCGGCAGCATGGAAAAATCGCCTGCACACGAAAGATAGATCGCAAGCAGCGTGCAGATCAGCACCGGGATCGAGCGTCTTGCCTGCTTTTGCGCCCGCAGACGCCAGCTCTTTTCCGCCCTGCGTACATCCTGCGGCGCCTCCTCCTGCGGCCATACCTCACGCTGCTTTTTTGCAGCCGCGCGGCGCGGCTTGGGCTTGGGCACCGGCTTCCGCTTTGGCCGGACTTGTGTTTTGTCCTTCTGCTGCGGCGCAGGCTGGGTCGCTGTATCTGTCTGCTGCGGTTCCTGCTCCGGCTTCGGTGCCTGCCGCACCGGAAGCTCAAGTATCATCTGTTGCGTCGCCTGGAATGCGTCTTGTGCGTCTGTCCGTGTGCTTTCCCGGTCAGCCGGCTCCGTTTCCGGTTTGTCGACCGACCTGTCACGAAAAACCGAATCGCGCTCCTGATCGCTCTCCTGCTCCTGCATGGCATGCAGCTCCGCCGCCGCATGAATCTCTTCCGGTTCTTCCGTTTCTGTTGGTTCCTCCGGCTCTTCCGGTTGTTCTGATTCCTGCTTGATAGATTGCTGATAAGCACGGATGCGTTCCATCAGCCAATCCTTCTGGCGCGCAACCTCACGCGCCATGACCGGGCCTTCCCGCCGCAGCTCCTCCAGCGGGGGTGCCTGTTCGCATACCTGCTCCAGCGGCAGCCCCAGCCAATCCGGATCCGCAAGCGGTTCCTCCGGCTCCTTTTCGCTTTCGTCCGCCTGTTCCGGTTCGTCCTGCGCCGCAGCGGTTTCTTCCTCCGCTTCCACATCAAACAGCTCCGGTTGGCGCGGTTTGTCCTGCGCCTCCGCCGGCTCACGCACCGGAACATCAACATATACAGTGGTTTCTTCTTCCGGAAATTCTTCCAGTGAAATTTTCTGCGTCTTCGGCTCGTCTTGCTCGACTTCAATGCCGTTGTCGCGGAGCAGCTGCTCGAAGCTGGTATGCGGAGTCTCGTCCTCTGTCTTTACGCTGGACAGAAATTCCTCCAGCTCTTCCTCGCTGATGACAGGAGTATCCTCCGGGCGCGGGCGCGGCGGCTCAGGTGTCTCCTCCGTCGCTTCCACTGCGGCTTCCTGTGCAAGTGCATCCGCAAATGCTGCAACGCCTGCATCCTCCGGCTGTTCTCCTATCTCTTCGGTATCCTCCGGTTCTTGGACTTCATCCGGCTCATTTTCCAGTGCATCGAATGCTTCGATCTCTTCCGGCTTTTCCTCCGGTTCGTCGAGTGCTTCGATCTCTTCC